>CAKRWZ010000075.1 GCA_934418295.1 uncultured Mediterraneibacter sp.
CGTCCTCATTGATTGAACCGTTATTGTAGAAGAAATCACTTTGAGGAGGAGCCAATATTTCGATTTGATCTCCACTAATTTTGATTTCACTTTCATTCAACCATTTAAATTCCATAAAATCCTCCTTTGCAATTTAAAAAACTATACCTGTTTTTATTTCGTGTAATTAAAGAAATATTATCATAGTTATTATTATATATATAATAATAACTAAAGTAAATATAAAATAGTCATATTTTCTTAAAATAAAACCTGAGAGACTAGCAATTCTGGACTCTCAGGTTTATTTTTGTTTTCCGCTGGAATCATCATAAATCGAAAAACGATTTTCGCACGCGAAAACAGTCGCAAATGCGATCGTAAAGTAAATACGGTTGCTTGCGGCCGTGCGATAAAGTATAATAGAAGAACAAGATATGCGAGGTGATTTGTGTGAAAGAAAACAGGAATTTGGAATTTAAAGAAGATATTACAAATACTTTTTTAAAGACTGTAAGTGCATTTTCTAATTATAATGGGGGAAAAATTATATTTGGTATTAATGATCAGGGAACGGTTGTTGGTGTAAACGATCCTGAAAAGGGCTGTCTTGATATAGAGAATAAAATCAATGATTCTATACGTCCACAGCCGGATTATACCCTGGAAGTTACGGAGGAAAAGACTATTATTCTGGACATTTGTGCAGGGAATAAAAAACCATATCTGTATAAATCGAAAGCTTACAAAAGAAACGATACTGCGACAATCGAAGTCGATACTCTTGAATTAACCAGATTGATTTTAGAAGGTCGGAATTGCAGTTATGAGGAGCTTCCATCTGACGTTCAGGATTTGAGCTTCAGCGTATTAGAGGATAAATTGATTCGGGAAACTGGGATCGATTCCTGTGATATGAATGTTCTTAAAACCCTCAATTTGTATTCTGATAAAACCGGGTATAATATCGCAGCAGCGATTTTAGCGGATGAAAACACATGTCCAGGTATCGATATCGGCAGGTTTGGAGAATCTATCAGTATCATCAAGAAGCGTAAAACTTTTCAGCACTGTTCTGCGCTGGCATTATACGATTCTGCCTGTGAAATGTTCAACGATTATTATAAATATGATGTGATTGAGGGGACTACACGGAAAACTGTGAACTCTATTCCGGAGGAGGCCTTCAGAGAAACGATTGCCAATGCATTGATTCATCGGGTCTGGGATGTCAAAGAACATATACGGATATTCATGTTTGATGACAGAATCGAAGTGTTTTCTCCAGGGGGTCTTCCTGCGGGATTATCGAAAGAAGCTTATTTGTCCGGGAACTATTCAAATTTGAGAAATCCGATTCTAAGTAATGTATTTTATCGATTGAAAATTGTTGAAATTTTTGGTACAGGTATCCGAAGAATAAAGGAAACTTATTTGGACAGCATTACAAAGCCTGAATTTGAAGTTTATGATAATCAAATCAAAGTAATTTTGCCGGTGCTTAAAGCAAAGAATGCTCTTCTGGAAGATGAGGCCATTGTATATGAGGCGTTATCTGAAGTGGATGGAAAGGCAATGAGTGAAATTCTGAAATCGATACCATTCGGAAAAAGTAAAACCCGAATGATTTTGCAAGATCTTGTTTCGCAGCAACTTGCATATGTGACCGGAACAGGCCGAGGAACAAAGTATTATAAAGCATAACTATTGGAGTAGCAAAGATGCTGTGTGAGAAAAAATATGCTCGTTTTATAGCCATAAGTGCTTTTAGACGAGCATATTTTTAGTATGCGAAAAATCCTGACTTGATTATGATCCTGAGTATATTCTATAAATGCTCCGAATCTTTAGAGATTCTATGTTTGCGATAAGATGAAGCGGACATATTGGTAGCTTCTTTGAACTTCTTACCGAAATAGCTCTGGCTGTTAAAACCGCAGTCAAAGCAAATTTCTGTAATACTTTTATCGGTTGTTTCAATCAGATGGATCGCTTCCTGTATGCGATAATTGTTGATATATTTGATCGGCGAACAGTTGAAATGTTCTTTAAAGAGCTTGAAACAGGTATCACGTGTGATATGGGATACTTCCATTAAATCATCAATAGATATAGGGCTTGCGATATTTTCATGAATATAGGTCAGCATGGATGTTAAACGAGCGTCATGAATAGCATCCTGCGTAAGAACAGGTAAAACGTTGGCAGCAGTTATGAGCTTTAAAAGCAGCTCCCAGATATTGCAAAGATGAACTTGTGCGTGCAGTTCCATCATAGGATCATCGTTAGCATAGGAGTTTTTTATAGCTCGAAGTTTATACAAAATTTCATTTTCTGTTTCGTCTGAAATGGTCAGCGGGAGATAATGCAGTGTGAGATTTTGTTTGACAGGCGCGATGTATTTGTAATATATGTCGGGATTCTGATCCTGAATGATAAATCTTGATGAAAAGCGAATGGTAAACAATTTAGACATAGTATTATGATTTAAAGGGCGCAGGGCATGGCTGACATTGGAATTGATAAAAATGCCGTCACCTTTATTGAGCGTTACAATGTCATTATTAATTTGATATTCAAAATCATCATCTAAGACCAGAGCTATTTCAAAGTCATTATGTTTGTGAGGCGTGCTCTGAAAGGTGTAATAAAATTTACAGTTAGGATCCAGAATATAAGCTTTTTTAATAATATCATAAAGTTCCATTATTCTTATCTCCCTTTCATTTCAATATAGGACGAGACTTACCCAAATAATTATAGCATATATTATTATAAATAATACAGTAATAAAACGATTGTTATAAAGACCGGGACGATTATTACAGGATTGCGGGGCATATACAATAGGAGTGGTATGAAATATCCAGTATACTTTTTATAAGATTCAGATAATTCTTTGACGATCTAAAAAAGGAGGACTTCACTATGAGTTACATTTTTAGTTCCCCGGGGAAATACATTCAGGGAAAAGGAGAAATTTCCTGTCTGGGAAAGTATACTGGCGTTTTTGGGAAAAGAATGCTGGTAATAATCGATCAGTTTCTTTACGATATGCTTCATGACAAATTAAACCAGAACATTGAGGCATATGGGGTGGAAATTGAATACTCTATTTTCAATGGAGAATGTACATACGATGAAATGAAGCGTCTGCAGAATCTTTACGAAGAAAAGAAGTGTGACATTGTCGTTGGTGTTGGCGGAGGTAAAACTCTGGATACGGCAAAGGGTACTGCGAATTACTGCGACGCTCCGTTAGCGATCGTACCGACCAGTGCATCTCAGGATGCTCCGTGCTCCAGTCTGTCGGTCGTGTACAAAGCGGATGGAAAATTTGATTCCTTTATGATCCACAAGAAAAACCCGGATCTGGTTATCGTGGACAGTCAGGTGATTTGTGAAGCTCCGGCGCGTATGATCGCGGCAGGTATGGGAGATGGATTATCTACATTATTTGAATCAAGAGCATGCATTGCATCTGATTTAGATAATACGGCAGGAGGAAAAGCGACTAATACTGCGGAAATGCTGGCGCAGTTTTGCTACAAAATCATCATGAGAGATGGCGTGCTGGCGTACCAGTCTGTAGAACGTAAAGTCGTAACAAAGGCTCTGGAGAATGTTATCGAAGCGAATATCTTCCTCTCGGGGATCGGTGCAGAGGGTACGGGAGATGCTTGTGCACATGGCATTTACAATGCACTGACCACAATTCCGGACTGCGAAGGATATATGCACGGTGAACTGGTTTCCTTTGGAATTATTGTACAGCTCGTACTGGAAAACGAATCTCCAGATGTAATAAAAGAAGTGCTGGATTTCTTAACAAAGGTCAATCTGCCGGTTTGCCTCAAGGATATCGGTGTGGACAATAAGGATGCGGACAAGCTTATGGCAGTAGCAAAAGTTGCAGTAGAAGATACTGTTTCTAATATGCCGTTTGCCGTATCTGCAGAAGATGTATATGCAGCAATGATCGCAGCCGATGCCCTGGGTATGTCGTTTACGGGAAGAAACTAAGGAGGAAAATTATGGCTAAAAAATTCGCCCCTTTACTTATTGTCCTGGCGGGATGCATGTGGGGAACAATCAGCCTGTTCGTCATTTATTTTGATCAGATGCAGATCACGGACAATATCGCGAAACTGTTCATTCGTTGTTTCGGAGCAGTTTTGATTCTGTCGATTTTCGTATTATTCTATAATAAAAGTCTTTTTAAATTCAAATTAAAAGATATCTGGGTATTTATTTTAAATGGACTGATCGGAGCTTGCGGGTTTAATGTGTTGTTTTATCACAATATCGCAACGACTTCGGTAAACTTTGCAACAGTATTGCTTTATACATCCCCGGTATGGGTCACTATCATTTCTGCTATTATATTTAAAGAAAAAGTAACTTCAAGAAAGCTAGTCGGACTGATTTTATGTGTAATAGGGTGTGCGTTTGTCAGCGGTCTGATCGGAGGTTTGTCCGGATTTAGCGTGGCGGGTCTTTTGATCGGTCTGGGATCCGGCCTGGGATATGGATTGTATACCATTTTTACAGGTGTAGCGATCAGAAGAGGTTATGAAGCTCTGACGATCAATATATGGACATTTTTCTTTGCGACGATTGGATGTCTCATCATAGGAGTAGATTTTGGTCAGCTGGGACATGCGATCGCAGTGCAGCCGGCGTTCTCACTGGGATATATGTTACTTTATGCTGCGATCAGTTCTGCGATCCCGTTCGCATTATATAATATCGGTCTGAAATATGTAGAGGGAGGCAAGGCTGCTATTATGGCTGCTGTAGATCCTGTTGTAGGTACGATCGGAGCACTGATCCTGTTTGGACAGATGCCGACAGTATATGCCTGGATCGGAATGGCTCTGGTTATCGCAGCGCTGGTAATCTTAAATTTACCGCAGAGAAAAAAAGAAATTTCGTTATAAAACAGCTGATATGTAAGGAGAAATATCATGAATAAAGATAGTTTATTATGGAAACCGTTGAAAATAGGAGGATTAACAGCACCAAACCGTTTCGCTGTTTTACCGATGGAATGTGCGGATGCAACAGAAGGCGGATTTTTATCGCAGGATGCATTGAACCGATACGATCGGTATGCAGATGGAGGCTCCGGACTGGTATTTTTAGAGGCTATCACGTTACAGTATGAGATCAGATCGAGAAACTGGCAGCTGCTGCTGGATGTATACAATGAAGACAGCAGAAACGAGTGGGAGAAGTTTGTAAAAGATTTTAAGAAGAAGCATCCAGATACTATCTTGATTTTCCAGTACCACCATGCGGGAGAAACTGCAGGACGTGAATTTTCCAGAAGAATCTCCGTAAAACACCTGCATACTTTCGGTGGAGATATTATCGATGAACAGTATATTGAAGACTATATTCAGCGGCAGGTAGACACGGCTAAATTCCTGTACAGCATCGGATGCGACGGAATTGATTTAAAGTTCTGTCATGGATATCTGGGGAGTCAGCTGGTACGTCCTTATAACGATCGTAACTGGAAATACGGAGGATCCTGGGAAAATAGAAGCAGATTTGCATTTGAGACCTGTGAACTGATTCGTAAAGCGATCCCGGACGACAAGTTTCTGGTGGGAGCCCGCGTAAGCATGTATGAAGAATTCCCAGGCGGCCAGGGTCATGTAGGAGTAGAAAGCCCATATTATGATTTGAGCGAGTCCGTTGCACTTCTGCAGGGAATGGAAGCACGCGGCTGCAACTATTTCGGAGAAACCATCGGAAATGCATCGATCTTCTGGGAATACATGTCCCCGACTCCGTCTTGTTCCGTAAATGTATATCAGCATATGACGATGTCAAAGATCATGAAGGATGCTGTAAAGCCGGAGACCGTTATCATTGGAGCAGGAATGTCTGTCCTGGGCGATGGAATGCATAACGAGCTTCGGGGTCTGGAACCTGAAAAAACTTCCTTTGAAAATATGGCGGAACTGGTTCTGAGCACCGGTGGAATGGACATGATCGGACTGGGTCGTCAGGCTATGGCGGATCCGTACCTGCCGGTAAAGATGCGTGACGGCAAAGATGATGAAATCTCCTGGTGCCGTACTTGCAACCTGTGCAGTGAACTGGAAGTGCGTCAGGAGCATATCGGCTGCGTTGTATATAACAAGTATTATGCCGGTCTGCTGAAAGAATGCAGAAAAAAATTCGGGAAACTGGATCGGATCGTAACGGGCGACTAAATAAAAACGAAATACAGAGTTTTATTATTTTAAAAACAGGCGGACATCAGATTTTGATTTGATGTCCGCCTGTTTTTAATTGGTATTAAGGGGTGTTTATATCAGCTCGTTTACAACGGAGCAGACATTCTTCTTTTCATAGCCGCTCTTGATTCCATCCTGGAACAGCTTCAGCACGGCATCGCCGCAAGGGGTCTTTACACCGTATTCATGCATTGCGCGGAGAATCGTTTCAGTAGCAGTTGCTTCGATGTTCAAAGTACATTCGCTGGCATCATCGAATTCTCTGTTGTAATCAGCAAGTTCTGATCCGAAGGCTCTAAGGTTGCCTTCCAGCATGATCGGCAGGATCTCGCGAGTCTGATCAACGAATTTCTGAACGGAATAATTGTTTTTCAGACAGAATGCAGAAGCCTCTGCAAGGCCTGCGATAGCAGCGAAGTGAACCTGCAGTACCGCCAGGTCAGTTACGCTGGCACCGACGATATCGTCGCCCAGATACACAGCTTTTCCCAGAGCTTCCAGCGCAGGCTTTGTTTCGTTAAATGCCTTTTCACTTCCGGCATATACGATATATCCGGTTGGAGTTCCAATGTCTCCGGGATAAACCTCAATAGCAGCATCCAGGTGGATCATATTACGTTCTGCTGTGATCGCTGCCATATCTTTTACTTCGGATGGTGTGGAAGTCGTGGTATCTACCAGGATCTTGCCAGCCAGTTTCTTATCAGAAGTATTCTTGATAACTGCTGCTGCGATATCATGTGTTGGCAGATTCAACAGAATGAAATCTTCTTCTCCGGATTCATCCAGAGATGCTGCATACTTAGCACCTTTTTCGATGTAAGGCTGCGCAGCTTCCATGTTTAGGTCAACGATCGTGACTTGAAAATCTTTTGCCATTAACGCGCGGATGATAGCGCTTCCCATAACGCCACATCCAACTACTGTAACTTTTTTCATAATTGCCTCCTTTTTGAAAAAATGTGTGTTTGCTTTTTTTGATCATGTGAATTATAATAAATATTATCGTACTTATGATTATACATATAATAACACATAATGTAAATAGGGAATTTATAATAGGAGAAAAAAGATGCAATTGTTTCTAGGATCACTAACTGATTGGATAACACATATTTCGGCGAATTCCATTATTATGATGATCATGATGATTTTTATGGTGATCGGTGGAGTTGACTACATTCGGGGGAATAAGCTGGGGTACGGAAAAGAATTCGAAGAAGGTTTTAAGACGATGGGGACGCTGGCCATGGCGGTAGCGGCGATCATTGCGATAGCACCCTGTCTTTCGCAATGGATCAGACCGCTGGTGACACCGATTGCCCATGCGATCGGAGCAGATCCCTCGGTTGTGGCAGGTATTTTACTTGGTGCTGATATGGGAGGATATCCTATGGCGACTGCGCTTGCAGAAAATGAAGCGGTGGGAAAATTCAATGGACTTATCGTAGCAAGCATTATGGGTCCTACGATCACATTTACGATTCCCGTGGCGTTTTCCTTGATCAAAGTCAAGGACAGACCGTTTCTGGCGGCGGGAATTCTGGCAGGCCTTGTATCTGTTCCGCTGGGATGCCTTGTGGGTGGTTTCGCTATGAAGTTGACCGTGTATAAGCTTTCGCTTCACGCATTGTTATTTAATACGCTGCCGATTGCAGTGATTGCAAGCTTGGTTATTGTATCATTGTGGTTTTTTCCTGACCAAGTAATCAGGAGTTTTAGTGCTGTGGGAACGGTGATCACGGGCTTGGCGACAGGGCTTGTTGTAATTGCTGTTTTTCAACAGGTTACAGGGATTTTACTGCCGGGCTTTTGTGCCATGGCGATCCCGGATGAAACGACGGGACTAACTGGTCTGGAATCAGGGATTCTCGTTTGTGGAGAAATCGGAATCGTTCTGGCGGGGGCGTTCCCTTTAATGAAATGGATTACGAGCACTTTTGGAAAAGCGTTGGGAGGGATCGGAAGCCGATTTGGACTGAAAAAAGATGACTGTGCTGGAATGATTGGAGGTTTGGCGAATTTGATTCCCTTGGTCACTTCGCTGGAAAAGATGGGATCAAAAGGGAAAATCGTGAGCCTGGCTTTCGGAACAGGCAGCTTCGCTGTATTCGGTGACTTCCTGGGATTTACAGCAGGAGTCGATCAGGAGATGCTGGTGCCGATGATTCTGGGGAAAGTAACTGCGGGTATTGCAGCTTTGATTATCGCTAA
>CAKRWZ010000076.1 GCA_934418295.1 uncultured Mediterraneibacter sp.
ATGGCTGTTTCTGCTGATGGAGACAGTAAGGTCATCATCAACGGCGGTGATTTCCGTCAGGTCAGTGTACCTGCCGATGACCCTGTATGCGATCTGATTTATGCCCTCGGCAACGCTCAGATCGAAATCAACGGTGGCACGTTCAAGGCTGTGACTCCTGCCAATACCCTGAACTGCAAGGACGGCTCCAACGCGAAGATCACCGTCAAGGGCGGCAGCTTCTATAAGTACGATCCGTCTCACCCGACTCTCGGCGACAATGAAGTTGTCGTTGCGGCAGGCTATAAGGTAGTGCAGGACGGCGACTGGTACAATGTTGTTGCTAATAATTAACGGATGTTTATAAAAATCTCAGATCCTCTCCACCCTTTGTGGCGGAGGGGATTTTGTATGCTGAGCATATAAAAAATATAGTACGCCTCCATGGATCACGATATACTTGAAGCAGTGTCGGGCCGACGGTATAATAAAGGAAATAATGTTTGTTTAAGAGGAAAAGAGCTTGGAAAGTAAGATATATACGTGTACATATAAATCAAGTCTGGGGGATATTCTGCTGGCAGCGGATGAAATCGGGATTACCGGTCTGTGGTTTGAAGGACAAAAGTATTTTGCCGATACACTTCCGGATAAACGAATTTCCCGGGAGACTCCGATTCTCACAGAGGCAAAGGAATGGCTGGACGTATACTTTTCCGGAAAAGACCCCAAATTCACGCCGCCGCTCCATCCAACCGGGTCAACGTTCCGGTTGGAAGTGTGGGAGATTTTATTACAGATTCCTTACGGGCAGACGATGACCTATGGTGAGATTGCCGGACAATTGGCCAAACAGAAAGGGATGGCGCATATGTCGGCTCAGGCAGTCGGGGGTGCAGTAGGGCATAATGAGATTTCCGTTATTATTCCCTGCCATCGTGTAGTGGGAGCCAATGGAAGTCTGACGGGGTATGCAGGAGGAATTGATAAAAAAGCAGCGCTGTTAGAACTGGAGGGCACAGATATGAGTCTTTTTCCATTCCAAAGAGAAAAACTGCGCTTTGATAACAGAGGAGTATAGGAATTTTTGTCGTTTTTCCAAAAAGTTAAACAAGATAGATGTAAAAGACACAAATGTAATTGATGTTGAACAAAAATGCAAAAACAGAAAAATACTTTGCTTCAAAATATTGAATTTTTTCTGCAATTGTGATAATTTAAAAGTGAATTTTCTGAACGATATAAGCAGAAAAATCAGAGGGGGAGAACAAAAACCAAATAGTAGGTAAACCGGTTGAAAAACAGGGACACAAAGCCAAGGGTCTAAGGTCGTAAAGAATAGTTTATGGCTATGACAGCCGGTTGCTGGTAGGAGAAAGATACACCAAAGTTTAACAAACAAAGACTTAGGGGTTGTTAGTGTTCTTTATCATGATTTTACGCTGCTTGTTCGGAGGGGGTAACGCCTGAACGGCAGCTTTTTGTTACCAAGTATACGACAAAAAGGTTCAGTGAACCTTTTTTAGTGTGGCGACGAGAAAAATGCGGCATGCTTGCATGACAGCATTTGACGACCGCTGATCAGCGAATAAAACCCGCAAAGCGTGTTTTATTGCTGATGCATGTTGCAAAAAGTGTGCACGGTGAATGATTTTTATAAAGGAGTGAGCCGGATGGGGCAGAAGACAAATGAAAAGAAACTGAAAACAGCCACTGCTGTACTGGCTGTACTGCTGGTATTGAGTCTCACAGCTCTTGCGTGGATCGTGGTCCGCAACAGAGAAACAGGAAAAGAAACGGAGACGGTATCGGTACCGGATAATCAGATTACGCCGAAAGCGTCAGGAGATATGGCGTTGGCGGCAAAGTACAGCGCAGACCTTGTGGATATCGAAAATTTTAAAAATGTGGAAACCATCGGAAATGTTACGTATATGGATGGCGTGTCGAAAAATTTGCCGGCACAGGCGGCCGGAAACGGAAGCAGCCAGAAAGATCCGTCGCTTCAGCTCTATAACAAGCAGCCGACGGACAATACGCCGTTTCGTGTGACCAATATGTTCCCGGGTGATCAGGAAACCAAAAATTTCAGACTGCAGGTATCCCATCACGATAAAGTGACCGTTCACTATCATGCGGATATCCGTCCGGGTTATGAAAAGCTTGCAGAAGTGCTGAAGGTAAGGGTTGTACTCCAGACTACGGGAGAGGAACTTTACAATGGATTGATGAGGGATATGCCGGCGAGTCTTGACCATGTGCTGAATGCATCCGGTCAGACTACAGATGAGCTTCACTATGAGATCACGGCTTACTTGGATACATCCGTGGGAAATGCATATCAGAACAAAGATCTGATCGCAGATTTTCGTTGGTGGATCGAAGGCGAGGAAGTGAAAAACCTGGGGCCGGCACCGAAAACGGGTGACAGCTGGCGCATTGTGCTTTGGTCAGCGGCAGCCGCTGCACTGGTGATCTTGATTATCGTTCGCAGACGCAGGAGGGCTGATTATGAAAAATGATTCCAAAACAGCAAAACGGCTGAGAGGAAATATTATTATCGTTATTGTGCTGGCGCTCTGTCTTGCGATCACGACGTTTGCATTGATCTACGAAAGCGTTTCTGTGGAGGACAACCTGTTCCATACAGGTGGCGTGAAGATCAATCTCAATGACGGGAAACCGGTGATCCGGGAAAACGAATTTCTTTTTGAACCGGGAATGACGGTGAAGAAAGATTTCTTTATTGAAAATGAGAGTACCTGGGATGTGTACTATAAGATTTATATGGACGATGTGACCGGAGGGCTGGCAAAAGTGTTGGACGTTACCATCAAAGACGGTGACAAGACCCTCTATCACGGAACACCGGCAGAGTTAAACCGAAAACAGGTAAGCACGGCCGATGAGATCCTGAAGGTCAACCAAAAGAAAACGTTGACTGTATATTTCCATTTTCCGGAGAATGCGGGAAATGATGCCCAGAGCCTGGATCTGACCTTTACGATGTGTGCGGAAGCAACACAGACCAAGAATAATCCAAATCGGGAATTCGACTAAAAATGCAGAAGCAAGGAGCAATACACATGAAAGCATTAAAGACAATACGTAACATTCTGGTAGGATTGGTCGTGGCATTGGCTGTCGGCATGATGATCTTTACGATCGTTTCCGTCACAACCTTTGACCGCTCAGACCGCAGCTTGTTTGGCTACAAAGCGTTTATCGTTATGTCGGATTCCATGAGTAAGACCGACTTCAGCGCCGGAGATCTGGTACTGGTAAAAGAAGTAGATCCGTCTACCTTGAAAGAGGGCGATATCATCGCTTATACCTCCCAGAATACGGAAAACTACGGAGAGGTCGTTACACATAAGATCCGCAGCATTACAACGGATGAGAACGGCGAGCCGGGATTTGTTACCTACGGTACAACGACAGATACGGACGACGAAACGGTCGTTACTTACGATTATGTGATCGGAAAATACGAGAAACATATTCCGAAAGTGGGAACGTTCTTTCAATATTTAAAGACGACACCCGGCTACATTGTTTGTATTTTGATCCCGTTTTTGCTGTTGATCCTGATGGAAGGGTTCCGCTGCATCCGTCTGTTCCAGAAATATAAGAAGGAACAGCAGGAAGAGCTGCAGACAGAACGCAAGCAGATCGAGGCAGAGCGAGCAGAGGCCCAGCGCATGATGAAGGAATTGATGGAAATGAAAGCGCAGATGGGACAAGGCGGAGACGATACGAAAGAGCCGGAAGAATCAGAAGAACCGGCTGTTCAGCCGACGGCTCCGGCGGAGGAGCATCCACACACGAAGAAACGAAAAACAGGGGAGAAATCCTCAGAAAATAGGGGAACAAAAGCAAAAAGAGCTTCAGAACCAAAAGGAGAGGGAGAAAATGAAGAAAAATAGGGCAACGAAAAGGGCATTGATCTCCAGTATGGTTACAATGATCCTTTGTGTTGCAATGCTGATCGGGACCACTTTTGCATGGTTTACCGACACGGCAAGCACAGGAGTCAACAAGATCCAGGCCGGAAAGCTGGATGTGGAGCTGGTTGATGAGAAAGAGAATCCGTTGGGAGAATCCCTGCAGTGGGTAAAAGCAGCAGGAGCAGAAAACGAAGCGGTTCTCTGGGAACCGGGTGCAACGTATCAGTTGCAGGGCTTCAAAGTAAAGAATAACGGCAACCTGGCACTGAAGTATAAGATCGTGGTTTCCGGCGTGCAGGAAGGGGATGCAGAACTTCTGAAAGTTCTGGATTTTACCATGAAAGAAGGGGAGACTTCACTGGATCTCAATGCAGAACACAAGCTGGCAGCGGGAGAAACTTCCGGTCTGATCACATTGACTGCGAAAATGCAGGAAAGCGCAGGAAACGAGTATCAGAATAAATCTGTGGAAGGCATTACGATCACAGTAGTGGCAACACAAGATACGGTAGAATCAGACAGCAAAGATAACCAATACGACAAAGATGCAACCTATCCGGTGGTTTCTGCAGAGGAGTTGAAAAGTGCTTTGGAAACAGCCGGAGGAAACCTCACGGTGGGTGCTGACATCCCGGTCACACTGGTGGCAGATACGACAGTAAGTACGTTGGTTCCGCAGATGACGATCACGAAAGACACGACTTTGGATCTGAACGGAAAGACCATCGGTGTGGATGCTGACGCAGCAAAGGCAGACTATGGCGAAGCTTCTCCGCTTCTTATGGCAGTAACGGGAGGTACTCTTACCATCAACGGTGACGGTGAGATCAACTGTGAAGCCGGAAACAACCAGGTTTACGGCGTGAATGTAAATGGCGGTAAAGTCGTAGTAAACGGTGGTAAGTTCTATGGAGCAATCACAGCTATCCAGGTACAGAAAGGAAGTCTGGAGATCAACGGTGGATTCTTTGATATGGCGCCTACTTGTAAAGCGCAAGTTCCGCAGTATGCAAAATATGTGGTAAATGCCATTGATTTTGCTTATAAGGACGGATCCGCAACCATCACGATCAAAGGCGGTACTTTCGTAAACTTTGATCCGTCTGCAGATCCGGAGGGAGCCGGAACCAGCTATGTGGCAGATGGTTATAAAGTCGTTGCTCAGAAGCAAGCGAACGGTGACACTTGGTACACCGTTGTAGCAAAATAAAAAGTAAATTCACATGAGAGAAAATTTGAGGAGGCGCAAACGGATGAAGGGCAGAAAAAGCAATTCAACCAAACGGGCATTGATCTCCAGCGTACTTGCGTTTACGCTGTGCGTAGCAATGCTCATCGGAACCACCTTTGCGTGGTTCACAGACACTGCAAGTACTGCAGTAAACAAAATTCAGGCCGGTAACTTAGGTCTGGCTTTGGACATGAAAGAAGGGGACAAGTGGGTAACGGCAGAGGGAAAAACTCTGGATTTCAAGAAAGCTGCCGGTGCAGAAAATGAAGAAATCCTTTGGGAACCGGGCTGTACCTATGAACTTCCGGAGCTCCGCGTGACCAACAACGGAAATCTGGCATTGAAATACAAAGTGCGGATTACCGGCATTAAGGGAAGCGAAAAACTGAATGAAGTGATCGACTGGACCATCGACGGAGCAACTCTTGGAGAAGAGTACCATCTTCGTGCAGGTGAATCCCAGAATATCACCATCAAAGGACATATGCAGGAAACAGCCGGAAATGAATATCAGGGACTTAAGATCGAAAATGTTGCAATCACAGTGATCGCAGTACAGGATACGGTAGAATCCGACAGCTACGGAACTACATACGACGCACAGGCAGACGGCGGAGATGCTTTTGATTGGTATCAGGATATTTCCGCTACGAAAGATGTAGTAGCAGGAACCGATACAGTGATCAAAGACAGAGAAACCAACCCGACAGTTACGGCAACCGTTCCGGCAAACAGCACAAATGCGACAAAACTTACACTGATCAAAACAGCGGCAGAGAAACCGGCGAATCTCACGATAGAAGCCGGGGCAACAGCTATTTCAACGGATGTGAAGCTGGTGGATCAGGACGGGAATACGGTAAATGCAGCAGACGGAAAGTTTTTCACCCTGACCATGCAGCTGGATAAAAATATGGTAGTGAAAAACTTCTATCATTACGGTACGGCATTGAAGAAAGTGACCAGTGCAGCTACAGTGTCTTCTGCAAACGATCAGTATTACTATGATGCAGCAACAGGTGTTTTGACCTTTACAACCGATGACTTTTCTCCATTTACTGCTGAAATTGCATATAACGGCGGAAATGGTAAAAAAGCAAGTCCGTATCTAATTGCAAATGGAGAACAAGCTCATGCCATGGAAAATGGAAAAGGCTATTTTAAATTGGTAAACGATGTGGTCGTTACCGATGAGATTTATCTTAGCGGTAAGACTTGTGTATTGGATCTGAATGGACATTTCATCAGATTGGAATACGCCGATGAAGTAAAACCGAATAACGGTTCAGTTTTGTATATTGGCGGAAAAGGTGGGAAATTGACGATCAACGACAGCAGTGCCTCACAGACCGGTGCAGTGTATGGCTCCAATAAAACGTATACAAATAAAGTAACCTCTGCGGTCCGCGCGGGAAATTACGGAAAGCTTACCATCAACGGTGGACATTTCTATGGTACAAGTGAAGGAACCTCTTGCATTTTTGTATATACAAGCATGAGTTCCGGAAGTAAAGCTACGGTAGTGATCAATGGCGGCAGCTTTGAAACAGCGACACCTAGTGGAAATACATATTATGTATTGAATCATCAGGACAATGCAACAGGCGGATGTACCATTACGGTAAACGGCGGCAGGTTTAAAAATTACAATCCGGGTGTGACAGTTGTGGATCCGGTGAATGAAAAAACAGGGAAAATTGTTCTTGGCACAGGCTGCACAACAACAGAAGAAGTGGTTGGCAGCGATACTTGGTATATTGTGACAAAATAAGGAAACATATATTTTTCTTATAACATTGCAACAGAAACCAAAGAAGGAGGCAAACGCAATGAAAGAAAAAAGAACAACAAAAAGAGCGTTGATTTCCAGCGTATTAGCATTGGCATTATGTGTAGTAATGCTCATCGGAACCACCTTTGCATGGTTCACAGACACCGCAAGTACAGGCGTCAACAAGATCCAGTCAGGAAATCTGGATGTTGCACTGGAAATGCAGAAGGCAGACGGAAGCTGGGAAAGTGCAGAAGGAAAGACGCTTACCTTCAAAACCACAGACAACAGAGAAGCAGAAAAAATTCTCTGGGAGCCGGGCTGTACATATGAATTGCCGGCACTTCGTGTGGTAAATAAAGGCAAGCTGGCACTGAAATACAAGATCAAGATCTCAGGCATCACAGGCGATGAAAAACTGAACGAAGTAATCGACTGGACGATCAATGATGCCGATTTAGAGAAAGATCATAGCCTTGCAGCAGGGGCAACTTCTGATGTGTTGACCATCAAAGGACATATGCAGGAATCCGCCGGCAATGAGTATCAGGGATTGAGTCTGGATGGTATTGCGGTTACCGTATATGCAACCCAGGATACGGTAGAAAGTGACAGCTACAATCATACATATGATGCAAATGCAACCTATCCGGTAGCTACTATCGACGAGCTGCAGGATGCTTTGGCAACAGGCGGAAATGTTAGTTTGGGTAAAGATGTGGATCCGGAAACAGCATTGACGGTAGCATCCAAAGCTACATTGGATGTAAACGGAAAAACGATTAAAAACACAAAAGATGTCTGGGAAGCAGATCCGAATTCCTGGTCTTTGATTTCAGCACGCGGAACAGGAGCAGAGCTGACAATCACAGGAAACGGAACATTCCAGGCAAAAGCGAACGACTGTTATGCTGTAGACGTACAGGATGGTGCAAAAGTTGTGATTAAAAATGGTACCTTTACCGGAAACATCCATGCTGTATATGTACTTGAAGGCGAAGCAGTGATCGAAGGCGGCCTCTTCTCTGTACAGCAGAAATACCCGGATGCAGCAAAAGCAGATGAGTTTGTACTGAACTGTTATGACGCAAACCGTGCAAACGGAACAGCTAAGATTACGGTAAAAGGCGGTACTTTCGTGAACTTCAACCCTGCAGATTGCCAGGCAGAGGGTGCACATACAAACTTTGTAGCAGACGGTTATAAAGTAACTTCTGAGACGAAAGCCAACGGTGATGTGTGGTATACTGTAGTAGCAGAGTAAAAATATTTCTTTTAGAA
>CAKRWZ010000077.1 GCA_934418295.1 uncultured Mediterraneibacter sp.
TGTCAGAAAGTAAAAGATCAGGAACTGGAAGCAGAACTAGTGTCTATGGAGGGAAATATATCTGCGATCAAAGATGCGTTTTATCGTGACCTCTCCTTTGGAACGGCTGGCCTTCGAGGGGAGCTGGGAGTAGGAACCAATCGTATGAACATATATACGGTTGGGAAAGCTTCTCAGGGGCTGGCAGATTATCTGAAAAAGAATTATGAAGATCCATCTGTTGCGATCGCTTACGACAGTCGTATCAAATCCGATGTTTTCGCAAAACTGGCGGCAGGTATTTTGGCAGCTAATGGAATCCAGGTACATATCTGGCCGCAGCTGATGCCGGTACCGGCTCTGTCTTATGCAGTTCGATCCTTGAAAGCCGATGCCGGGATCGTTGTAACAGCATCCCATAATCCGAGTAAATACAACGGATATAAAGTATATGGTGCAGATGGAGGTCAGATCACTTCCAAGGCAGCAGAGGAAATTTTAGGGGAAATCGAAAAGCTAGATGTTTTCCAAGATGTGCAACAGGATGATTTTGAAGATGCTTTGGCTGTTGGAAAGATTCAGCATATCTCAGATGACGTGTATACGGGATTTGTCGAGGCTGTAAAACAGCATTCGGTTCTCTTTGGGGATGAAATCGATAAGAATATCGCGATCGTATATACGCCGCTCAATGGGGCGGGGCTTGGACCTGTGACGCGGACTTTGCAGGAATCCGGGTATACCAATATCACCGTAGTGAGGGAGCAGGAAATGCCAAACGGTAATTTCCCGACATGTCCTTATCCTAATCCGGAAATCCGGGAGGCGATGGCGCTGGGGATAGAATATGCAGAAAGACTACAGGCGGATCTACTCCTGGCGACAGATCCAGATTGTGACCGGGTCGGGATCGCAGTTCGAAATGCTGCAGGAAAATATGTACTTCTTTCAGGAAATCAGGTAGGCGTATTGTTGCTGGATTACATCTGCAGTCAAAGGATGAAGCATGGCAAGATGCCTGAGAATCCAATCTTTATTAAAACCATCGTATCAACGGATCTATGTGAGCGGATTGCAGCGCATTATGGAGTGAAGACGAAAAACGTACTGACTGGATTTAAATATATTGGAGAGCAGATCGGGCAGATGGAGGCTTGCGGGAAAGCAGATTCCTATATTTTCGGATTTGAAGAATCCTATGGATACTTGTCGGGTTCTTATGTGCGGGATAAAGATGCAGTGAATGCATCTCTTCTGATTTGTGAGATGTTCTGCTATTATGCCAGCCGGGGAATCAGTTTGCTGGACAGATTACATATGATTTATGAGCAGTATGGATACTGTTTGAACAGGGTACATTCTTATAGTTTTGAAGGGGCTATAGGCTTTGAAACAATGCAGAAGATCATGGCAGAGTTCCGGGATTTGTCAGATGATTTATGTGGGCATAGGATCGAACAGAAACTTGATTATGCACAGGGTATAGATGGATTACCGAAAGCAGATATTGTGAAATTCGTTCTGGATGATAACTGTTCTGTTATTGTCAGACCGAGTGGAACCGAGCCGAAGATCAAGGTGTATGTGACGGTTTGTGCAGAATCGGAGGATATTGCGGAGGGCCGAGAGCAAGAGATAGAAAAGAGCATGGAAGTGTACTTTTTAAAAGTAAAGACTTGAGAACTTATCTAGGGATATTAAAAAGCTAGTATTTGACGATAATTATGTTATAATGGATAGTATAAGGCATCAGAATCCTGTAGATGTATAATAAGATTCCAAGTGAAGACGATCGAAGAAAGAAGAATGTGGTTAAGAGCTTTATAATTTAGGCGCAGGGAGCGACTTCAATATTTTGTAACTGGTCGAAGAAGAATTTAGAGGGGTATAGGAAGTAATTTTGTGTATGTAGGTGAAAGTTTTTTGAGAAGAGAAAAGATGATGAGCAGAATGTTATGTATTCATGAAGAAGCCTTGAATACAGGTATATATCTTGGATTTCAATTATCTCGTTTAGAATGGATTTGGGGAAGTCCATATAAAGAGGCAATTGAAGTTTTTGAGGAAGCTAAAGATGAAATTGTATCTTTGGTGCGTTCGAATCAATTTTACATAAATGATAACAATTATAAATCTTTTTCGCAAAGCATCTTAAACCATTATATGTCCACAGATATTGATATGTATGTGGCTATTTTAATTGGATTTACGTTACAAAGATGTTGCTTAATAGGTGCCTCAAAAAAATCCAAGAATAATGAAGAACTCTATGATCTTGCTAGAAGTGTGTTAGTGTCTGCACCTGAAAGTAAAGTCCCAAATAGAGATAAACTATTTGATTTGATATTTGAAAATAGGGATATGGGCCCGTTTGAGTTAAGAAACTATTTAGTAAACTTAAATAATCCTACAATTGAAGGATTATCTGATGAAAAAAAGGGGAAGCAGGAAGCGCATACGTTGTTTTTATCATATTGTCAAGTGGACAGTATAATAGCGGATTTTATAGAAGAAAATATAAAAAAGATTAGTAATAATAAAATTCATATATCTAGGGATATTCGGTTAGAATATCGTGCAAGTTTTAAGGAATTTATGCATAGCATACATACACATGATTTTGTATTGTGCTTGGTTAGTGATAATTATTTAAAATCTTTTGCATGTATGTATGAAGTGGGCGAAATCATAAGTGATCCTAATTTTAAGGACAAAATACTATTTGTCATCCTTGACGAATCTGCGAGAGAATATTATTTGGACAAGGCAAGGGACTTTGTGGCAGCGGATATTTATGAGAATGAGGAAAAACGTTTAAAATATATACATTACTGGAAAGAAAAATATAATGCATTGAATCAAGAAATTAATTCAATAAAGGATAATGAAGCTACTATGCGGGCGGTGCAATCTTTAAAAGAAATAGGAAGAATATACCGAAATGATATTCAGGAGTTTCTGGCATATTTGGCACAACATAATGGAAAGAGTTTTCAAACTTTATATGATGAAAAGTTTGCTACACTTGTTAATATAATGATAAAATAAGATGATAAATTAAAATTGTCATATAGTTTCATATAAACATATAATATGTAAATGATAAAACATCATAATGTTTAATTTGTTTTATCTAATCTGCGATAATGAGAAATGAGATAAGTTACAAGAAGTTTTGTAATAGAGATTGTATATAATGACATCGGTGGGCAAGATAGATAATGAAGGATTTATTTTAATTGTATAAAAGGAGGAAGGTATATGAGGAAAATGAGACGGGCCATTTCCCAAAAGAAACTTATTAGGGGATTCAAAAGATTTGATCATGTATTAGTACCTTCAGTTAGTAAAGATGAGGCACGATTTATTGCGATTTCTCGCGAATATGCCGATAGCCTAAAAGAAATTAATCAACGAGGTGCAACTGAAGCTGAACGTGATATGGCTGTAAAAACATTAATTCGGATTGGAGCACTTGACAAAGATGGAAATTCAAAAGATAAAATAGTTGATCTTTATTAAATGAGGTGTTTTTGTGAATATTTTATACTCTAATGTACCAGGGCTAGTTTTGGGCTTTCATGGGTGTGATCAAGCTACTTTTGAAAGCGTTATATATCGAGGAAAGGATCTTAGAGCAAGCGTTAATAAGTATGATTGGCTAGGAAATGGAATTTATTTTTGGGAAAATGGATATCAGCGTGCTTTGGATTGGGCTCAGAAAGCTGCGAAACGAAAAGATAGCCGCATTAAGTCTCCGGCAGTTATTGGGGCTGTAATTGATTTGGGATTTTGTTTAAATCTTTTAGACATAAGTAGTACTGAGATAATAAGAGCAGGATATGATGCATTGGTTGAACTATTTAAGATGTCTAACAAACCCCTTCCTAGAAATATTGGCCCTAATAAATCTGGAAATGAATTGTACAGAAATTTAGATTGTGCTGTTATAGAACAGATTCACGATAGAAGAAAACAGAATAAGGCAAGAGCATATGATTCGGTAAGAGGTTTTTTTGATGAAGGTGATCCGATATATGAAGGTTCTGGATTCTTCGAGAAATCGCATATACAATTGTGTATTAGAAATCCGAATTGTATAAAAGGGTATTTTATTCCGAGACATTTTAATTCTGGGTTTATAAATCCTTAGTTTTATTGTCATTTTAATTAAACCATGCTGAAAGATGATTTGATATTTTTTTTATAAGTTAGTGATTACACTGAAATCTTTGTATCTGTGGAGTTATATTTCAAAAGTACATAAAAAGTTATTTTATTAAAAAACAAAGGAGAACTCTTTTTCAGTATGAATTGATAGCAATTATTTGGAGGAGGTATTATTCTTTTGAAAAATGTATTTATCTTTTTTGATTAGAAAGCTTTTAACTGTGTTTTTTATTCGTGGGATTTATTATTGAAAGCAAGGAGAAGAAGCAATGCATCACACTTACAAACGAAAACAATGGATTTGTGCACTGATCGTTACTGTGTTTGCGTTGGTGACTGTGCTTGAGCCGATCACGGCTGTGGCGGCGGAAACGGGCAGTCAGGAAACGCAGGCTCAGGAGCAGGCACAAGCGCAAGAGCAGCAGGATCAGATTGCTGTACAGAGCCAGGAAGGAAGCGAAGCGCCGGAGGCTTTGCAGGAAGAAGAGCGGGGATCTGAATCGGATGAGCTGGATTATGAGGAATCTGCCAACAGCTGGAGATTTGATAACGGTCAGTTGATTGAGCAGGAACAACCTCAGGTAAATACTCGTTCTATGAGAAGAGCACGTGCAGCGTATACTGCCTGGGGTAAAAATTCCAATGGACAGTTTGTCAATTCTGCAGGTTCTGTCATCAACGGAGCGATCAGAAAGGGCGTTGACGTCAGCGAGCATCAGGGGAAGATCAACTGGGCCAATGTGAAGGCTTCCGGAATTGATTTTGCTATCATCAGATGTGGCTATGGTGGCGATTACACAAAACAGGATGATAAATACTGGCAGTACAATGTGAGTGAGTGTGAGCGTCTGGGCATCCCTTATGGGGTCTACCTTTATTCTTATGCGAACACACCGGAGAAGGCGCGCAGCGAAGCACAGCATACCCTGCGTCTGTTAAAGGGGCATAAGCCGTCTTATCCAGTGTACTATGACCTGGAAGATAAAGTGGTCGCATCTGCGGGAAATTCTGCTATAGTGAATATGGCGAATATCTATTGCTCGACGCTGGAGTCTGCAGGCTATAAAGCCGGGATCTATGCGAATAAAAGCTGGTGGACAAGTAAGCTGAACAGCAGCTCGTTGAACAAGTATGAGAAATGGGTGGCGCAGTGGTACACTTCCTGTACTTATAATGGTTCGTATCGGCTGTGGCAGTGCACCAGTGATGGCTCTGTTTCCGGAATCAGCGGAAGAGTGGATCTGAATTTCGAGTTCCAGAGAAGTGATACGGATACCTATATGGGAGGATGGAGATCTTCCGGCGGCAAGTATTATTTCTATGATTTTAAGGGGAATCTCTTAACTTCGCAGTGGATCACATATCAGAATAACACGTATTATGTGGGTGCAGATGGTGCGAGAGTAACCGGGAAACAGACGATTGACGATAAGGTATATTATTTTGGTAACGATGGATTGCTGATCAAAAACGCATGGTTTGAATCTGATGGTAAAAAGTTTTTCATTGATTCCGATAACCAGTTAGTCATAAACGCCTGGAAAGAAGTATCGGGTAAGAAGTACTATTTAGGTGCAGATGGTGCTATGGTAACCGGTGCAGTAGATCTTGACGGCAATACATATTACTTTGGCAGCGATGGTGCATTGAAGACCAACTGCTGGGTAAGGATTGAGAATGAGAAGCTGTATGTAAACTCGCAGGGTATTGTCCAGAGGAATCTTTGCGATGAGATTGAAGTGATCGCTCCGATCATCGAAAAATGGACGCGTGTTTCTTCTACATCCATGAAGCTGACCTGGAAAAAGACCGAGGCGGAAGCAGACGGCTATGAAGTGCAGTATTCCCGCGCAGCGGACTTTGCAGCAAATGTGGATACCGCTAAAATCACGGATGTAGACACCGTTTCAACGACCGTAAAGGATCTGGATAAAAACAAGAAATATTATGTGAGAATCCGGAGCTATATCAAATCGGCCGGTCAGGTGTATTACTCACAGTGGGTTTCGTATGCTGGTGTGAAGGTTGATAAAACGGCAGCTATATCGCTGGTGAAGAAGGCTGGGAAAACTCTCGAGCTCAACAGCAGCGCCGGGCAGAAAACGGGGCAGTACGATGTCGTGCAGGGATCGTGTGCAGATGGAACGTATGCATATTATGTGCTTTACAATAAATCCAATAGTAAATGCAGAATTCTGAAGAGCCGATTGTCTGATAATGCGACGGTGAAGGTTTCCGGAGTTTTGAATCTGAATCACGGGAATGATATTACGTACAACAGCGATTTGAAGAAGCTGGTGGTGACGCATTACAGCGGCGCACCGTATCGGCTTTCTCTGGTGGATCCGGAGTCTCTGACGGTGACGTCATATCAGGATGTAAAGATTCCGGAAAGCCTGGAGGGTGCAAGCTCTAGTGAGCTGGCAGCAATCAAAGGCTTTTCGGGAGTCGCTTACAACAGCGAGCGGCATCAGTATGTGGTGCGGATCAATCAGTCTCATAACTATCTGCTGCTGGATGAAAATATGGAGCCTGTTAAGTACGTGGCAGTGTCGAAGGCTGGAAACAATCTGAACCAGGGAATCGACGCTAACAACGACTATATTTTCGACGTGCAGAGCAAGGCCGGTTCGTATAATACGGTCATTGCTTATGACTGGGACGGTGAGTATCAATATTCGACCAGGATTCCGACGGGATACGAGATGGAGAGCTTGTTCCACAACGGAGATAAGTTCTATGCGGCGGTGTACAGCTCCTATTACCAGACTTATTACACGACTCATTACAAGACCAAGAAGGTGAAGTGGAAGCGTGTTAAGGTTAAATGGAAGAAGGTCAACGGCAAGTGGAAATACAAGAAGCAGTGGAAGTATAAGACCAAGTATGTATACAAGACCGTAAAGTACAAGGTGAAATGGAAGAAAGTAAGAGGCAAGTGGAGATATAAGACGAAGAAAAAGAAGGTACGCGTAACGTATAGAGTGGCGCATAAGCGGCTTGTGCGGAATAATTACGTGTATAATCTGGGGAAGATATAGAGCTGCGGGATGCGTTAGAAGAACTGGATGAGTTCTTGTTTAGATGTTAGGCAGCGACGGAAAGCAAGGGTAAAATAGAAAAGCGGAGCGTAAGCGGGAGATCACGGTGTGGTCTTCCGTTTTTGTTTTGCATAGTAAAAGTGCCTTGCTCGGGGGAGGCAAGTATCGAGCCGCAGCACAGTAAGCGTCAAACCACGGCGCATAGGTAGCGGGGCGTAAAGATGGTATTACTATTGTACGTACATTTGCATATAATAAAAATAGATGAAAATCCTACTTGCGAAAGGAGATGTTTTATATGGCTACAAAATCAGCAAATTTATATGTCAGGATTGAACCAGATGTTAAAGAAAAAGCAGAACGTATCCTCTCTGCACTTGGTATCCCTGCCTCCAGTGCTATCAATATGTTTTATAAACAGATTATCTTACAGAGAGGACTTCCGTTTGAAGTAAAAATACCATTTGACAGACCTGTTGATATCAGCACATTATCAGAAGCAGAGTTCAATGAAGAATTGGAGAAAGGATATGCGGATATTCAGGCTAGGCGGACAAAAAATGCGAAGAAAGCCTTTGATGACATTCGCAAGGATTACGGCTTATGATATATGAAGTAGAAGTATCCGAGCAGGCTGATCGCGATTTGAGGGGGATTTTTGAATATATTGCTTTTGAATTACAATCCCCGGAAAACGCAAGAAGGCAACTTGATCGTCTGGAAGAACAGATATTGAGTCTGGATACGATGCCGGAGCGTTATCGACAATATGAGAACGAACCGTGGAAAAGCCGCAGACTTCGTATATTACCTGTAGATAATTATGTGGTACTGTATATTCCAGATAGCGATAAAAAAGTTGTAACAATACTTAGAGTAATGTATGCGAGACGGGACATAGACAATCAGTTAAATCTCCATACAAAGCAGTAAAAGA
>CAKRWZ010000078.1 GCA_934418295.1 uncultured Mediterraneibacter sp.
AGCAAATGCTTTGAAGAAGAATGACTACAAGGATTTCTCCGGTGTGGAAAATGCCGTGAAGGCTGTTGTCCGTGGTAAGAACATTACTGAGCAATCCGAAGTGGATAAGATGGCGAAGGCTATCGAGGATGCGATTGCAGCTCTTGAGAAAAAGCCAGCCAGCACCAAGCAGGGAACATCTGATAAGCGTCCGCAGACCGGTGATGCAAGCAACCTTGCTTTGTGGATTGCTCTGCTGTTTGTCAGCGGCGGTGCAGCCATCGGTACAATGGTTGTCAGCAGAAAGAAAAAGTACAACAAATAATTGAATAGCGTTCCCTGCCAGGTCTGGACGCTATGGGGAGCTGGATGAGAGAATCCTGAGACAGAGCCTGCAGCAGCCTGATTCAGAAAAGGGAAGAAAGCCGGTCAGGCGGAAACGCATATTTCTTCCTTTTTTTCGCATACTATCCATAGAATATAAAATATGGAAAACGAAAATACAGGAGGAATCAGATAAATGAAAGCCACAGGAATTGTTCGTCGGATCGATGACCTCGGGCGTGTCGTGATCCCGAAAGAAATTCGAAAAACACTCCGGATACGTGAGGGAGAACCGCTGGAAATTTTTACGGACCGGGAAGGGGAAGTCATCTTAAAAAAATATTCTCCCATAGGGGAGATGGGGACGCTTTCCCGCCAGTATTCGGAGAGCCTGGCACAGACTCTTGGCTGTACGGTGTGCATTACGGATCGGGATCAGGTGATTGCTGCAGCGGGAGTCGGGAAAAAAGCACTGGAAGAACAGAATATAACACCCGGAACAGAAGGTGTGATCCAAAAGCGGGAGCAGCTTTTGGCAGAACGCGGAAGCCGGAAATATCAGACGGTGGTTTCGGAAGATCTTGGGTATTCGGAAGAAATCATCTCTCCGATCATAAGCGCGGGAGATGCCATTGGCTCCGTGATACTTCTGCAAAAGGAAGAACAGAAACATTTTGGCCCGGCAGAGAAAAAAGTGGCGGAGTCGGCGGCAGGGTTTTTGGGAAAACAAATGGAACAATGAATGTAAAAAATGCGGAACCTCTAAGAATTTTGAGGAACCGCATTTTTTGAGAAAAAATACTTTAAAAAGAATAGTCAGTATGATACAATGAGGAAGCGAATATGTGCGAAAGCACCCATTGGATTAGGAGGAAAAAGACATGAAACATATCAAAACATTAAATACACAGACATTGAATCATACAGTGAAAAAAGGTGGATGCGGTGAATGTCAGACTTCTTGCCAGTCAGCATGCAAGACATCCTGCACTGTTGGAAATCAGACCTGCGAGCACAGCAAATAAGCAGGAAAATCTGGTATCTCATACATAATAGCAAGGCAGCGACTTCGGCCGCTGCCTTATATGTGTGGCAATAAGGAAAGTGAGGAAGCTATCGTGATACATCGATATCAAAATAACGGATATCACATTGTTTTGGATGTAAACAGCGGTGCAGTGCATGTGGTGGATGAAGAGGCCTATGATGTGATCGGCGTTTTGGACGAGATAGAAGGTCCTCACGACCTGAAATCCATTACTTCACCGGAAGTAAAGCAGCATGTCCTGGAAAAGCTGGAGGGACAGTATCCAAAGCAGGATATAGAAGAAATCCTGGAAGCCGTTGCAGAACTGGTAAAGGAAGGCCGGCTTTTTACGGAAGATATATATGAAGATTTCATGGATGTGGTAAAACAGAGAAAGACGGTGGTAAAAGCTCTTTGTCTGCACATTGCCCATGATTGTAACCTGGCGTGCCGCTACTGTTTTGCGGAAGAGGGGGAGTACCACGGAAGAAGAGCTCTGATGTCTTATGAGGTGGGAAAGAAAGCCCTGGATTTCCTGATCGCCAATTCCGGTTCCAGAAGAAATCTGGAAGTGGACTTTTTCGGCGGAGAGCCTTTGATGAACTGGCAGGTCGTAAAAGACCTGGTGGCTTACGGAAGAGAACAGGAAAAGCTGCATGACAAGCATTTTCGGTTTACAGTTACTACCAATGGTGTTCTCTTGAACGATGAAGTACAAGATTTTGTAAATAAAGAAATGGACAACGTGGTGTTGTCCTTGGATGGAAGAAAAGAGATCAATGATAAGATGCGGCCGTTCCGCAGCGGAAAGGGCAGTTATGATCTGATCGTTCCGAAATTCCAGAAGCTGGCGGACAGCAGAGACCAGGAGCGTTACTATATCAGAGGAACATTCACCCGGGAAAATCTGGACTTTTCCAATGATATTCTGCATTTTGCAGAGCTTGGGTTTCGGCAGATCTCCATTGAGCCGGTGGTCGGAGATGAATCGGATCCTTATGCGATCCGGGAAGAGGATCTGCCGCAGATCTTTGAGGAGTATGACAAACTGGCAAAGATCATGATCCGGCGGAAAAAGGAAGGAAAAGGATTTAATTTTTTCCATTTTATGATAGATTTAGAGGGAGGGCCCTGTGTTTCCAAGCGCCTTTCAGGATGCGGATCCGGCACAGAATATCTGGCAGTGACGCCATGGGGCGATTTTTATCCTTGCCATCAGTTTGTGGGGGATGAAAAATTCCTGATGGGAAACGTGGAAGACGGGATCGTACATCCGGAGATCGCTGATGAATTCAGAGGTTTAAACGTTTATACGAAGAAAGATTGCAGAAATTGCTTCGCGAGATTTTATTGCAGTGGCGGCTGTATGGCGAATGCATACAAATTCCAGGGAAGCCTGAACGGAACTTATCCGATCGGCTGTGAGATGGAACGTAAGCGCGTGGAATGTGCGATTATGATAAAAGCAGCTCTTGCAGATGTGAAACAGTAAGAAAGGAAGTAAAAAGGAATGAAAAAAGGGAAAGGGATTGTAAGCCTGATCGGAATGACGGCGTTGTTGGCGCTGCTGACTTACACAGCAGTGTTCGGAATCGGAAAAACGAAGACAGGGTCAGCTGAGAATATCAAGCTTGGTCTGGACCTGGAAGGCGGAGTCAGCATCACTTACCAGGTAAAGGGAGACAAGCCGTCGTCAAAAGATATGAGTGACACTGTATATAAGCTTCAGAAACGTGTGGAACAGTACAGTACCGAAGCAACGGTTTACCAGGAAGGCGACGATCGGATCAGCATTGAGATCCCGGGCGTACAGAATGCAGATGAAGTACTGAACGAATTGGGTCAGCCTGGTTCTCTTTACTTCATTGCACAGACCGGAAGTGACGGAAGTGCAAACTACAGCCGTGTCAACAGCACGGGAGATGCTGCTCAGGACTGGACTCTGAGCAAAACACTGGATCAGCTCCAGGAAGACGGCTCCATCGTCCTGACGGGTACGGATGTAAAAGAAGCTTCCGCAGAGATCTATTCCAATCAGACGACGGGAGCAAAGGAAAATGTAGTAAAACTTTCTCTGACAGACGAAGGTGCCAAGAAGTTTGCAGAGGCTACACAGAAAGCAAAAGATGCAGGAGAAAGCATCGGAATCTATTATGACGGTTCTTTTGCCAGTGTGCCGAGCGTCAACAGTGTCATTGAAAACGGAGAAGCGCAGATCACAGGTATGTCTACCTATGAAGAGGCAGAAAAACTGGCATCGACCATCCGTATCGGTGGCTTGAATGTAGAACTTTCCGAGCTGCGTTCCAACGTGGTAGGAGCTCAGCTGGGTGAAGAAGCAATTTCCACCAGTATCCTTGCGGGTGCCATCGGTCTGGCTATCGTATTTATCTTTATGTGTATCGTATATCAGCTGCCCGGGCTTGCTTCCGGTATCGCATTGCTGATCTATACCGGCATGATGGCAGTCAGCCTGAATGCCCTGGACGTGACATTGACTCTTCCGGGTATCGCAGGTATCGTCCTGAGTATCGGTATGGCGGTGGATGCCAACGTTATCATTTTCGCCAGAGTGCGGGAAGAGCTGGCGGCCGGCAGAAACGTTATGACAGCGCTGAAGACCGGCTTCAAAAAGGCTATGTCCGCGATCATCGACGGAAACGTGACCACACTGATCGCGGCAGCAGTACTGAACTGGCTGGGATCCGGAAGTGTAAAAGGATTTGCACAGACACTGGCACTTGGTATCGTGCTTTCCATGTTTACGGCGCTGGTGATCACCAGAATCCTGATCTACGCAATGTATGCGGTCGGATTGAAGAGCGAGAAGCTTTACGGAAAGGCAAAAACTTCCGGAAAAGTCATCGATTTCCTCGGAAAGAGAAAAGTGTTTTTTGCAGTTTCTACTGTGGCAATGCTTTCCGGTTTTGTGTTCATGGGTGTAAACAGCAGCCAGAAGAACGGCGCTTTAAATTACAGTATGGAGTTCCAGGGAGGAACTGCTACGACGGTAACTTTCAATAAAGATTATTCTCTGGACGAGATCGACAAAGAGATGATACCGGAGATCGAGGATCTGACCGGTGATAAGAACGTGCAGGTACAGAAGGTAAAATCCAGCAATCAGGTCATCTTTAAGACACAGACACTGGATCTGAGCAAACGTGAAGCCTTCAGCAAATACATGAAAGACAGCTATCAGGTGGAAGAGAAAGGTATCACTTCCGAAAATATCAGTTCCACGGTCAGCTCGGAAATGCGGCAGGATGCGATCCTGGCAGTGGCTGTGGCAACGATCTGTATGCTGCTTTACATCTGGTTCCGTTTCAAAAATATCAAATTTGCCAGCAGTGCGGTGGCAGCCCTTGTACATGATGTACTGGTAGTGCTTGCATTCTATGCGATCGCAAGGATTTCTGTAGGTAATACATTCATTGCATGTATGCTGACCATCGTCGGATATTCGATCAACGCGACCATCGTAATCTTTGACCGTATCCGTGAAGAGCTGAAAGTCAAGAAGAAAAGCGAAGAACTTTCTGTTCTGGTCAACAGATGTATCACACAGACACTTACCAGAAGTATTTATACTTCTCTGACGACTTTCATCATGGTAGCGGTTCTGTATTTCTTGGGAGTAAGCTCTGTGAAAGAGTTTGCGCTTCCGCTGATGGTAGGAATCGCCTGCGGTGCATATTCTTCCGTATGTATTACAGGAGCTCTGTGGTATGTGATGACGAAAAAGTCAAAAAAAGCTACAGTATAAAAAGAACTATAACAGCAAAAGGTTTTCGCCCGGGTATTGAATAACCCGGGCGAAGTTAGTTGCCAAGCATACGACAAAAAGGTCTGGTGGATTTTTTTAGCTGCCATGCATCCGGAGGAAGCTGTCGGTGGCAGGTTCTGTAGGTGGCCGCCGGCATACGATAAAATGGCTTCGGAAAGAAGAGGACGATGAAAATGGAAAAATGGTTTTTGACAATGAAAAAAGCGGATTTTCAGGCGATCGCAGATCGTTTCCACATTTCGCCGATCACAGCCCGACTGATCCGGAACCGGGATGTGACAGAAGAAAAAGAAATCGACCATTATCTCAACGGAACAGTTGCAGATCTTCTGGACGGAATGTTGATGAAGGATATGGACAAGGCAGCAGAGATTTTGCAGGAAAAAATACGGGAAAACAGCAGGATCCGTGTGATAGGGGATTATGACATTGACGGAGTTAATGCGACCTACATATTAAAAGAAGGTCTTAACGGGCTGGGGGCGGATGTGGATACCGATATTCCGGATCGGATCCGGGACGGCTACGGTTTGAACCGGCTTTTGGTGGAGCGGGCCTGGGAAGACGGCATCGACACCATCATTACCTGTGACAACGGGATTGCGGCGGCGGAAGAGATCGCTTACGGAAAAGAATTGGGGATGACCGTGATCGTGACGGATCATCATGAAGTTCCGTTCTCGGAAGAAAACGGAGAGCGCGTGTATCAACTGCCGCCTGCCGATGCGGTGGTGGATCCGAAGCGGGCAGACTGTCCGTATCCGTTCAAGGGTCTGTGCGGTGCTGCGGTGGCGTACAAATTGATGGAAGTTTTGTACGACATATCGGGAAACGATTCGGAGGATATTGATTTTCTCATGGAAAATGTGGCCATCGCCACGGTGGGAGACGTGATGGATCTGATCGGTGAAAACCGCATTTTTGTAAAGCAGGGGCTGGAAATGCTGCAGCGGACCCAAAATCCGGGGTTGAAAGCTTTGATCGAATGTACGGGCATCTCTCAGGGACCGATTTCTGCCTACCATATCGGATTTGTGCTGGGACCGTGCATCAATGCCAGCGGCCGTCTGAACACAGCGAAAAAAGCGTTGGCTCTTCTGGAAACAAAAGATTGGCCGGAAGCGGTCGTTCTGGCGAAAGAATTGAAGGATCTGAACGACTCCCGAAAAGAAATGACAGAAAAAAGCGTGAAACAGGCATTAGAACTGATGGAGACGGATCATTACAAAGAAGAGCGGATCCTGGTGCTGTATCTGTCGGAATGTCATGAAAGTATTGCGGGGATCGTGGCAGGACGTGTGCGGGAGGCATGCCATAAGCCGACCTTGGTTTTGACGGACGCAGAGGATGGGATAAAAGGTTCCGGGCGTTCGGTGGAAGCCTATGATATGTTTGCGGAAATGTCGGCCTGCAAAGAGCTGTTTACAAAGTTCGGCGGGCATAAAATGGCGGTGGGAGTTTCCATGCCCCGGCAGAACCTGGAAATTTTCCGGAAGAAGATCAATGCGCTCTGCACATTGCAGGAGGAAGATCTGGCGGAAAAAGTGAAGATCGACATGCTGCTTCCCCTTCCTTATATTACAGAAGCACTGGTGAAAGAGACGGAGCTTTTGCAGCCTTTCGGAAAAGGAAATCCAAGACCGCTGTTTGCAGAAAAAAATCTGAAGATCTTACATCCTCAGGTTCTGGGCAGGCACAGAAATGTGTTAAAATTTCAGGTGGAAAATCCGGACGGCGTGCGGATGGATGCCGTCTATTTCGGGGATGCAGTCCGCTTTTTGGCCTGCACGCAGATGCAGGAATCCTTTTCTCTGGTCTTTTATCCGGGGATCCATGAGTATATGGGAAGAAGGTCTCTGCAGCTGACGGTGACAAACTATCAGTAGACCGGAAATTCTACATTTTGCGGCAGAAAATGTTTGAAAACAAAGAAAAAAATGATATACTACAATGTATTAGCGCAATTTTGAGATGAGAGGAGGAGCTGAAATGTCCGGGACACTGGAATATGAAATGCTGAACAAAAATTTGGAGATGGTAGACGGACATGCAGTGAAGGCTCCTGAAGATTATCAGAATCCGGAGCAGTTGTATAAGACGCTGGTGGAACGGATCAAGAAGTACCATCCGTCGGCAGATTTTTCGTTGATCGAAAAAGCTTACCGGCATGCGTCGGAGGCTCATGCGGGACAGTTCCGGAAATCCGGGGAAGCCTATATCATCCATCCCCTCTGGGTGGGGATCATCCTGGCAGACCTGGAGATGGATAAAGAAACCATCGTGGCAGGGATGCTGCACGACTCCGTGGAGGACACAGAGGTGACGCTGGAGGATGTGAAGCGGGATTTCGGAGAGGAAGTCGCACTTTTGGTAGACGGGGTCACAAAGCTGGGGCAGCTGTCCTATGCAAAAGACAAGCTGGACGTCCAGGCAGAAAATCTGCGGAAAATGTTCCTTGCCATGGCAAAGGATATCCGCGTGATCATCATCAAATTGGCTGACCGTCTGCACAATATGCGGACATTGGAGTTTATGACGCCGGCGAAGCAGCAGGAAAAAGCAAGAGAGACCATGGATATTTACGCTCCCATTGCACAGCGTCTCGGTATTGCTAAGATTAAGATCGAGTTGGATGACCTGTCTTTAAAATACCTGGAGCCGGAAGTATATTATGGGTTGGTCAAGGCGTTAAATGAGAGAAAGACACAGAGAGAAGAGTTTGTTCAGGCTATCGTGTCGGAAGTTTCCAAGCACATGGAAAATGCCCATATCCAGGCAAAAGTATACGGCAGGGTAAAGCATTTTTTCAGTATCTATAAAAAGATGGTCAATCAGGACAAGACGCTGGACCAGATCTACGATCTCTTCGCAGTCCGGATCATCGTAAAATCGGTGAAGGATTGTTATGGCGCCCTGGGAGCGATCCACGAGATGTATACGCCGATCCCGGGAC
>CAKRWZ010000079.1 GCA_934418295.1 uncultured Mediterraneibacter sp.
TAAAGCCGCAGCTCTTTTTATTTACACAGACTCTTTCCGATCTGTTTTTATACCGTTTTACTCACCCAAAAGCTTTTCTGCACTGACCAGTTTTACGCCCAGTGCAAACAGCTCTGCCGCTTTTTCCAGTTCTTCCACCGTCGGAAAGCTCGGAGCGATACGGATATTGCTGTCCATCGGATCCTTTTTGTACGGATAAGTTGCACCCGCACCTGTCAAGATCAGACCCGCTTCTTTTACTTTGCTTACGATCGCTTTTGCACAGCCTTCCATCGCATCGAAGGAGATAAAGTAGCCGCCCAGAGGTTTTGTCCAGGTACCGATCTCCAATCCGCCCAGCTCTCTGGTCAGGATCTCGTCTACTTTTTCAAACTTTGGACGCAGGATCTCTGCGTGTTTGCGCATATGCTCATGCATTCCTGCCATGTCTTTGAAAAATCTCACATGGCGCAGCTGGTTCAGCTTATCATGGCCGATCGTCTGGATACTCATGTATTTCTTTGCATCTTCGATATTGGCTTCTGACGCTGCCAATGCTGCCAGACCGGAGCCCGGGAAAGTTACTTTTGAAGTTGAAATGAATTTCAGCACCAGATCCGGATTTCCTGCTTTGATACATTCATTCAAAAGCTCCAGGATCACATCTCTTTTATCGTCATACAGATGGTGGATGGAGTATGCATTATCCCAGAAAATACGGAAATCCGGAGCCGCCGGTTTCAATCTTGCAAAACGTCTTACCGTCTCATCAGAATAAGAAATACCTGAAGGGTTCGAGTACTTCGGCACACACCAGATACCTTTGATGGAATCGTCGTTCTCCACCAGGTTTTCTACCATGTCCATATCCGGCCCCGTCTCCAGAAGCGGAACGTTGATCATCTCGATCCCGAAATATTCCGTAATCCCGAAATGGCGGTCATACCCCGGAACCGGGCAAAGGAATTTCACATGGTCCAGCTTGCACCACGGTGTATGTCCCATAAAACCATGGGTATATGCACGGGAAACCGTATCAAACATTACATTCAGACTGGAATTTCCATAAATCAGGATGTTTCTCTCCGGAACCTCCGACATATCTGCCAGCAATTTTCTGGCATCGCTGATTCCGCTGAGTTCTCCGTAGTTTCTGCAGTCCACACCGTTTGAGCTTGTCAGGTCGCTCTCACTGTTGAGCACATCCATCATGCCAAGGCTCAGATCCAACTGCTGCTTGGACGGTTTTCCGCGGGACATGTCCAACTTCATTCCTCTCTCTTTAAACGCTTCAAACTGCTTCTCCAGATCCTCTTTCAAGGCTCTTAACTCCTCTTTGTCCAACTGACTGTAAGGTGTCATTTGTTTCCCTCCTCTGTTATCATTGATCTTTTTCTTCGATCACCATGTGCTATTTTATAGATGTATTGAAGAAAAGTCAACCTTCTCCTGCATTTTCTTTTTGTTTTTTTGTCGTTTTTATCATTTTTGACTTCTTTATGCAATTTTTGATTTTGTTTCTTGCATTTTAGATCAGCATTTTCAATAAAGCATTATGTTCATATAAGAAACGGAGCAGACCGCTTTCATTGATCATCTCCAGGCAAGGCTTTCCTGCATCGGTGGCGCAGACCAGCGTCAGGACCAGGAAGATGATCCAGATAAAGAGCAATGCCAAAACTCCTCCGAGCACCGCTCCCGCTGCCGTGTTCAGCCCGTGGATGATCGGCAGGAATGACAGCAGATCCGCCACGGCGATAAACGCCCGGATCAGAATCCACACCAAAAGGAAGGTAATGACAAACGACAGGATGCTGATCACCACATTGGACGCATACGTCGAAATATATTCCGGGAAAGTTTTTATCCCCAGCTTCCCGTAGATCTCACTGTTGTTGTTTTCCAGCAGCGCCGTCTTTAAAAATTCCGGCAGTTCCGAATTTTCGATCAACTTGATCTGCGTATCCTTGGGGATCTCTCCCAAAAATCCTGCAATGTCGTCCATCCCTAAGCCAAGCGAAGACAGATCCGCATTATTTTGCAGCTGCTGCTTTTGGTATTCCGTAAGAGGCAGTTGCGACAGATCTGCATTCTCCAGCACCTCCTGCGATACCGACGGCAAAAAGATCTCCACACACTTTTTTTCGATCATATCATCCAACGGCGTCCACTTTTTCACTGCTTTGCTGACATAAGGGTTCAAAAAGATCACCAGCACGATGGACAAAATCGCCGCCACCAAAGTCGCCGCCACTTTGATCAACCCGCGCCAGGCTCCCCAGATGACCCCCAGCACAAAAACCAATCCTATTCCTATCAATAACCAGTTCATGTTCTCTCCTATTTTACCAATCGTACCTTTCTCATCAATCCGGAACTCAGCAGCAGATAACGGTGTCTTCCGTTGACCGGTATCATTTCGGCGGTATCCATTTCCAGATCCCCTTTAAACCGTACCGTTCCGTGCAAGGTATAAATACACCCTCTGGTGCCCTCCAGCATGATGATCTCATCGCCTGCCAGTTTCACACTTCCGTAATCCCCCTGGAAATCTGCGGACATGACCTGCTTTCCTTTCAGGTTGTAAACCCGCAGCTCATAGCCCCGTTTCCCGGTGTTCCGAAGCACAAATCCCACGCACTCTGCAGAATGGAACGTGCTTTTGATTTCTTTATCTAATGTGATCTTTACCGTTGCCTCCGGAACCTGCTTCCCTTCGTACACCGTAAAACCTGCATCCCGGATCATGACTGCCGTGTCGTTTCCGGAAAAGAACACCACCGGAGCCACAGTCCCTTCATACTCATCCTGTGTGACCAGATTGTCCTTTTTCCCCTGGCCCACCGTTCCGAAATTGTAATATACCATCCGTGTCTTCACTGCCGATCCCTCTGTGGTCAGGTAGGAAACCCCCAGAAGATTGGCGTCGTCCGAAAGTGCCAGCGCCACCGGATAACCGGTTTTCTGCACGGTGGTCTGGATCTCCGCCAGCACATTTCCCGCCGTGTCGTACACAACAACCTTCGGTGTCGTGTCGTTTTTCAGGATCGCCGCAACGATCCCCTGTTTAGAGACAGCTGCCCGCTCAATAGGCAGCACGGTGCTAAACTCTCCCTTCAGCCCTTTTTCGTCAAAGATCATGACTGCGTTGCCACCTCCGTCCGCGATGACAAAGGACTCTTTCCCTTCGGTCAGCTTCGGGTTTTGCAGCTGCGCCGGCTGGTTCCACAGCTCTTGTCCGTCCTGATCCAGATACATCACACCGTCTCTGCTGTAGCGGATCACTCCGTCGGCGAATCCCGCATAACTGTAGTTGTCCGCTCCGCTCTTTTCGTATTCTTTTACCACGCTGACTGCCGTGTAGGTATGGCGGCTGCTGAAGATAAAGTACCCCGTCAGAAGCACGATCAAGCCGATACCGGCGGCTATCAGCCATTTCTTTTTTTTACGACAGAACCTGCCGGCTTCCTGCCAAGTTTCTGTAAGTTTCCCCTTTGTGATCATTTATTTCATCCCGTTTTTTGAAATCTGATTTTCTGCTTTTGTCCGCTGGTGTTCATTATATCATGATTCGCACTTTTTAGGGAAGTACCAGTTTTTGTCCGATGTAAATGAAATTCCCGTCGGAAAGGCCGTTCATCCGGCAGATCGCGTCCACATGGCTTACGTCGCCGTACATTTTTTTGCTGATGATCGCCAGGGTATCCCCCTGCTCCACCACGTAAACTCCATTACTCCCATTGCTGACGTTACTTTCATTGCTTCCGTCTTTGTTTCCACCGGATCCGGTTTTCTCGCCGTCCTCTCCGCCTGTCTGCGCCGTCACCTGTCCGCCGGTTTCCACCGTTTCCTCTGACTGTTTTGAATCTGCCTGCCCTTTTCCCTGCTGATTGGCATCCGGCTGTTCCTCCTGCATGGGATCCGATTGTGTCCCCTGCGCGGGATCCGCAGTTTCTCCGCCGGCAGTTTCACCGTCCCGGGCCTGTTCCTTTTCCGATGCGTTCTGTCCCTGCGCGTCCGCATCCCCGTTTCCGGCAGTTTCCTTTTCTTCCGCCGCCGTCTTTCGCAGTGCCGTTTCCACTGTCTTCATTTTGTCAAAATTATTCAGCATGGTAACCCCCATCACCAGCGCCACCAAAACTAAAGCAGCGCTGACTGCATACATCATCCGCGCTGCTTTCTTTTGTTTCTGTCGTTCTTCTTTTTCTCTTACAAGGCTGCGAAAATCCTTTGCAGCTCGATCTTCAATAGTTTCCGAGGGACACACGCCGTTCCTTTTCCGACTGGAGATCATATAGTTTTGCATGGAGGGATTTTTTTCGTAATATGTATAATGTCCGCCGATCTCCATCAAGTCGTTAAATTTATGCGCATAGTACACCTCCTCTTTCTCAACCGGATCCTTCAGGACCAGTATCGTATTTTTTTCTGCAAAGGATTTTCGGTGCAGCTTCAAAATTGCCGGATCGACTTTCAGGTCCGCATCCGGCCGTGCCATGAACCAGCCAACAATCCCGCTTTCTTCAAAATATTGCTTACAATCTTCGTAACCGTTTTTCCAGACTTCTTCTCCCAGGACCACTTCTCCTTTTTCCTGCTTCAATTCGTGCATTTGGATAGCTCCGTGGATAAACACGTAGTCTTCTCCGTCGATCGTCTGCATTTCTCCAACCAGAAATGCACCCATTGGCTTTTGCTGTGCCCGTTCACACAGCTGCGCAAAAAATGTGTCCACATAATCTTCTACATAAATTTTAGGCGTATCACTTACGTTTCCGATCTGCCGCACATTTTTCGGTAATTGTCTTTCCATATGCTTCACCCCATTTACACAACGTTTACTTGTCCGATATTTCTTCCGCCTTTTGCGGTTTTGAAATACTGGTACAAGCATAGCACGTGAAAAGCGCTTAATTTAGCGGTTGGTGTCGGAACGAGATGGGATTCGTTCGACAAAACAAAAGCATCCCGGATTTTTGTCATATATCTGGCAACAGCAATAAAACAGCCGTACTTCACGTTTTCCGCAAAGTACGACTGTCTTTACTTTTCTAAACAAATCTGTAAACTTACGCCTGCACAAAGGTTTTTACTTTTTCATAAATGCTGTCTGCATCCAGTCCGTATTTTTTGATCAGCTCCAGCGCCGGACCGGATTCGCCGTAGGTATCGTTGATTCCGATCTTTTTCACTTTTGTCGGGCAGTTTTCTGCCAAAACATCACAAACTGCGCTTCCCAGGCCGCCGATCACCGAATGCTCTTCCACCGTAACGACTTTGCCGGTTTCCTGTGCGGCTTTGATCACCAGCTCTGCATCCAGCGGTTTGATGGTATGGATATTGATCACCTTTGCATCAATGCCCTCTGCTGCCAGTTTTTCCGCTGCCTCCAGACAGTTTGCCACCGGAAGTCCGGTCGCAATGATCGTCACATCTTTTCCTTCCCGCAGCACGACGCCCTTTCCCAGTTCAAACTGATAGTCCGGGCGGTCATTGATAACCGGCACAGCCAGTCTGCCGAAACGCAGATAAACCGGTCCTTCGTGCTCATAAGCCGCTCTCACTGCCGCCTTTGCCTCCACGTCATCGGAAGGATTCAAAACCACCATGCCCGGGATGGTCCGCATCAGAGCGATATCCTCATTGCACTGGTGGGTCGCACCGTCTTCTCCGACAGAAATACCGGCATGGGTCGCACCGATCTTTACATTCAGATGCGGATATCCGACGGAGTTGCGGATCTGCTCAAAGGCACGTCCTGCCGCAAACATGGCAAAGGAGCTGGCAAAGGGTATCTTTCCTGTCGCTGCCAGACCTGCTGCTACACCGATCATATTTTCCTCTGCTATACCGCAGTTGATATGTCTCTCCGGAAACGCTTTCCGGAAGACACCGGTTTTTGTCGCCCCGGCCAAGTCTGCATCCAGCACCACCAGATTTTCTTTTTCTTTTCCAAGCTCTACCAAAGCATTGCCATAGCTTTCTCTTGTTGCGATCTTCTTTACTTCTGACATAATGCTTCACCTGCTTTCTCTAATTCTGCCATTGCCTCTGCAAACTGTTCATCATTTGGTGCTTTTCCATGCCACCCCACTTGGTTTTCCATATAAGAAACGCCTTTTCCTTTTACCGTCTTGGCGATGATCGCCGTCGGCCGGCCTTTTACCGTCTTGGCTTCGTCCATTGCCTGTGCGATCTGGTCGAAATCATTGCCGTCGATATTGATCACATGGAAATTGAAGGCTTCAAATTTTTTGTCAATGGGATACGGGGAATTGACTTCCTCGATGGTGCCGTCGATCTGCAGATTATTGTTGTCCACGATCACCAGCAGATTATCAAGCTTTCTGTGTGCTGCCAGCATTGCGGCCTCCCACACCTGTCCTTCCTGGATCTCACCGTCTCCCAAAAGGGTATATACGCGGTAGTCCTCTCCGGAAAGTTTCGCAGAGATCGCCATTCCCACTGCTGCGGAAATGCCCTGTCCCAGGGAACCGGATGACATATCCACGCCCGGAATGTGTTTCATATCCGGATGTCCCTGCAGGTAAGAGCCTGTGTGTCGAAGTGTCACGAGATCTTCTTTCGGAAAAAATCCTCTCTCTGCCAGAGCCGCATAAAGTCCCGGTGCCGTGTGGCCTTTCGACAGTACAAAACGGTCACGGTCCGGCTTCTTCGGATCCTTGGGATCGATATTCATCTCTTCAAAATAAAGATACGTAAAAAGATCTGCTGCGGAAAGAGAGCCGCCCGGATGTCCGGCTTTTGCACTGTGGATCGCTGTTACGATTCCTTTGCGGATCTCGTTTGCAGTCTTCATAAGTTCTAACTTGTCCATGTTTTCTCCTCTATCTGTTATCTGTTTTTATTTATTCACCGAATACGGCTGTATAAATTTTTACAGTGCTGATTATATACATTTCCCCCGAAACGGTCAACCAGAGATTTTATTCTTCTTTTTTGTCACAGCTCTGTCCGGCCTTCCAGGGCACGCAAAAGTGTCACCTCGTCGATGTACTCCAGGTCGCCTCCCACAGGGACGCCGCTGGCGATCCGGCTGACCTTGATCCCCGCCGGTTTGATCAGCTTGCTGATGTACATTGCCGTCGTTTCACCCTCTACCGTGGAGTTGGTGGCAATGATCACTTCTTTGACGTCTCCCTGCAGCCGCTGCACCAGTTCTTTCAGCCGGATATCCTCTGTCCCGATCCCGAGCATCGGCGAAATGGCTCCGTGCAAAACATGATAGACACCGTTATAACGTCCTGTCTTTTCGTAAGCTGCCAAGTCCCGCGGCGTTTCCACCACCATGATCGTACTGTGGTCCCGATCCGTATCCCGGCATATCGGACAGAGATCCTGGTCAGTCAGGGTACAGCAGCACTTGCAGTATCGCACATTGTTCCGCGCCGTCACCATGGCTTCCGCCAGGCTTTCCACCTGCTCTTTTGGCATGCTGATCATATGAAAAGCCAGCCGTTGGGCTGACTTTGCACCGATTCCAGGCAATCTTTCCAGTTCTTCTATTAATTTGCTGATTTGACTGCTGTAATATTCCATCTTTTCCTCCGGCCTTAGAACAGCCCCGGCATACCGCCCGTAAACTTGGACATTGCAGATGCATTTTCTTCATCTACCTTGCGGAGTGCCTCATTTACCGCTGCCATGATCAGATCTTCCAGCATTTCCACGTCATCCGGATCCACCACTTCTTCCTGTAAAGACACCTTCAAAAGCTCTTTTTTGCCGGATACCGTCACTTCTACGGCTCCGCCGCCTGCAGATGCGGAAAATTCTTTTTCTTCCATTTCCTTTGCACGCTCTTCCATCTGCTTCTGCATCTTCTGCGCCTGTTTCATCAGATTTGCCATATTGCCGGGCATCTGTCCTCCCGGAAAACCACCTCTTTTTGCCATCTTATTTCCTCCTTTTTCCCATACATTTTCTGTTTTCTTCTAT
>CAKRWZ010000080.1 GCA_934418295.1 uncultured Mediterraneibacter sp.
GTACGGTACCGGTATATTTGTTGATGGCGTTTTCCAGGATTTCCTTCGACTGGATGTCCAAATGGTTGGTGGGCTCATCCAGGATGAGAAAATTGGCGTTGGAAAGCATCAGTTTGGCAAGAGAAACACGGCCTCGTTCTCCTCCGCTGAGTTCGCTGATCTGTTTGTAGACGTCGTCTCCGGTAAACTGAAATGCAGCCAGTGTGTTACGGATACTGGTGTTGTTCATATCCGGGTAGGTGTCTGATATTTCGTCAAAGATCGTTTTTTCACTGTGGAGCACATGGTGTTCCTGGTCATAATATCCGATCTCCACCTGGCTTCCCAGGCGGAATTCGCCTTGGTCGGCATCGGTGAGCTGATTGAGTATTTTCAGCAGCGTGGTTTTTCCGGTGCCGTTGTCTCCGATGACGGCCACATGTTCTCCCCGCTTGATCTCAAAGGAAATATCGCGGAAAAGAAGCTGTTCTCCGAAAGATTTTGTCAAATGCTCCACTGTGAGAACATCGTTTCCGGACAGGATGGCAGGAGAGAGGGAAAAGTGCATTTCGCCGGAAGACTCCGTGGGCCTTTCGATCCGTTCTATTTTCTCCAGTGCTTTTTCACGGCTTTCTGCACGTTTAATGGACTTTTCACGGTTGAAAGATTTCAGCTTTTCGATGACAGCTTCCTGATGACGGATCATCTGCTGCTGATTCAAATATTCTTTGAGCTGTGCATCTCGAAGCTGCTGCTTTTTCTCTGCGTACTGCTGATAGTTTCCGGTGTACATATGGAGTTTCCCGAATTCCAGGTCGATCACTTTTGTCACGATCCGGTTCAGAAAATACCGGTCATGGGATACGATCAAAACGGCGCCCGGGTAATTGAGCAGATAGGTTTCCAGCCAACGGATAGAGTTGAGATCCAGATGGTTGGTGGGCTCGTCCAGCAGGATCACATCCGGACGGGTGAGAAGAAGACGTCCCAGGGCCACGCGGGTTTTCTGTCCGCCGGAAAGGGTCTCCACCGGTTTGTCAAATTCTTCTTCTGCAAAACCAAGTCCTTTCAAGACTCCGGTGATTTCACTTTCGCAGGCGTAACCGTTTTCCAGTTCAAACTGGGAAGAAAGCCGGTGATATTCTTCCAGCTTTTCTTCCAGAGCGTCCCCCTGTAAAGAATTCAGATCCGTTTCAATGCTGCGCAGCCGCTGCTCCATGGCAAACACATGGGCTTTGGCGCTTCGGACCTCCTCGTAAATGGTACTTCCGCTTTTCAGATCCTGCATCTGAGCCAGGTAACCGATGGTTTTTCCTTTGGCCAGGACGATCTCGCCGGAATCCGGGGTGATCTCACCAATGATCATTTTGAGGATCGTGGATTTTCCGGCGCCGTTAGGGCCGACCAAAGCAGCTTTTTCGTGGGCTTCTATATGGAAGGAGCCGGAAGAAATGATGTTTTCCGCTCCGAATGCTTTTTTTACGTTTTGACATGCCAGAATCATATTATCCCTCCCTGTCTGAGCATACTATTCTTATTATAATGAAAACCCTCAAAAAAACAAGAATGAAAATCCCAAATCCTTGCATAACGGAGATGAGTGTGCTACTATATGAGTAATTGAACACAGGTGTTTTCAGTGCGGAGCGTATGTAAAGCGCGAAGGTAAAAGGGAATCAGGTGGAAATCCTGAGCGATCCGGTCACTGTAAACAGGGAGTGAGTCTATAGAACCATTGTTGCATAAAAATGCATGAGAAGGGATAGAGAAGCGATGATCTGTGAGCCAGGAAACCTGCTGAAAAACATGCGATGAATGACTTCCGAAGAAAGTACAATTCATATTTGATCGGCGATCTGTTTTGTATGCCGATTTCATTTTGTGTGAGGATGAGTGTTGCATTATGACAGCGCCTGCTTTCTGTTGAGAAAGGGGCGCTTTTTGTTGCCAAGCATACGACAAAAAGGTCCACTGGACCTTTTTTAGTTGCCATGCATCCGAAGGAAGCTGCCGGTGGCAGGTTCTGTAGGTATGGCGACGAGTCAAAGTCCGAGCCTGGAAGCTTTGACAAAACGTGTTGGGGGCTATTTATGGGAAAAAAGACAGGGCTTGAAGGCTATTATGTGATTCGAAATAACAAAAAAATGCGGTTTGGGTATACGACGGGTTCCTGTGCGACGGCTGCAGCTTTGGGAGCGGCAGAGATGCTTCTGGGAGAAAAGAAACTTTCGGAGATTTCTTTTATGACACCGAAAGGCATTTTGCTGACCTTACAGCTGCTGGAGATCGAGCAGGAAGCGGATGCGGTAACCTGCGCCGTCCGAAAAGATGCGGGGGACGATCCGGATGTGACGGATGGGATCTTGGTGTTTGCCCGTGTGGAAAAGACGAAGGAGAAAGGCATCGTCTTGGATGGCGGCGAAGGCGTCGGCCGTGTGACGAAGCCGGGGCTGGATCAGCCGGTTGGGGAAGCTGCCATCAATCATGTGCCCCGCTCCATGATCTTGCAGGCGGTGGAGAGTGTGGCGGAAAAATATGCCTTCTGCCAGGGGTTAAAGGTGACGATCTTTGTTCCGGAAGGAGAAAAAATCGCCCAAAAGACGTTTAACCCGAGACTGGGGATCCAAAACGGGATTTCGATACTGGGAACTTCCGGGATCGTAGAGCCTATGAGTGAAAAAGCGTTGACAGACAGCATCGGCATCGAGATCCGGCAGCATGTTGCGGAAGGCAGGGAATACCTGCTGGTGACACCGGGAAATTACGGGCAGGAATATCTGAAGGAGCATATGGAACTCTCCATTGAAAAGAGCGTAAAATGCAGCAATTACGTGGGAGAGACGATAGATATGGCCATGGATGCCGGCGTGAAAGGCATTCTGTTTGTGGCACATATCGGAAAATTTGTAAAAGTGGGCGCCGGTATCATGAATACCCATTCCCACAATGCGGACGCACGGATGGAAACCTTGGCGGCCTGTGCTATCCGCAAAGGAGCATCTGTCGAATGTGCCAGAAAAGTGTTGGAATGCAATACGACGGAAGAGGCGTTGGACGTGCTGGAAGCAGAAGGAATGCTGCAGCCCGCCATGGAGCTTTTGATGGAAAAAATCCAGTTTTATCTGGAACATCGATCTTACAACCGTTTGCTATTAGGTGCGGTCGTGTTCTCCAGCGAAAAAGGATATTTGGGGGAGACAGAACATGCCCGGGAGCTGATGAAATTATTAGAAAAGGAGTATAAATGATGAGTGGAAAACTTTATGGAGTGGGAGTCGGCCCCGGGGATCCGGAACTGATGACGCTGAAAGCACTTCGGGTGATCCGGGACGCAGATGTGATTATAGTTCCCGGGGAAAAGCCGAGAGAAAGCATTGCCTGGAAGATCGCAGCAAGGGCAGTGGAGGCGGCAGATGAAGCAGGAGCGGAAAGAAATGGTTCAGAAACATTTGAAAAAAAAGAAACTTTACCGGTACCGATGCCTATGACAAAAGATCCGGAGCTGTTGACAAAAGCCCATGAGGAAGGAACAAAAATCATAAAAAATTTATTGGACGACGGAAAAAAAGTTGCCTTTCTCACGTTAGGAGACCCAACGATCTATTCTACTTATCTGTATGTCCATAAACGGATCGGTGCCATGGGCTATGAGACGGAGATCATAAGCGGGATCCCGTCCTTTTGTGCAGCAGCTGCCGCAGTCAACACCGGACTGACAGAGCAGAAAGAAATGCTGCATTTGATCCCGGCGTCCTATGATACAGAAGAGGCTTTGCAGCTGTCCGGAACGAAGGTATTGATGAAGGCAGGAAAGCAGATCGGAAAAGTAAAAAAAGTGCTGGGAAAATGCAAAAAAGAAGCAGTCATGGTGGAAAACTGCGGTATGCCGAATGAACAGATATACAAAACGGTGGCAGAGATACCGGAAGATGCAGGTTACTATTCCCTGTTTATCATAAAAGACAATTAAAGGAGGAATAAAAAGATGGTACATTTTGTAGGAGCAGGATCGGGAGCAGCAGATTTGATCACGATCAGAGGAAAAGAATTTTTGAAAAAAGCAGATGTGATCATATATGCAGGTTCTCTCGTGAACCCGGAGCTTTTGAAATATGCAAAAGAAAGCTGCGAAATTTATGACAGTGCAAAGATGACGCTGGAAGAAGTTATGGACGTGATGGTACAGGCAGAAAAGGATCAGAAGATGACGGTGCGGCTTCATACAGGAGATCCTTGTCTGTACGGCGCAATCCGGGAACAGATGGATCTGTTGGACGAAGAAAAAATCGAGTATGACTATTGTCCGGGTGTCAGCTCATTCTGCGGGGCGGCCAGTGCGCTGAATCTGGAATATACCCTTCCGGATATATCCCAAAGTGTGATCATTACCAGGATGGAAGGCAGAACACCGGTTCCGGCTAAGGAAAGCATTCAATCTTTTGCCGCTCATCAGGCGACGATGGTAATTTTTCTCAGCACCGGTATGCTGGAGGAGCTTAGCCGCAGACTGATCGAGGGCGGATATCAGGCAGATACGCCGGCAGCCATTGTCTATAAAGCAACCTGGGATGATGAAAAAAAGTTTGTGTGTACCGTGGGGACGCTGGCACAGACAGCTAAAGAAAACCATATCACAAAGACTGCATTGATGATTATCGGTGATGTTGTAAGGACGACGGATTATAAACGTTCGAAATTATATGATCCGGGATTTACAACAGAATTTCGTGAGGCGACTAAATAAATTTTAAATTTCAGACAGACTGGAAAAGCAGATGAAAAAAATAGCGATGATATGTTTCAGCCAGACCGGGTATGAAACGGGAAAGCGGCTGGCAGAGGAATTGGAGAAAACAGGGGCGGCAGTAGAGCTGGCAGCGAAGAGCAGATATATACCGGAATCTATCGCAGAAAGCCATCAAGAATGGACGGAAAAGCAATTCCAGAAATCGGAGGGGATTGTATTTATCGGTGCCTGTGGGATTGCGGTCAGAAGTATTGCGCCTTTTGTGGCAGACAAAAAGAAGGATCCGGCAATCATCGTGTCAGATGAGTGCGGACATTATGTGATTTCTCTATTGTCCGGCCATTTGGGAGGTGCCAACGAATTAGCGCAGCAGATCGCGGACTTGACGGGAGGAATCCCTGTCATTACGACAGCCACGGATGTACATAAAAAATTTGCGGTGGATGTGTTCGCAAAAAAGAATCAGTGCAGCATTTTCCCGATGCCGGCGGCGAAAGAATTTTCAGCGGCTTTGCTGAAGGGAGAGCCGGTGGGATTTTATACAGATTTCCCATACGAAGGGGCACTTCCGGAAGGCATTTGCCTCTGTGGAAAAAACGGAGAACCTGCAGATAAAACAGAACGGCCGAAGATCGGAATGGCAGTGAGCGTAGAGAGCTCCTGTGCTCCTTTTCCGGTGACGGTACACATCGTTCCCCCGGCACTGACGCTGGGTGTCGGATGCAAAAAAGGAAAAGAGACGGAAGAGATCGAGAGGTTTTTCAGTGAATTTATAAAGAAACATGGGCTGTCTGTACAGGCATTTTCCGGTGTGGCTACCATTGATCTGAAAAAAGAAGAAAAGGGACTTCTGGAGTTTGCAAAAAAATGGAAACTGCCCTTCCGGACGTATTCGGCGGAAGCGTTACAAAAAGTACCTGGCAGCTTTTCCGCCTCTCCTTTTGTAAAAGAGATCACCGGTGTGGACAATGTCTGCGAGAGGAGCTGTCTTTTGGACAGTGGAGGGAAACTGGCCGTTTCCAAATGTGCGGGAAACGGTGTGACTATGGCGGCGGCAATGAAAGATTGGAGGATACATTTTGAATAAATTATATGTGATCGGGATCGGACCCGGAGATTTTGAACAGATGACCGGCAGAGCGGCGGAAGCGATGAAAAAAAGCGATGTGATCGTAGGATATACGGTGTATGTGGATCTGGTAAAGCCGTATTTTCCGGACAGCAGTTTTTTGGCAACTCCGATGATGAAAGAAGTGGAGCGGTGCAGGATCGCCTTTGAAGAGGCAGAAAAAGGAAAAACCGTATCCATGATCTGCAGCGGAGATGCAGGTGTTTACGGAATGGCAGGGCTGATGTATGAGGTGGGGGTGGATTATCCGGATACAGAACTGGAGATCATCCCCGGAGTGACGGCTGCGTCCAGCGGTGCTGCCGTGTTGGGAGCTCCTTTGATCCATGATTTTTGTCTGATCAGTCTCAGTGATCTGCTGACACCGTGGGAAAAAATTGAAAACCGGATTTTGGGGGCTTCCCAGGCGGATTTTGTGATCTGTCTCTACAATCCGTCCAGCCACAAACGGCGTGATTATCTGCAGAAAGCCTGTGATCTGATGCTTCGCTATAAATCTCCGGAAACGGTGTGCGGAACGGTAAGCCGCATCGGACGGGAAGGAGAAGAAGCCCGTGTGATGACCCTGAAAGAATTGAGAGACGCAGAGGTGGATATGTTCACGACTGTGTTTGTGGGAAATTCACAGACAAAAGAGATCAACGGAAAGATGGTAACACCAAGAGGATATCGGAATGTATAAAGTGATCGTGTTTGCAGGAACGACGGAAGGATGCGAGATCAGCCGCTTTCTTGCAGAACATCAGGTTTCCGTATGTGTTTGTGTGGCGACAGAATACGGGACAAAATCGTTAAAAGAGGGAACATTTCTTCATACCAGAAGCGGGCGGATGGATGAAGCGGAGATGGTTTCGTTTCTCCGGGAAGAAATGCCGGAGTTGGTGTTGGATGCAACGCATCCTTATGCAAAAGAGGCTACGGAAAATATAGCGGCGGCGTGTGCAAAGGAGAACCTTCCCTGTATACGGATCTCCCGGACAGGCACAGCGCACCTGCGTGACGCAGTTTATGTGGACAGCGTGGCAGAAGCTGCGGCTTATCTGCAGCATACAGAAGGCAACATCCTTCTGACGACGGGAAGTAAAGAATTGCCGGAGTTTACTGTGATACCGGATTATAAAGAGCGGATCTATGCCAGAGTTTTGTCTCTTCCTTCCGTGATCAGTGCCTGCAGTGAGTGCGGAGTAGAAGGAAAGCATCTTATCGGAATGCAAGGCCCTTTTTCCAGAGAGATGAACGAGGCAATGCTGCGGCAGTATCAGTGTAAATATCTGGTGACGAAAGATACCGGGGCAGCGGGCGGATTTCCGGAAAAGGCAGAAGCGGCTGCTGCCTGCGGAGCAGTTTTGGTAGTCATCGGCCGTCCGGAAGAAACCGGTGGAATTTCTTGCTGGGAATGTAAAAAACAGCTGGCAGAAAGATTCGGTTTTTCGGCAGACCAGAAAATTTCCCTGGTCGGGATCGGTATGGGAAACCGGGAGACTATGACCGGGGCGGCTCAGAAGGCAGTGGAGGAAGCAGAACTTCTGATCGGGGCCGAAAGAATGCTGAAAGCCGTGCAAAGACCGGAGCAGAAGACTCATGTAGCCTATCGGAGCGATGAGATCGTTTCCTACATAAACGAACATACGGAATATGAAAGGATCGCTATTGTGCTTTCCGGGGACATCGGATTTTACAGCGGGGCCAAAAAATTGCTGGAACTGCTGCCGAAAAAGCCGGAAATGATCTGCGGGATTTCTTCGGTATCCTACTTTATGAGCAAGATCGGGTTAAGCTGGGACGACACCTTTTTGGCAAGTGCACACGGAAGAAACTGTAATTTGGTTTCCTTGATCCGGACTCACCGGAAAGTGTTTTCCATTTTGGGCACCAAAGACGGGGTGAAAAACCTGGCACGGAAGCTGACAGATTACGACCTGGCACAGGTGCGTCTTTACGTAGGGGAAAATCTTTCCTATGAGAATGAAAAGATCATAGAACAGACGGCAGGCGAACTGACAGAGTACGAAGGAAACGCCCTCTGTGTGGTCTGTGCGGTAAACGAAGAGGCGGAAGAGCTGCGGATGACCCACGGAC
>CAKRWZ010000081.1 GCA_934418295.1 uncultured Mediterraneibacter sp.
CGCCGTGGCTGGTGCCGATGGCGATCGCCAGAGAATCTACTCCCGTGCGGTCTACAAACTCTTCTACCTCATCCGGCTGCGTGTAGCATGCATCTGCGTCAGACACATTGACATCATCTTCGATTCCTGCCAGCTTTCCAAGCTCGCCTTCTACCACAACTCCTTTGGAATGCGCATATTCTACTACCTGTTTTGTCAGTTTGATATTATCCTCAAAAGAATGCTTAGAACCATCGATCATAACTGATGTGAATCCGCCGTCGATACAGGATTTGCAGATCTCAAAATCTGCGCCGTGATCCAGATGCAGAGCGATCGGAATATCGTTTTCGATTACAGCTGCCTCCACGATCTTTGTCAGATAAGTATGATTTGCATATTTTCTTGCTCCTGCAGATACCTGAAGGATCAGCGGGGATCTGAGTTCTCCTCCTGCCTCTGTGATGCCCTGCACGATCTCCATGTTGTTCACATTGAAAGCTCCTATCGCGTAGCCACCTTCATAAGCCTTTTGAAACAGCTCCTTCGTTGATACTAATGCCATCTTTCTTCCTCCTTGAAACTTTTGTCTATTTGTTACTTTTTCAAGCATAGCTTGCCGTTTGATGAGCAGTTTTATCCTGCTCTCTATTCTTATTTTGATTATTTGTAAAAATCACAATATTTCTTGCCGTTTTCTAATGTTACGCCGCGGGCAGCCGCCATTTCACTGACTGTTACCAGCTGATATCCCTTTTCTATCAGTTTTGGGATCAATTCGATCGCAGCATCCACAGATGTGGTATGTATATCATGCATCAAAACGACATCTCCATCCCCGGCCGTATTCATTACACAATCGACAGAAGCCTGTGCATTTCGGGTCTTCCAGTCTAACGTATCAATCGACCACAGGATCATCGGCATTCCCACACTGGCCGATACCGTATCGTTGATCGCACCGTAAGGCGGCCTCATCACAGTTGCCGTGTGCTTTCCGTCTGCCTGTTTGATGATATTGTTCGTACTGCCAACCTGCTCTGAAATTCCTGCCGCATCTAAGCTCGTCAAACTCGGATGATTATAAGAATGATTTCCCAGCTCACAGCCGATCTCTGTCATTTTCTTGATCTCATCCTGATATTTTGCCGCATGGATCCCCTGCATAAAAAAGGTTGCGTGAGCTCCGTATTTTTCCAATACCGAAAGAAGTTCCATTGTCCGCGGACCCGGACCGTCATCAAAGGTCAGCGCCATCATCGGTTTATTTTTATCAATAGAGGACTCTTTTATCGACTGCAGCTTCCCATCTTTCGAAAAATCACATTTCTGCATGCCGATCTGGTGTTCTCCCGTCAACATCCTTCCGTCTGAATCGAAATAGTATTTATCATCATCCAATTTCAGCCATCCTGTCGCCATCTTTCCGTCTTCGGCATAATAATACTTGACCCCGTCGGCGTCTCTCCATCCGGTCTGCATGATCCCCGAATCATTGAACCAGTATCCCGAGCCGTCGATCGTCTGAGTACCCGTTACCATGTTCCCGTTGTCATCAAAATAGTATGTATGGTTTTTGGAAATGATAAACTCATTCTTTGCCAAGGTTCCGTCATATTTTTTAAACTGTTTTCCTTTCCAGGTCCCCAGCTTGTTTTTGACGACTAATTCTGCATCTTCCGTAACGAGCATCACGCGGTTATGCCACTTTTTCCGAATCTTTTTTTCCAGCTCCTTGTCCAGCTTCAGTTTGATCGGATAAGTCTCATCTGTTTTTCCGTCTGCCTCACAGGAAACGGAAAAATGCTTTTTCTTTTTTAATTCCTTGACCAGATCCTTGACCGTATACTTGCTGGCGGGATCTAAAACCCTCTCTCCGGATTCTTTATGGTTTAAGGTTACCTCCACTTCAAATTCCGGCACCTGTTCGTCCTGGATCATTTCCGCTTTTTTCACACGCAGACGGATCAGGGGGAGACTGCTGGCCGCAATCGAAGCATTACTGCACAAAAGCACCACAAAAAAGCAGAGCACGCCGAACAATGTCAATTTTTCCCTGCGTCTTTTTCTTTTGCGTTTTCTGGCCTGTTCCCTTCTATACCTCTTCGCTCTTTCAGCGCGTTCTCTTTCTGTCATCCTCACTTATACTCCAGTCTTATAGGATCTTCCCCTATGTGTTGTGCTCTTTGCCCCCTGTACTTTTCTCCTCAATTCCGCTCTTCTCAGATTGTATTTTGCACAAGCGCAATGCAGCTGCCCGCTTTGTGCAACTAAAACAGATCCACTGGATCTGTTTGTCATATACTTGACAACAAAAACAGAAACCAGCCTCTCAAAACCGATCGGCTGGTTTCATTATACTATACATTATTTTTTTATGCAATGACTCTTACTCTTAAAACCCCGTCTACCTTTTCAAGTTTTTCGATCAGCGCCTGGTCTACTCCTGTTGCAACATCGATCATCGTATATGCATAATCCTTTTTGCTCTTATTTGTCATCAACTCAATATTCAGTCCGCTTTCTGCCAGCAGCCCTGTAACCTGCCCCAGCATATTGGGTTTGTTGTAATGAAGGATTGTGATTCTTGTAATACCTTTTCCTTTTACTCCCATATCGCAGTCCGGATAGTTGACGGAGTACTGGATATTTCCGTTTTCCAGGAAATCTCTCAGCTCGTCTACTGCCATCTTTGCACAGTTGTCTTCTGACTCCTCTGTGGAAGCTCCCAGATGCGGGATCACGATGGTTCCTTTTGCACCTACAATTTCCGGTATCGGGAAATCAGTTACATAACGTTTTACTTTTCCGGAAGCCAGGCCTTCCAGAATTGCTTCTGTGTTGACTAAGACATCTCTGGAGAAATTCAGGAGTACTACACCGTCCTTCATCTGTCCGATTGCTTCTTTGTCGATCATGTTTTTCGTGCTGTCCATAGCCGGAACGTGCACGGTGATATAATCGCATTCTTTATACAACTCATCTGCTGTCTGTGCATGGTGAATATTGGTTGCCAGCTTCCATGCTGCATCTACCGACATATACGGGTCATAACCGTATACATCCATTCCCAGACTCATGGCTGCGTTTGCCACCATAACACCGATCGCACCCAGACCGATCACACCCAGCTTTTTGCCTTTGATTTCTGTCCCGGCATACTGCTTTTTCTGCTTCTCTGCTGCTTTTGCGATATTTGTATCCTCTTTATTTTCTTTTACCCAATCAATGCCGCCGAGAATGTCTCTGGCTGCCAGGAGCATTCCTGCGATCACCAGCTCTTTTACGCCGTTCGCATTTGCGCCCGGTGTATTAAAGACAACGATTCCTTTTTCTGCGCAGACATCCAGCGGGATGTTGTTGACTCCGGCTCCGGCTCTTCCTATTGCTTTCAGGTCTTTGCCGAATTCCATGTCATGCATGGCTGCACTTCTGACCAGGATCGCATCTGCTTCCTCAGCGTTCTCTACAGCCGTATACTGATCTTTAAAACGCTCCAGCCCCACAGCTGCGATAGGGTTCAGACAATGATATTTTAACATGGCTGATTCTCCTCCTCAAACTTTTTCATGAATGCTACCAGAGCCTCTACGCCTTCATAAGGCATCGCATTGTAAATGCTGGCACGCATACCGCCTACTGTACGATGTCCTTTCAGGTTTTCCAGCCCTGCAGCTTTTGCTTCTTTTACGAATTTGGCATCAAGATCTGCATCTCCTGTAACGAAAGGTACATTCATCAGAGAACGGTCTTCTTTCACAACGGTTCCTTTGAAGAGTTTGCTCTGATCCAGGAAGTCATAGAGAAGCTTTGCTTTCTTTTCGTTTCTCTTCTGCATTTCTTCCAGACCGCCCATTTTCTTCAGCCATTTAAACACCTTGCCGCAAATGTAAATGCCATATGCCGGCGGTGTATTATAAAGAGATTTTGCGTCCGCATGTGTTTTGTAAGTCAGCATCGTAGGTGTTCCTTCCAAAACATCCTCTGTGATCAGATCCTCCCGGATGATCACGATCGTAACTCCGGCCGGTCCGACATTCTTCTGCACGCCGCCGTAGATAATGCCATATTTGGTTACATCAACAGGTTCTGACAGGAAACAGGAGGAGACATCTGATACCAATACTTTTCCTTTTGTATCCGGGAGTTTTTTATACTTAGTACCATAAATTGTGTTATTTTCACAAATATACACATAATCTGAATTTTCCGAAACCGGCAGATCGGAACAATCAGGAATATAAGAGAACACTTTATCTTCGGAAGAGGCAATTTTATTTACTTTTCCATACTTCTCAGCTTCTTTTGCTGCTTTTTTTGCCCACTGTCCTGTAATAATATAATCTGCTTCTTTGTTTTTCATCAGATTCATCGGAATCATTGCGAACTGTGTGGAAGCTCCGCCCTGTAAAAACAACACCTTATAATTATCCGGAATTCCCATCAAATCTCTAAGATCCTGTTCTGCCTCTGTAATGATGGTCTCAAAAGCCTTTGAACGATGGCTCATCTCCATTACAGACATTCCTGTTCCCCTGTAATCCAACATTTCTTCTGCTGCTTCGCGCAGTACGTCTTCTGGCAAGACTGCCGGTCCCGCCGAGAAATTATACACTCTGCTCATTTTTCTTCCTCCTTAACTCGTTTCCTTATTCTGTCAATAAGTGTATTTATTACAAACGCACTTCTGCGTCCGTATCATATAACAGGTCAGATCTTCCGATCCGAAGCATCGAAGGCTTCGCTGATCGGTGCTCCCGGTGCGACCATAGGCCATACCTTATCGTCACATCCGATCTGACAATCTATCAACACCGGAGCGTTCAGTTTTCTGGCTTTTTCAAAGGCTTCTGCAAACTCTTCCCGTGTGCGGACACAGATTCCTGTCGCTCCCATTGCTTCTGCAAGCTTTACAAAATCCACCGCGTCGTTCAACACGGTTGCAGAATATCGTTTTCCGTAAAACAGATCCTGCCACTGGCGGACCATTCCCAGCACATGGTTGTTGATCACCACTTCGATCACCGGGATATGATGGCGGACCGCCGTTGCCATCTCATTCATGTTCATCCGGAAACATCCGTCCCCGGCAATATTGACCACCGTTTTGTCCGGATTTCCGGTCTTGGCGCCAAGCGCCGCCCCCAATCCGTATCCCATCGTTCCGAGACCGCCTGAGGTCATCAGCATTCTCGGTCTTTTATATTTATAGTACTGTGCAGCCCACATCTGGTGCTGTCCGACTTCTGTCGCCACCAAAGCCTCTCCGTCGGTCTGCCGGTAAATTTCTTCCATGATATAAGGCCCTGTCAGACAATCCGTCGGATAAAACAATGGGTACTTTTCTTTGTATTCCATGATCTTTTCCAACCACTCCGGATGTGACTGCGGCTCCAGCTTATCATTCACCTTTTTTAGGATCTCCCGGATATCTCCCACGATCCCCTGTGTGATCAGAATATTTTTGTTCATTTCCGCCGGATCGATATCAAACTGAAGGATCTGCGCATTTTTTGCAAATTTCTTTGCATTTCCCGTCACACGGTCGCTGAAACGGGCTCCGACTACGATCAGCAGATCACACTCGCTCACGCCGTAATTGGACGCCTTGGTCCCGTGCATGCCCAGCATACCCGTATACTTATCGTCTGTACCCGGAAAAGCACCTTTTCCCATCAAGGTATCGCAGACCGGTGCATCCACAAGCGCCGCAAAGCGCTTCAATTCTTCGCTGGCATAGGACAGCACGGCACCACCGCCCACAAAAATATACGGGCGCTGTGATTCTTTGATCATCTCGATGGCCTGATCCACGTCTGCATCAGAAATACTCTCCGGATTTTTGGAGATTTTTCCCGGTTTTACCGGCGTATACTCTGTCGTATTACCTGTGATATCTTTCGGGATATCGATCAACACCGGACCCGGTCTTCCGCTCTGTGCGATGCAAAATGCCCGGCGGATCGTATCTGCCAAATCTTCTACTTTTTTAACGATATAGTTATGTTTCGTGATCGGCTGTGTGATACCTGTGATATCCACTTCCTGGAAACTGTCCTTGCCCAGCAAAGGCAATGTCACGTTACAGGTGATCGCCACCACGGGAATGGAATCCATATAAGCCGTCGCGATCCCGGTCACCAGATTGGTAGCTCCCGGGCCGCTGGTTGCCAAGCACACGCCTGTTTTCCCTGTGGATCTGGCATATCCGTCTGCCGCATGGGCAGCTCCCTGCTCGTGAGACGTCAAAATATGTGTGATTTCATCTTTATGTTTATATAATGCGTCGTAGACGTTCAGAATCGCACCGCCCGGATATCCGAAAACAGTATCCACTCCCTGCTCTTTGAGGCATTCGATCACGATTTCAGCTCCATTTAACTGCATACCCATTTCCTCCCGTCAGCGTTCTACTTATCTTTTCCGGGAACTTCCAGGATCGCTCCTCTGTTTCCGGAGGTAACCATAGCCGCATACCGCGCAAGATAGCCCGTCTTGATCTTCGGCTCTCTCGGCTGCCATTTCTCACGTCTTTTCGCCAGTTCTTCGTCTGACAGCTTCACATTCAGAGAAAGCTTCGGGATGTCGATCTGGATGATATCTCCTTCTTCCAAAAGTGCGATCGGACCTCCGACTGCAGCCTCCGGTGAAACGTGTCCGATGGAGGCTCCTCTGGATGCACCGCTGAAACGTCCGTCTGTGATCAGCGCTACGCTTTCTCCCAGACCGTATCCTGCGATGGCTGAGGTCGGATTCAGCATTTCGCGCATTCCGGGACCGCCTTTTGGTCCCTCGTAACGGATCACGATCACATCGCCCGGATGGATCTGGCCGGTTTTGATGGCTTCTGTAGCCGCCTCGTCGCTTTCAAAAATACGGGCCGGGCCCTCATGTACCAGCATACCTGCCACGACAGCAGAACGTTTTACCACACTGCCGTCCGGCGCCAGATTTCCTTTCAGCACTGCCAGTCCGCCTGTTTGAGAATACGGATTCTCGATCGGACGGATGACTTCCGGATTTTTATTGACACAGCCTTTGATGTTTTCTCCCACCGTCTTTCCTGTAACAGTCATGCACTCGGTATTGATCAGGTCTTTTTTCGTCAGTTCGTTCATGACGGCATAAACACCACCGGCCTCATTGAGGTCTTCCATATAAGTCGGACCTGCCGGTGCCAAATGGCAAAGGTTCGGTGTTTTCTCGCTGATTCCGTTTGCATAATCGATCTCAAAATCCATGCCGATCTCATGGGCGATGGCCGGAAGATGCAGCATACTGTTGGTGGAACATCCAAGCGCCATATCCACCGTCAATGCATTGATGATCGCTTCCGGGGTCATGATGTCTCTCGGACAGATGTTTTTGCGCACCAGTTCCATTACCTGCATTCCTGCATGTTTTGCCAGCTGAATACGGGCAGAATAAACTGCCGGGATCGTTCCGTTTCCCTTCAACCCCATACCAAGTACCTCTGTCAGGCAGTTCATACTATTAGCGGTATACATACCGGAACAGGAACCGCAGGTCGGACATACTTTGTTTTCGTACTCACAAACTTCCTCTTCTGTCATGTTACCTGCTGCATAGGCTCCTACCGCTTCAAACATGCTGGAAAGACTTCTCTTT
>CAKRWZ010000082.1 GCA_934418295.1 uncultured Mediterraneibacter sp.
TCTGCGATCAATGAGGTACAATAATTGACCGGATATAATAAGTGAGAAAATACAGGCGCTTATGCGTCTGTATTTTGCTGTAAGCGACGAGTCAAAGTCCGAGCCGGGAAGATGGACAAAACATGTTGGGGCTGATTCCATCCAACAAATGTTTTGTCCTATCTTCCAAGCGGGCTCGAGACCTTGACGACCGCTTGCAATCACCGGAAGTGCAACAAACACTTCCGGTGATTGTGCAAGGGTTAATTTTGATGCAATGTGGCTGAGAAAAAGGATTGAAAAATCATGGGGAATTTTGATCGAAAAATAGAGAAATTTATAGAGATATTCTGGGAGCAGGGCGGTTATATAAAAGTGACACAAGGTCTGAAAAATACGCTTTTGATCGCCATCACGGGTCTTTTGATCGGTATCGTGATCGGTACGATCATCGCAACAGTACGTGTATTGCCAAAGTATAAAAAACTGCCGAAGGTGTTGAATGCGATCTGTAGTTGTTATGTGGCGTTGTTCAGAGGGACGCCTATGGTAGTGCAGCTGCTGGTGTTTTATTACGTATTGCTCCCGATCATGGGATTGAAAATTTCAGGCGTGCAGGTGTCCATGCTGGTATTCGGACTGAACAGCGGTGCCTATATTTCCGAGATCATGCGAAGCGGGATCCAGTCGGTGGATCCGGGACAGATGGAAGCCGGACGAGCAGTGGGACTGGGATTTGGTGCCAGCATGTGTAAAATCGTGATTCCCCAGGCAGTGAAAAATATCCTGCCGACTCTGGGAAATGAGTTTATCTCTCTGATCAAGGAAACTTCCGTTGTAAGTTTTGTCGGTGCGGCAGATCTGTATGTGGCATTCAGCTATATCGGAAGCAACAGCTACGAGTTTATGGTACCGTACCTGGCGATGGCGGTGATCTACATCGTATTGGTGCTGATCATCACATTGTTGATTAAACTGATGGAAAGGAGCCTGAAAAAAAGTGATAGACGTCATTGATCTGAAGAAAAATTTTGGAGAAACAGAAGTCCTGAAAGGCATTACCATCACGATCAACAAAGGAGATATCGTGGCAGTACTCGGACCGTCAGGATCCGGAAAAAGTACATTTTTGAGATGCCTGAACTGTATGGAAGACCCGACCGCAGGAAGCATTATCTTCAACGGTGTGGATATCGCAGATATGAAAGTAGATATCAATATCCACCGCCGCCATATGGGAATGGTGTTCCAGCATTTTAATCTTTTTAATAATAAAACCGTTTTGCAGAATATCATGATGGCTCCGGTCTATGTGGCAAAACAGGAGCGCAGAAAGACAAGACGGACAAACAGAAAATTAAAAGTAACCAATCTGTTCAGCAAAGAAAAGAAAGCATTGCTCCCGGAAGGAAAAAGCAAAGAGCAGATTCAGCAGGAAGCAAAAGAACAGGCGATGACTTTGTTGAAACGCATCGGTCTGGAAGATAAGGCGAATGAATATCCGTCCACACTTTCCGGCGGACAGAAGCAGCGTGTGGCGATCATCCGGGCCATGGCCATGAATCCGGATGTGATCTTGTTTGATGAGCCGACATCGGCATTGGATCCGGAGATGGTAGGCGAGGTTTTGGAACTGATGCGCCGGCTGGCCGGAGAAGGAATGACGATGGTTGTCGTGACACACGAGATGGGTTTTGCGCGGGAAGTTGCAAACAGGGTGCTTTTTATGGATGAAGGCCAGATCAAAGAAGAGGCAGCTCCGGAGGAGTTCTTTGAGCATCCGAAAAATCCGAGATTGCAGGATTTTCTGTCAAAAGTATTATAAATGGATAAAGCGGGTGAAAACCCGAAAGGACAAAAGCAGGAGGACGCACCGGTGGTGATGATCCTCCTGTTCGCGTCTTGCTATTCGGATGAGAATACGTTATACTGGGAGAAATTTTGAAAGTTCACGGCAGGCAAAGGAGTTCAGGCAGAGGATGAAATATGAGCGGATGACGAAAGGGACATTTATCGACCGTCCCAATCGATTTATTGCGCACGCAGAAATACAGGGAAAAACGGGAACAGTACACGTGAAAAATACCGGGCGCTGTGCAGAGCTTTTGAGGCCGCAGGCAGAGATTTTTTTGCAGGAAAGCGACAATCCAAAGCGAAAGACGAAGTGGGACCTGATCGCTGTACGAAAGGGTGAACGGATCGTCAATATGGATTCCCAGGTGCCCAACCGGGTGGTAAAGGAATGGATAGAAGCGGGAAACTTTTTGGACAATGTCCGTTTGGTCAAGCCGGAAGTCACCTATGGGGATTCGCGTTTTGATCTGTATGTGGAGACAGATGACAAAAAGATTTTTATAGAAATAAAAGGCGTCACACTGGAAGAAAAAGGGGAAGCCAGGTTTCCGGATGCTCCCAGTGAGCGGGCGGTAAAACATGTCAAAGAACTGGTACGGGCAGTGGAAAGCGGCTACGAAGCATATGTGTTTTTTGTAATACAGATGGGCGGGGTACAATATTTGGTACCGAATGAAGAGACGCATCCAGCATTTGGACAGACGCTCCGAGAGGCGAATGAGAAAGGCGTGCATGTGGTCGCATATGACTGCGCGGTGGAGGCGGATAGCATAGAGATCCGAAATCCAATCCCGGTCTTTTTAGGTGGTCCGATCCTAAAAAGAATGGCAGAACCTTTGGTGGCGTGGTATCGGGAGAATAAAAGGGATCTGCCCTGGCGAAAAGAAATCAGCGCGTATCACGTCTGGGTCTCGGAGATCATGCTGCAGCAGACCCGGGTGGAGGCAGTCAAAGCCTATTATGAAAGGTTTTTGAAGGAATTTCCGCAGATCCGGGATCTGGCAGAAGCATCGGAAGACCGGCTGTTAAAATTGTGGGAAGGGCTGGGATATTACAACAGAGTCCGCAACATGCAGGCGGCAGCCAGACAGATCATGGAAGAATATCATGGAGATTTTCCGCGAGATTACGGAGAAATCCTGGAATTGAAAGGAATCGGAAGCTATACGGCAGGGGCGATCAGTTCCTTTGCCTTCGGCATTCCGAAACCGGCGGTGGACGGAAATGTCCTGCGGGTGATTTCCCGGCTGTTGGGAAGTGACAAAGACATTGCGTTGCCGAAAGTTCGTGCCCGGATCGAAAAGGAAGTTGCGGAAGTGATCCCGGAAAAGGCAGCCAGTGATTTCAATCAGGGGCTGATCGAATTAGGAGCCATCGTGTGTGTGCCAAACGGGGAGCCGAAATGTGGAGAATGTCCGTTGAAGCATCTGTGCGTGGCAAAGCAGCAGGGAAGACAGATGGAGCTTCCGGTAAAAAGCAAGGCTAAAAAGAGACGGATCGAGCAGAAAACGGTGTTGATATTTGTGGATAATGAAAAGATCGCAATCAGGAAACGTCCGCCGAAAGGGTTGCTGGCAGGTTTATATGAATTTCCGAACGTGGAAGGAATCCTGTCGGCGGACGAAGCAGTGGCTTACAGCAAATCCATCGGGCTGGTGCCGATCCGGATCCAAGAGCTGGGAAACGCCCGGCATATTTTCAGCCATGTGGAATGGGAGATGACCGGATACCGGATCCGGGTAGACGAATTGGAGAAAAATTGTAAGGAAGAAATGTTGTTTGCCGGAAAAGATGAGATCGAAACGGTTTATCCGATCCCGTCGGCTTTTGAAGCGTACCGGAACCGGTATTAACAGGAGCTTTGATATTTGAAGCGGTTTGTGAAAAAGCAAAAAGGAAAATAATCCGGAAAGAAAAAGGAGGAAGAAAAATATGAAACTGGGTTTTATCGGAACAGGGAATATGGCAGGAGCGATCATGGGAGGAATCATTCAAAAACAGATTTTCCGCCCGGAGGAAATAATCGGTTCGGATGTGTCAGAAAAAGGAAGAGAACGTGTCCGGGAGCAGTATGGGATCGCGGTGACGGCGGAAAACAGAGAAGTGGCAGAAAAAGCAGAAATTTTGATCTTGTCGGTAAAACCGCAGTTTTATCCGGAAGTGATCGCAGAGATCCGGGAGTGCATCAAGCCGGAGCAGCTGATTATTACCATTGCGCCGGGCAAGACGCTGGAATGGCTGCAGGAACAGTTCGGGCGCAGAGTGAAGCTGGTACGGACCATGCCAAATACGCCGGCAATGGTAGGTGAGGGCATGACGGCAGTCTGCTGCAGTGAAGAAGTAACGGAAGAAGAGCTGGAGAAGGTGATGAACATTCTGGGTGCTTTCGGGAAAGCAGAGATCGTGCCGGAGAGACTGATGGACGTGGTGGTTTCTGTCAGCGGGAGTTCACCGGCTTATGTGTTTATACTGATCGAGGCAATGGCAGATGCGGCGGTTGCCGACGGAATGCCGAGAGCACAAGCCTATGCCTTTGCAGCCCAGGCGGTATACGGAAGTGCTAAAATGGTGCTGGAAACCGGAAAACATCCGGGTGAACTGAAGGATATGGTTTGCTCACCGGCCGGGACGACCATAGAAGCAGTGCGTGTTTTGGAGGAAAAGGGAATGAGAAGTGCGGTGATCGAAGCTATGAAGGCTTGCACCGAAAAATCTCGAAACCTGTAAATGGGAAATTATAGAAAGTGTGGAAAGAATTTCAGAAAAAATTCGCAAAAAGAAAAATGTGGATTTTGCATCGTCATCATATAAGAAAGAGCCGTGCAGCAAACGCACGGTTCTTTTAGAGAAAAAAGAGAATCTATATAAAAAGCCATATACGATATGGAGAGACCTTGTCCGTTCGAAAATAATCCGCGGATGTCTGAACCGGTATAAGCTTTCATTTTTAGGCGGGCCCTTTTATGTAATAACTATTCAGTAATGTTTTCTTAATAACTATTACAGGTAATACTATAAAAAAGATTTGTGATGAAATTGTGTTGAGAGCATAAAAGAATTATGAAGAGAATCCTAACAAAACATGAACTGAAATTTTGAGAAAGCCTACACAAATCCAAGATTTTTTGTTAATATAGGAGAGTACTGATGAAGCTCAGCACATAAAAGAGTTTGGCGTATAACAGGAGGAAGGGGTAATGTTTGACAGAATGTTTGATATAGGAATTGTCGGCGGAGGCACCGCCGGGATGACTGCTGCCATTTATGGTCAAAGGGCCGGAAAAAAGGTGATCCTTTTTGAAGGAAAGGCTTTTGGCGGTCAGATCCTTGTGACAGATAAAATAGAAAATTATCCGGGATTTGCAAGCATCAGCGGAGGCGATTTTTCAAAAGCGCTGATGGAGCAGGCAAAAGGATTGGGTGCACTTCTGGACTCCGTCCAGGTAAAGAGTGTGCGGACAGAGGGAAATCATAAAGTGATCGAGACGACGGAAGGACCGTGTGTCTGCAAGACGGTGATCCTGGCTACCGGTGTAGTACACAGACCGCTGGGAGTTCCGGGAGAAAAAGAATTGACCGGGGCAGGCGTTTCTTATTGTGCTACCTGCGACGGGATGTTTTTCAGAAACCGTGAGGTAGCCGTGATCGGCGGCGGAAATACAGCGCTTCAGGACGCAGTATTTCTTTCTGAATATTGTAAAAAAGTATATATCGTGCACCGCCGGGAAGTGTTCCGCGGGGAGAAAAAGCTTTTGAATATCCTGAAAGACAAGAAAAACGTAGAGTTCATTTTAAATGCTACGGTAAAAGAAATCCGGGGCACAGACTTTGTGGAAGGCGTGGTTTTAAACCACTCCGACGGAAAAGCGCCTACGGAGCTGAAAGTAGACGGTGTTTTTGTGGCAGTGGGACAGATTCCGAAAAATGACATTTTCGAGAAAAATGTCAAGCTGGATGCAGACGGCTTTGTGGCGGCAGCAGAGGATTGTATCACGTCATGCCCGGGTATTTTTGTGGCGGGAGACTGCAGGAGCAAAGAGATAAGACAGTTGACGACTGCGGCGGCGGATGGTGCAGTGGCTGCGCTGGCAGCTTGTGGCTACATTGACGAGCAGTTGGGCGAAAGAGATATATAGAGATCTATAGGTGTGTAGACGATGAAATGACAGGACAGGCTTTTTGGCGCTGTCCTGTTTCGAAATAACAAGGAAGCTGACAAAATGGAAAAAGAATTAGACTATTTTGAAATCGACGGAGAGTTTGGGGGAAACCAGGACTGGTTCCGGAATGTGGTGATGAAAATGGGCGGCTGTGCGGCGGCCACGGCCTGTGACAGCTGTATCTATTTTTCCATGCATCAAGGCAAAGAAAAGCTATATCCTTTCGATATTTCAAATGTGACGAAAGAAGAGTATATTCGTTTTGCGATGAAAATGAAGCCTTATATCCGGCCGAGAGTCGGAGGGGTAAGAAAGCTTTCTATGTACATAGAAGGATTTCAGAAATATCTGGAAGATCAGGGGGAAGAGCATCTGGTCATGGAGGCGTTTTCGGGAGAACATACGGCGGAGGAAGCGGAGGTCCTGTTGAAAACGCAGCTGGATAACGGTTATCCGGTGCCCTGCCTGCTTCTGAAACATAAAGATCCCAAATTCAAAGATTTTATCTGGCACTGGTTTCTGTTGATCGGGTATGCGGAAAAGGAAGAGGGTATATATGTGGCGGCGGCTACCTACGGCGAAAAAACAGAGCTTTTGCTGGAAGAATTGTGGGATACGGGCGAAGAAGAAAAAGGCGGCCTGATCCTGTATCGTTTTGCGCATTGACGGAAGAAAAAGAATCCGTTAGAATAAAAAATCAGAAAAGAAAAAAGAAGGAAAGAGGAAAATAAAATGGCAAATCCAATTGTAACGATTGAAATGGAAGACGGAAGCATCATGAAGGCAGAGCTGTATCCGGAGACAGCACCGAATACGGTGAATAACTTCATTTCACTGATCAAGAAAGGATATTATGACGGACTGATCTTTCACCGTGTGATCAGCGGCTTTATGATCCAGGGCGGATGCCCGAAAGGAACGGGGACAGGCGGCCCGGGATATTCCATCGCAGGAGAATTTTCCGGAAACGGTTTTAAAAATGAGCTGAAACATACGGCAGGAGTGCTTTCTATGGCACGGACAAACATGCCGAATACAGCAGGTTCACAGTTCTTTATCATGCACAAAGACTGCCCGTATCTGGACGGTGAATATGCGGCCTTCGGAAAGATCATCGAGGGTATGGATGTGGTGAATCAGATCGCAGATATCGCAACCGATTTCAGCGACAGACCGCTGGATGAGCAGAGAATGAAAAAAGTGACGGTTGATACTCAGGGGGTAGACTACCCGGAACCGGAGACAGTTTAATGAAAATGATTCGGACAAAAAACCTGGCTTATGCTTATCAGAAAAGAGATGATGCGGGGACACTTCTCGAACCGGAATGGGCTTTGAATGGGGTGGATCTGGATGTGGAGCCGGGAGAATTTATCGCGATCCTGGGACATAACGGCTCCGGAAAGTCCACGTTAGCCAGGCACTTAAATGTCTTGAAAACGCCCACAGAAGGCGAAGTCTGGATCAACGGGCTGGATACCCGCGATCCGGAGCAATGTTGGAACATCCGCCAGAC
>CAKRWZ010000083.1 GCA_934418295.1 uncultured Mediterraneibacter sp.
GTCGTATACTTGGCAACAAAAGCGGCTGTCCTCTATGTCAGCCGCCCTTGTTGAAAATGATTCTATGTTTTCTTATTTTTACCTGCCGTTTCGCGTTTTCCACTGTCCCCGTCAAAAGTTGTTCCATGCCTTTCCCTCCTTCTGCCTCATTTTCAATCAGAAGTATATCAGGCAAAGGAAAAGTTCTTGTACAGAGTTTGTAAAATTTTTGTAAAAAAAGATTTTTCCCGGAATATAAGAAAACAGTTGAATTTCTCTCCGAAAAGCGCTATAATAAGCAAGTCCGTTCAGGATATAAGCTGGAATAGCTCAGTTGGTAGAGCACTTCACTCGTAATGAAGGGGTCGTCGGTTCAAGTCCGATTTCCAGCTTTTTTTCATGCCCTTTTTTAGGGCAAGCGAGAGGCCGGAAGTACTTATTCCCCAAGTACTTCCGGCCTCTTTAAGCAGATAACGGGAATCGAACCCGCCTCTCCAGCTTGGGAAGCTGGCATTCTACCAATGAACTATATCTGCATGCACTTTGTTTCTTTTTATACATTATAACACCAGTGCAAATTTTTTCAAGAACTGATTCCCTATTCTTTTTCCATGTGGACTGTCAGCTGATTATACGGGATCTCAATTCCGTTTTCGTCAAAACTTTCTTTGATCTTTTCCAACATTCCCCACCGAGCTGTCGAATACTGCTCCGTCGGCACAAAAGCGCGGAGCCCCAGCACGACTGCGCTGTCTCCCAGATCCGAGACGAAGGCGAGATGCTCTTTTTCCTGCAGGATATAGGGATCCTCTTCCATCAACTGTATCAGGAGCTGTTTTGCTTTTTTCAGGTCCGCCTGATAGGAAATCCCGACCCGCAGATCCAGTTTTCTCTCTGTGGCTGCGGTCACATTCGTCAGACTGGCATTGACCAAAATGCCATTCGGTATAATCACCATCTTGTTCTCCAGCGTCATGAGTTTGGTATGGAAAATGCGAATCTCTTTTACCCAGCCTTCATTATTGTGGGTGTCTTCAATAATATAGTCTCCCACCGCAAAGGGTTTGGTCAAAAGGATCAATACCCCTCCCGCCAGATTGGAAAGGCTTCCCTGCAGCGCCAGACCCACTGCCACACCTACAGATGCCAAAAGAGCCGCTATGGCAGAAGCGCTGACCCCGAGGCTGATCGCGATCAAGAAGACCAGGAGGGTATATAATCCAAATTTTACCAGGGAATCCAGAAATTGTTTTATTCCTTTTTCTGCATTTGTCCGGTCCAGTGAACGCCGCAGGAGCTTCCGCGCCCATCCGATCACTGCCTTGCCGATGAAGAAAAGGATAAAGCAAAGCACTACTTTTATACCGAAAGAGATCATATCCGGCACTTTGTTTTCCAGCCAGTTGATCCCGTAATTGATCTTTTTTTCTGCATTTGCAGCCTGTTCTTCCACCACGGACGTCTCCACTGCATTTGCCAGCAATATTCCTGTTATCGTCTGCATTTAGAACCTCCTGTCCTTTTCATTCTTTCAAAGCCAGAAACGCACATAGATTTCCCCTCTGTTCGCCCATCGCCCTGTGGGAATAAAAAACCTTCGGATTACAATGGGTACAAGCATTTGTAACTGCAATATGCTCCGGAAGAAGCCCTGCTTCCAGGAAAATCTCCTCGTTCATTTTCCACAGATCCAACTGATAATGTCCGTTGGGTTTCCGGTAGAAAAACTTCTCCCAAAGAGACGGCTCAAAATTCTGCCGGATCCGTTCGATCACGTCTTCACTGACCTCGTAACAATCCTGGCAGATCGATGGTCCGACTGCCGCCACAATATCTTTTGGATCTGAGCCGAATTCTTTCTGCATTTTTTCTACGGTGATCTTCCCGATCTTTCCTACAGTTCCTCTCCAGCCGGAGTGGGTCAGTCCGATGGCCTTGCGCACCGGATCCACAAAATAAAGGGGCACACAGTCTGCAAAGGAGGTCACAAGACAGATCCCCGGAATATCTGTGATCAAACCGTCCACATCCGTGTAAGACGCCGGATATAAAATACCTGACCCTCTGTCCGCTTCCGTCACTTTCCGCACATTGGTCGTGTGCGTCTGCCTGGAAAGGACCATATCCTCACAGCTCACTCCGATCGCCCCTGCGATCCTCCGGAAGTTCTCCCGCACACATGTTTCCTCATCCCCTCTGGTTAAGCTCAGATTCAGTGAAGCATAATATCCTTCGCTGACTCCGCCCAGTCTGGTGGAAAATCCGTGTTTCACCGTCTTTGTATCTTCCAGAAGACGAAAAGAAAGAAAGGGCGTTTCTCCCTCTTTCTCCCGAAAAATATTTTTTTGATCTTTATATCGAATACCTAACGCCATTTTTCTCCTCCGGTTTCAGAAACCGCTAAATGCAAACGCATTCCGGATCAAAGTTATCTCCTCTCCGAAAATTCCCACTACATCAAACCTGCAATCCAGGTCTTCAAAACCGTGCTCCGTCATATAATACAGTGCACATCTGGAAATGGTTCTCTGCTTTCTCCTGTCTACAGCCTCCAAAGGATGTCCGTTCTTTTCATCCTTTCGATATTTTACTTCACAAAACACCAGCTGCCCGCCATCCATCGCAATCAGATCGATTTCTCCCGCTCTGCAGTGATAATTTTTTTCCAGGATCTGATAGCCTCTTTCCTCAAGATATCCGGCAGCCTTTGTTTCATACACCGCCCCGATGAAACGTTTGTTTCTTTTTTCCATAAATTTTATCTAACCTGCACGATCATACAAAATTCCGAAAATTTTATCTAACCTGCACGGTCACACAAAATTTCCAATAAAGCTGTGTCTGTGTATTTTGGTCGGTCCCAATTCCTTCAATGCCTGGATATGTCTCTGGGAACCATATCCTTTATTTCCCGCAAAATCATATCCGGGATAGACTGTTTCATATTCTTTCATCATCCTGTCCCTGGTTACCTTTGCCACGATGCTGGCCGCCGCAATAGAGATACTTTTTGCATCCCCTTTGATGATCGGCACCTGAGGGATCGCCACTTCCGGAATCGTCACTGCATCGTTCAGCAGCAGATCCGGCTGCACTTTCAGCCTGCCGATGGCCATGCGCATCGCCTCATAGGTAGCCTGCAGGATATTGATCTCGTCGATCCGTTCCGGTCCGACCATACCGAGCCCTACTGCCACAGCCTGTTCCATGATCTGTCCGTACAATTCTTCCCGCTTTTTTTCGGAAAGCTTTTTGGAATCATCGAGATACAAAATATCTACATCCGGAGGCAAAATAACTGCACCTGCCACCACCGGACCGGCCAGCGGTCCTCTTCCCACTTCGTCGATTCCACAAATCGCATGGCACTGTGCATACTTTTTCTCAAAGATCTTCATACCCTCCAGACGCTGATATTCCAAACGCAGTTTTTCATCTTGCCGCCGATACTTGTCTAAAAGCTTTTTTACTCCATTTCTGGTATCGTCTTTATACTTTTCATACAGTATCCTGTGTTTTCCCTGTGGATAATCTTGAAATTCTTTTTCAATTTCCCGTATGCTATTCATGTTTGATCACTCCGAATTTATTCAGAGGCCAGATCCGGATCCATGCTCTTCCGATCAGATCCTCCTTCTTCAACACACCGACGCTGGGATCTCTGCTGTCAGAACTGTGATTTCGGTTGTCTCCCAGCACAAAATATTCGTCATCGCCTAATAGAACCGGCTCCTCTGCGATCCCGGCCTTGTCCATCAATTCGTTTCCGTAATGCTCATCCAGCTTTTTCCCGTTGATATAAACGTATCCGTCTTTCACCTGTATCGTTTCTCCCGGAAGCCCGATGATCCGCTTGATATAATATGTATTCTCCGCCTGTTTAAAAGGAAAAACGATGATCTCATAGCGTTTCGGGGCACGGAAACGGTAGGAGATCTTATCCACAATCAGATTATCTCCGTCCGAAAGCGTCGTTTCCATCGAAGATCCGCTCACACTCGTCCGCTGTCCGACATACGTCACGATCAGATAGGTCAGGCCGAAAATCACGACAAGATACAGGCCCCAGCTCAATATTTCTCTTCCGGTGCTTTTTTCTTTTTTCATATCTACGCATCCCCTTCTTCCGGAAATTCTAATGTGATTCTTCCAAGTTTTCCGTTTCGGAAATCATCCAGGCAAAGCCGGGCTGCCTTTTCACAATCCGGTTCTCCTCCGGACGCCAGACAGTGGCGACTCTTCGCGATTGCCTTCAGACACTCATACCGATCCTCCGGCATTTCCTCATGATACACCCGTTCCAAAACGCCGGGATAAGCTTCTTTTAAAAATCCGATCAACTCTGCCGTCAGCTCTTCCGTCTGTAAAATCTCATCCCGTATGGATCCTATCCAGGCCAGTTTCAGCCCAACCTCCTGATCTTCAAATTTCGGCCACAAGATCCCCGGTGTATCCAACAGCTCCACATTTTTATTCAGCCGGATCCACTGCTTTCCCTTTGTCACACCCGGCTTGTTTCCGGTTTTCGCACAGGCTTTCCCCGCCAGTGAGTTGATAAAGGTTGATTTTCCGACGTTGGGAATCCCGACCACCATCGCACGAACCGGACGGTTTAAGATCCCTCGCTTCCGGTCTCTCTCGATCTTTTCTTTACAGGCTTCCCGAATCACATCCTGGATTGATTTGATCCCGGTCCCTTTCTGGGAATTTACTTTGACTGCCATAAACCCTTTTTTTCGGAAATATTCAATCCAGAGATCGTTGTATCTGTCTTCCGCCAGATCTGCTTTATTCAGTAAGATCAATCTGGCTTTGTTTTTCCCCAGCTCATCTATATCCGGATTTCTGCTGGCCAACGGGACTCTTGCATCCGTCAGTTCGATCACCAGATCCACCAGCTTGATATTTTCTTGCATCATCCGTTTCGCCTTTGTCATGTGACCCGGATACCATTGAAAATGCATGCATTTTCCTCCTTTATCGATGATCGACTCTTTCTGTCGATTTTATTTATTCTTCAGCCAGCCAAAATCAGAAAACGGGCTGACGATAAACCAGGCTTTTCCGTATATATTTTCCCGTTTTACGTTTCCGATATTTGCCATTCGGCTGTCCTCGCTGGCAGACCGGTTATCGCCCAGCACAAAATATTCGTCTCCGGCCAGCTCGATCGGCTCCTCCGCGATTCCCGGATCGTCAATAACCGTCGCTGTCGCCAGCTCTTCCAGCTCTTTGCCGTCAATATACACATACCCGTCTTTGATCTGCACAGTCTCCCCCGGAAGTCCGATCACCCGCTTCACATAAAAGCCGGCATTTTCATTTCCCTTCGGTTTAAACACGATCACATCGTTTCTTTTGGGACTGCTGGCATCATAAATGATACGATCCACCAGCACAACGTCCCCGTTATTTAAAACAGGCTGCATGGAATTACCTGTATTACTGACTCTCTGTCCCCAAAACCACACCAATACAAAGGCGATTAAGCAGACAAGGAGGATCTGCCACGCCCATCCGAAAAATGTTTTGACACTTTCCTTCCGCACATTCGGAAGATTCCGCTGCATCCGGAGTCTTCTTTGTTTTCCGCCATATCGGAAAGGCCGTATCAAACTCCGGCCGGTGCGCTTTTTATATCTCCGCTTTTTCATAGATGTTTTACCCTATTATAGAAGAAAGGAGACAAAATACAATTTGTACTTGTCCCCCGTCGTCCTGACTATTTTACTAACTCTTTTACTTTTGCTCTCTTTCCTACACGTCCTCTCAGGTAATTCAGCTTTGCTCTTCTTACTTTACCTTTACGGACAACCTCAACCTTTTCTACGTTTGGTGAGTGGAGCGGCCATGTCTTTTCTACGCCGATTCCGTTGGAGTTTTTACGTACTGTAAATGTCTCCCGGTTGCTTCCGCCCTGTTTCTTTAAAACAGTTCCTTCAAAAACCTGAATTCTTTCTCTGTTACCCTCTCGGATCTTTGCGTATACTTTAACGGTATCTCCTACGTTAAACTCAGGTGCTTTTTCTTTCAGCTGTGCAGCTTCAATTGATCTGATGATCTCGTTCATTTGTGTGACCTCCTTCATATTTTGACGTTCTTAATACAAATCGTACCAGAGGACCATCTCTTTTCACAACTATTGCATTTTACCATATTATCGATTTTGTTGCAAGTATTTTTTATCCTCTTCCGTGAGGACTGCTTTTTCCAGAAGATCCGGCCGGTTTTCTGCAGTTCTAAGCAGCGACTGCTGGTGTCTCCACTTTTCAATGTTTGCATGATGCCCGGACAGCAGCACTTCCGGCACCTTTTTCCCGCGCCATTCTTCCGGCCTCGAATACTGCGGATATTCCAGAAGGTGATCCTGAAAGCTTTCAAACTCGGCAGATACTTCATTGTGCAGTACCCCGGGTACCAGTCTGGAGATCGCATCCACCATCACCATGGCCGGCAATTCTCCTCCTGTGAGCACATAATCCCCGATCGAGACATAATCCGTTACGACCTCTTCTAAAACACGCTCATCGATCCCCTCATAATGTCCGCAAAGGAGGATCAGATCTTCTTCTTTTGCATATTCTTCTGCCAGCTCCTGGGAAAAGGTCTTGCCCTGAGGCGAAAGATATACGACCCTGGGACTTGCCTGGGGATTCTTTTCCTTTATCTTTTCCGTCACTGCATGACAGGCCTGATAAACCGGTTCCGCCTGCATCAGCATTCCGGCGCCGCCTCCGTAAGGATAGTCATCCACACTCTGATGTTTATTGAAAGCATAATCCCGGATATTTACCGCCTCTATTGCAAGGAGACCTCCTTTTACGGCTCTTCCGATTATACTCGTCTGCAACCCGTCCGTCACCATTTCCGGAAACAGGGTCAATATATGAAAATTCATTTTTCTGCTCCTCTACTGCCGTTCCTCTGCGGTATCGATCAGGCCTTCCATCAAATGGATCTCCATCTGATTCTTTTCCACATCCACGTTTTTAATGCATTGGCGGATCGCAGGGATCAAAACTTCTCCATATCTCTCACTTTCGATAATATAAACCTCATTTGCCCCTGTCTCCAGAACGTCTTTCAGGGTTCCAAAAAACGCACCTTCCGTAAAAACCTGCATGCCGATCAGATCCGCTATATAATATTCGTCCTTTTTGAGCTTAACTGCCTGATCTCTTGTGACCAGAAGGGCACATCCCTTATACTTTTCCACATCATTGATCTGGTCGATCCCCTTAAATTTTAAGATCACAAGCTGTTTAAAAAAACGGACCTCCTGGATCTCCATCGGAATTTTCTCTTTTCCCGTATCCAGCAGGACTTTTTTCAATTTTTTGAAACGGCCCGCATCATCCGTTGTCGGAAAAACCTTTACCGCTCCGCGTATCCCATGGGTAGTGACGATCGAACCTACCTGTAAATATGCTTCCATCTCTGTCTCCTGATTTTTCTCAGATCACCGGAAATGCCAAAAGATTTCCAGCGATAC
>CAKRWZ010000084.1 GCA_934418295.1 uncultured Mediterraneibacter sp.
GCAATAGGGATCATCCGTATCCAAACCTGTCATTCCGAAACGGAGGATTCCTTCTTCTTCCTCCTCTGCCTCCGGATCTTCTTCATCCGTTGTGTCCGGTTCATCCGTCGTCGCGTCCACCGGAACCCCGGCCGTGATCTTGCTGGTAGTAAACATAAATACAAATATGACCAGGAGAAATAATGCTCCAATAATCTTCTTTTTCATAAGTTCCTCCTTATTTTTTCCTTCAGAATTTTTTCGTAAATCTTCTTAAAATCTTCGCAAAATACTAGTTTCATTCTACCTTGATTCCCGCTGTTGTCAATACTATTGCTTTTTTTCCCGGAATTTGGTACAGTAAACACAAATCAGACAGGAGGCGCATATGAACGAAGAAATTACAGTAACATTAACTTTGGATAACGATGAAACTTTGGACTGTCTTGTCCTTACTATTTTCAACGTCGGAGAAAAACAGTACATCGCACTGCTCCCGCTGGGCGAAGACGGCGAATCAGAAAACGGAGACGTTTTCCTCTACCGTTATTATGATTCCGAGGACGGCGAACCGGAGCTGGACAACATCGAAGACGATGAAGAGTACGAGATGGTTGCCGATAAATTTGATGAATGGATGGATACACAGGAATTTGAATTTTTAGACGATGAAGAAGAATAAGACTTATACTTCTTCGGCAAGCAGATCCGAAACAAATCGGGAGGGAGAAAGTTCCCTTCCGTTTTTTTCTGCGGGGCAGGAAATGATCAGCTCTCTTTTTGCCCGGGTCATCCCCACATAAAACAATCTTCTTTCTTCTTCGATCTCTTCCTTTGTCTGCATTTTCCGGTAAGGGATCACGCCTTCATTGGCTCCCGTGATAAATACAGTCTCAAATTCCAGTCCTTTCGCTCCGTGCAGCGTCATCACCTGCACGCCTTTTTTCTCTTTTCGGTCCATTCTGCGCTTCTGTTCCTGCAGCATGTCTGTGTAGTCCTGCTGCTGTTTCATCCAGTCTTCCAGCGTTTTCAATCCTTTCGCCCGCTCTTCCAGTTCCCCCAGGATCTCAAAGAGCTTTTCCGCATCCTGTCCGTTTTTCTGTGCATATTCTTTCAAAAATTCATCGTATCCCACCGATTTCCGCAAATATTGGATTGCCCCGTAAGGCGTCATATTCCGGATCATCCGCAGATCAACATCCAGCTGGTCGATCCGATCCTGCATCCACTCTTTGTCACAATAGAAATTTCGAAGTGCCTCGAAAGAGATCTCTGAAGATTCCAGGCTGTCTCTGGAAATATAACGATTGGGCCTGTTCATAATGACCAGAAAATCCTGTCTGGACCTGCCGCCCAGCGCCAATCGGAAATATGCAGTCAGATTTTCTCCGATAAAATGATGATAAATGTTAAAAAGCGTTTCCCGCATCCAAAAATCGATCCCTTTTTTTGCCAATTCCTCCGCAACGATCTCAAATCCGTTATAAATGCGGAATAAAACTGCGATCTGCTCCTCCTGCATCCCGGCCGCCAGCCGCTTTTCGATTTCTGCTGCAATATACTCTGCCTCTTCTTTTGTATCCTTCACTTCCTGCACATGAACCGGTCTCCCTGCCTCCTGCACCGAACGTATCTCTTTTGGAAAACGCAGTTGATTTTGCCGGATCACTTTCCCGGACATGCGGACGATATGCCCCGTAGACCGGTAATTGACATCCAATACAATTTTTTCTGCTCCCGGATAATCTTTTAAAAAGCGAAACAACAATTCCGATTTTGCTCCCCGGAATCCGTAGATGGATTGGTCGTCATCTCCCACAGCAAATACTTGGTTTTGTGGAGATGCAAGCATGCGTATAACATCATATTGTATTTGATTGATATCCTGAAATTCATCGATCAAAATGTACCGATACCTCTCCTGCCATTTTTGCAGAAGATCCTTCCGTTTTTCAAACAGATGGCAACAGGCCGTCAAAATATCGTCAAAATCCAGTTTTTTCCGTTCTTTTCTCTTTTGCTCATACTTCCGGAAAATTTCCTGAAAAGCCTCCGGCGGGCAGCAGGAGGCCTCATATTCTTCTAATTTTGTTCTGCTGTTTTTTACGATTCCGATCTCGCCGGCAAGATCCTGTAAAAAGTCCCGATCCCCGGACAGATCCAGATCACAGGAATCTGCAGCATACCGCAGAAGCTGATATTTTTCTTCCTCCGACATCAAGTTTCCGGAATGGATGCCATAAGCCCATTTCAAAATTCCGTAATAGATCCCGTGGAAAGTTCCGAAGGTCACCGTTTTGTATCGGTTTTCCGTATGACGCAAAAAACGTTCTTTCATTTCCCGAGCCGCGTATTTTGTAAAAGTAATGACCAGGATCTCATCCGGTTTTACCCTCTGTTTCTCCAGCAGATATTCGATCCGCTGTACGATCACCGTTGTTTTCCCGGAACCCGGTCCTGCCAGAACGAGGCAGGGGCCATTTTTATGACCGACTGCCTCGCTTTGTTTCTGATTCAATTTCATAAATTTATGCTACCTCTTGTTCCAGCTTTGCGATCGCTTTTCGGATCCTTGCCAGGGACTCTTCTTTTCCCAGTACTTCCATCAATTCTGTCGCACCACCGGGTGTATTCTGCTTTCCGGAAACCGCTGTCCGGATCGGCCACATGACGTATCCGATCTTCCGTTCCTTTTCCGCTGCATATCCTTTTAACAACTCAAACAGAGCGTCGTTGCTGAAATCTTCCTGAGCTTCCAAGACCGGATATACATCCTTCAAAAGCTCCAGAGAATTTTCCGGATTGGTTTTCATTTTTTTGTGAGCGTACATCTCCACACTGTATTCCGGCACTTCTTCCAGAAAATCGATCTGGTCTTTGATATCCAAAAATGTTTCGATACGTGTTTTTACCAAGGTTGCGATTTTTCTGAGGTCGTAGTCTTTCGTGATCACTTCAAGGATATACGGCTCTGCTTTTTCAAAGAATGCTTCAAAGTCCATCGCCTTGATATATTCCCCGTTCATCCATCTCAATTTGACCGGATCGAAAACCGCAGGAGATTTGCTGATATGGTGATAATCAAAGGCTTCTATCAGTTCCTGCAGGGAAAAGATCTCCCGGTTATCGGAAGGACTCCATCCTAGAAGCGCTACAAAATTTACCACTGCTTCCGAAAGAAATCCCTGATTAATCAGATCTTCATAAGAAGAATGTCCGCATCGCTTGCTCAGCTTTTTATGATTTTCATCCGTGATCAACGGACAATGTACATAGGTCGGGATCTCCCAGCCAAATGCCTCGTAAAGGCGGTTGTACTTCGGAGCAGAAGAAAGATACTCATTTCCTCTTACCACATGGGTGATGCCCATCAAATGGTCATCGATCACGTTGGCGAAATTATACGTCGGATAGCCGTCGGATTTGATCAGGATCATATCATCCAGTTCTGCATTCGGCACTTCAATGTCCCCATAAATGTCATCGTGGAACTTTGTGGTCCCCTCTGTCGGCATATTGATCCGGATCACCCAAGGTTTTCCTGCCGCCAGATTGGCCTCTACTTCTTCTTTGCTCAGGGAGAGACAATGTTTGTCATACACCACAATATCCGTCCCGTTTTCTTCAGAAACAGAAGTCCGGAGGGATTCCAGTCTTTCTTTGTCACAGAAGCAATAGTAAGCGCTTCCCTGCTCCACCAGCTGCTTTGCATACTTCAGGTAGATTCCCTCTGCATTTCGCTCACTCTGGACATAAGGACCGCAGCCTTTATCTTTATCCGGTCCTTCATCGTGGATCAGACCTGTTTTTTCCAAAGTACGGTAAATGATGTCTACCGCACCGTCCACATAGCGCTCCTGGTCCGTATCCTCGATCCTGAGCAGGAAATCTCCTCCTTCATGCTTTGCAATCAGATAAGCATACAATGCCGTGCGAAGGTTTCCTATGTGCATTCTCCCGGTCGGACTCGGGGCAAATCTTGTTCTTACTTTACTCATGTTTTTTCTCCTGATTTTATATACTGTTCTTTTTCTATGTTATTTTTACATACCTGTTTCCAGGTCCACATTCTCACAGAGGTTAATTATAACGAAATTTCTCCCTCAGTTCAAGAGTCTCTTACCGCTTTCCCTGTACTCTTTGTTTTCCTACACTCTTGTCGGTTTCCCGAAACGTGCTTTATCGATGGAATACAAGATTTTGTCTACATATTTCCTCATTTCTTTTCCAAGCTTTCTCTCTATCTCTTCTCCGCACGCATAAGGACGGCAGAAATCAATACAGATTCCGTGGTTTTCCAACATCCGTTTTACTTCTTCACATAAAGCTGCCTGCCCGGAAGGCATTTCCGTCTCCGAAAGACGTCCCGCCGTTTCCGTCTCTTTTCCGGTATCTCCGCCTATTTCCGTCCGCTCTGCTTTTTCTTCTTTCCTGCGCAGCCAAAGAAGCATTCCGGTCTCCGCCAGCATCCCTGCCGCCAGACAGATCCACAGATAATTTTTCGGAAACATCGGTGCAGCTTTTACTGCAAGCCCCGACAATGTTTCACTTTTTGTTTCTTTTTCCGATCCGACGGCTTTCTTTTCTTCCGTTACAGTCGGAAGAAGTCCTGTGTTCTCAGAGGGCTCTTCAAAGAATACCGGCACAAATCCCAAACCGTCTGCATACACCTCTGCCCAGGCAGTCAGATCTTCATCCGTCACCCGGATTTCTTCTTTTTCCTTTTCACTGCGGACCAGATACCCTTCCACGTATCTTGCAGGCATCCCGGCATAGCGCAGCAAAAGCACTGCATCCGAAACTCTCCGGAAAGGATCAGCAGTCGTTTCCGTCACAGCCTCCACACTTTGCACCACTTCCAGCGGAGTCTCGCCTCCGATCTTTGCTAAGGGAAATGCTTCCGTATCTTCAAACCCGGCCGGCAGATCCAGACAAGTGCGGTAAACATATTCTCTGTACAGTTTTTCTTCCCGGCTTTCTATAATGTTCTCTCCGATGTCTTTTTCTTTCAAGGTGTCGGAAGTATTCAACAATGCTTCCGACCATGCTTTTCCATAATCCGCTTTGACCGTCCGGTAACTGTAATGTTTTCTGCCAAACAGACCGGGCGTTCTCGCCATCCCGGAACGTGCCGTACTTTTCAGAAATGTCTCATTACCGGATTCTGACAGCAGCTCCGGAAAATACCAGTACTTTCTGCTGGCCTCCACCGTTTCAATTTCAACCTCATTCATGGAATCCGCATCTTGAATCGACAAAGACTTTGAAAGCTGAAGCTCCGGATCAAACTTCCGCAACTTTAAAAAGAACAACAGGCTGCTTTCTTCTGCACTTTTCTCCGGAGATTCGATCCATCTGCCGTCTTCATAAACCGTTCCGCAGAATCCTTTCAGATAGAGATTTCCCGGTTCCTGCATGGTAACTCTCAACCGCAGGATCCCGTCTTGTTTTCCTTTTCCCATGGACGCAGCCGAATCCGTGTCTTTTCCGTAGCGGAGCCTCTCCTCCAACGCAGCTCCTCTTGCCGCGATCTTATGAAAATCCGGTTCGATGTCCGGTGCCTCCGACAAAACCGCAGATGACCCAAAGATCAAGGCAACAACTGCCAACGAAAACCCACATTTCTTATAAACCGTTTTCCCGACGAATTCTTTTTCATATCTTGTCTGCTTTCTGCGGCTTTTCCTGCCAGCCTCTCCGTTCACCGAAAGATTCCAGATCAGAACGGTCAGCAGGATCAGACAACAGCTCCATTTGATATAATCGATATTCCAAATGTATCCCACAAGGAAACAGAATACATTGCAGACCATAATTTCCAGCATTATTGATACCCTTTTATCACAACATTCCAGCCGGAAAGTTCTTCGTAATAGAATGCTTCCAGCCCTTTCTTCACATAAATCTGAAGTCCGTTTCCGTCTCCGTCACCAAAAGCCCGGGATCCAAAGCTTACTTCTTCACATCTTCTGAGATCTAACATGGACAGAGAAGAGTCAGCCAAAGCTTCATCTGCTATATAATTCACACTTCCCGGAACGATCTGTCCGCCGCATCTTGCAGCCGGAACTGCGATCATGGATGAGACCGAAACGTCATAGATTACGCCTTCTATGCTGACATAAGACAGATTAGAGCCATCCACGTCCAGCCATTCCAGTCCATAAAGTCCTTGGAAACACCCGTTTTCCATGTAAGTGATGTTTCCCGGGATATAAATTTCAGAGATAAAATCTCCACAGGATGCAAAAGCACCTCTGCGGATCCCGCTGCAGTTTTCCGTCGGAAATTCCAGATAGCCGTCATCCAGGGGCAGCTCCTCCAGCGAAACACCAACGATCATCTGTTCTTCATCCATCAAAAATCCGTTTCTGTTTGTCGGAAGCTTTTGCGATCCGGAATCGTCCGGATCTGCAGGATCCTCCCGAAAAGCCCCTCTGTCATCATTCGACAGCGATTCCGGGCCGGGATCGGGAGTCTCGTTTCTGTTTTCTGTTTCTGACAGAGAACGTTCCGGCTCAGACGAGCGGTTTTCCTCTGTATTACCGGAAGATGCCGCTGTGTTTCCGGCAAACACCGCCGCACTCTCTGTCACACGTTCCGAAACATCTGTCTCTCTTTTGGCTATCTGCTTCGTATCTTCCGGAGCTGTTTTCTCTTTTTCTGTATCTGTCTCTGTCGCATCTGCCGCTGCCGTCAACGACTCTGCCGGATCGTTTTCTTCTTTCCTTTCTCCTTTATTTGTTTTCTCCCGGACCGCCCTGTATTTTACCCGGACATCGTTCTCCTTTCCGAGACGTAAGTAAAATTCCAGATAATCCAGTAAAAACACGGTCAGCACGATCCCGGCAATCCCCGCCAGTTTTCTCAACCTTTTCATAACTTCATTCCTATAAAATACAGCTATACAAAAAGGCATTGTATCGCTACAACACCTTTTGAACTCTTTTCCGGTTTTCCGTTTCTTCTTTTGCTCCTTATACCGTTATTTCTGCTGTCACACCAAGTAAGTCATTATATTCTTCCAACACCGGAGCCACGATCTTTTTCAAAAAAGTGTCTACCTGAATTTCAGCTCTTCCCGTATAGCGGGACGGATCCATCGTCTTTTTCAAATCTTCCAGAGAAAGATTGAACGCCGGATCTTTTGCGATCAACTCTAACAGATTGTTTTCAAGTCCCTTTTCTTTCACATTGCT
>CAKRWZ010000085.1 GCA_934418295.1 uncultured Mediterraneibacter sp.
GCTGTTGATGTGGAAGCTGTTCAGAATCCGACAGATTACAGAGAAAAGGTAATTGCCGTAAAAAATGCAAAATATGCGTTGCTTAGCACAAAGTCTTTGGAAGAGATCAATGCGATCCTGACAGGACTTGGACTGGAAAACATCAAAGAAGCTGCTCCGGCAGGTTTGACCTTCGGGGAAAATGCGATCACGGACCATACGATGACTTCTGCTAATTTGAATTACACATCAAGTGCAGCAGGTACCGTATATTACTTGATCCAGGATGTGGGTGCAGAGGTGCCAGATGCAGATAAGGTAATGGCAGAGGGAAAATCAGTTGCGGTGGAAGCCAAAGAAGTAAAAACAGCACTGAGTGGATTGACAGTTGAAGCAAAAAAAATCTACCTGGTTCTGAAAACTGATGCTGCGGTTTCCGAGGTTTACACAGTTGAGCTTCCGGAAGCAAAGCTTCTGCAAGGTGCAACCTTTTCAAGCGGAGAGGTAAACTTTGATGAAAACAATGAAATGACTACCTACTGGGAGGCGGCGGATACACAGTTCCGTTTCAAACCGGCGGTTAATAATTCCACTGGAACAGATACCAAGATGAATCTGACCTTTAAGTATCAGAGTCTGAGCGGAACAGAAAAACAGACGAAAGATACCGCAAGAGGAAGTTATGTATGGTTCAGTGATGATTTTATCGCTCTTGGCGGAGACGGCAATGACATGACGGTCATTGCAGAACTGAACGGAATCGAACAGACCTATACAATTCATGTGCTCAGAGAGTCGAAGATCAGCTCCCTGACAGTATTGGATTCGAAAAACAGTGTCGTGAAACTGACTCCGATTTTCAATAAGACAAAGACGGAGTATACTGCAACTGTCTTGGAAAATGTGAATTCTGTCAGAGTATGCGCAACAGATCTGGCGGCAGATGCCAATCCGGAGACATCACGGGTTTTATATAACAATAGGCAAGCAGGGGATGACGGATATTATTCCTGGAGATTGAGAAAAGCAACAAACACGTTAACGGTCAAAGCGGAAAATGGTTCTGCGAAAGTGGTGGAATATAACATCACAATCAAAAGAGTACCAGCCGTTGCGTTGACAGTGTCTGTAGATCCGGAAGATGCATTGTTTGCGCTTTATAACTCTGACAAACAGAGAATATGGCCGGAAGACGATGGAACTTTCTACCTTTATCCAAATCAGGATTACACCTATACGCTGGCAAAATCCGGTTATGTCGGACAGACAGGCACTTTGAACCTGGCAGAAAATACAGCAAAAGAGTTCTCGTTGGAAAGAGCTCCGGAGACAGAGCCGCTTCCATCCTTAAAAGCAGATTATCCGGGCTTCCGCGCAGGTTCTGACAATCAGTCTGTTATGGATGTAAAGACCCCGATTACAAAAGAATCTATCGAAGTAAAATGGGAGCGCCAGATGGGCGATTATGTAAGCCCGTCCAGCGGAAGCACTCCGATTATCGTAGGCGATAAGATCTATACACAGTCCGGCGGTAAGGTTTATATGCTGGATAAGGAAACCGGTGAAACTCTGAAGAGTGCAGATGCTGTGGCAAATGCAGGATTCAATCTGATCCCGATGACCTATGGGGACGGCATGCTGTTCGTGCTGCTCAGCAACGGTATCATCCAGTGCTACAATGCATCCACATTGGAATCTCTCTGGATCTACAAAGATCCGATGGGAGGCGGCTGCAACAGCCCGATCCGTTATGACAACGGATATATTTATATCGGTTTCCAGAACAGGAAGGCAAATTTTGTTTGTATTTCTGCCACAGATGAAGATCCGACAAATCCGAAAGAGGAAAAGGTGCCGATCTGGCGTGTAAACGGAAACGGTTACCAGTGGGATGGTGCCTGGACCAATGAAAAATATGTATTTGTAGTGGATCAGACCGGACGTCTGCTTTGCATGGACAAGGCGACAGGAGAAATGGTACAGTGCATCCAGACAAAAGCGTCAAAAGTGCGCAGTGACATTTCTTATTACAACGGAAGAATTTATTTCTCTACACAGAGCGGATATTTGTATTCTTATAATATTGCAGAGGACGGAAAGGTCGATACAGAAAATCTGATCGAACCACTGTTCCTGGGAAGCAGTACAACCAGTACCAGTACACCGGCTGTCTATAACAACCGCTTGTATATCGGAATTTCCAATGGCGGGAATTTTGGTACAGAAGGATTTGCGATTCTGGTAGCAGATATTGATGAAGAGACGGGCGCGCTCTCCGTAGCTTATCTGGTGCCTACAGACGGATATTGCCAGACCTCCGGTCTGATCGTTAAAGGATACGAGAAGGAAACAGGTTATGTATACGTTTATTTCCTGGCAAATTCCGCTCACGGAACCCTTTATATGATCAAGGATGCTCCGGGAATGAAAGAGGCAGATCCGGAAAGCGGTGCGTTCTATACACCGAGCCATGAGCAATTCTGTATTGCCAGTGCAGTGGCAGACAGCGACGGAAATATTTATATGAAGAACGACTCTGCATGGCAGTTTACGATCCGGCGTTCGGATGCATATCTGAAGAACATTGAACTGGAAGGCGGAAACGCGGTTCTGGATGGCGGCAAAGCTTTTGCAGGAAGCATATCTGAGCATATGATTACGGTAGATGCCGGAACAGAGACATTAAAAATGAAGCTGACTTCAAGTGACGGGGCAGAAGTAACCATTAACGGTGCGGAGGGAACGGAACAGGAAATCAAACTGAATGGAAACAAAACAGTAGTAGAAGTTCAGGTAAAAGCAGGAACAGCATCCAGAAGCTATATCTTTACGGTAATTGCGGGTCCCATTTTGACCTCCATGAAGGTCACAGACAGTCCGAATGCAGGTCAGGGAACGGTATTCTCATTGGATCCGGCCTTTGATTCGTTAAATACAGAGTATACCGCAGGTATTGCAGGGGCGGCGAGAGACGGCTATATTTGGCTCAGCATGCTGAACGATACGGATGTACTGGAGCCTACAGTTGTCAGCGGCGTTTACGGATATGAAGAGGGAGATGTACTCAAGGTTCGTACAAATTACAAGGGTGACAAATATATTGATGTACCGTTTGCAGAGCGTACGAACCCGACTACAGCCGTGGTAAAATTGGTTCTGAAAAATGCAGACGGCACCCAGAAACGAGTGTACAATGTAACGTTGTATACGCAGAATGCATTGCCAATCCTGACAGTAGGAGACGACGCACTGGTTGAAAGAACGGATACAACAGCAAAGATCAAAGTAACAGCTAGCAAGGCATCTACACTTTATTACCTGGTACAGCCGGCAGATGCTGAAGTGCCGGATGCTGCCAAGATCCAGGCTGAAGGAAAGTCACAGACAGCAGAGGCGGCCGGAGAGGTGAATGTAGATTTGACAGAACTGAGCAAAAAGGCGCAGAAAGTCTATATGATCCTGAAAGATGAAAACGGAAACGTTTCTGCGGTACGTTCTTTGGATATCCCACAAATTGCATTGTCGGGAGACGTAAATGATGACGGTGTTGTGAATCTCAGTGATGCCATTGCATTGCTGAACAAAGTGACGGCACAGGAAGAAGTAGACCTGGCTGTCGGTGATGTCAACGGAGACGGTGTTGTGAATCTGCAGGATGCGATCGCTCTTTTGAATAAAGTGACGGCACAGTAATCGTTCTGAACGAATCATAACGAAAATAAAACAAAAGCCCTTCTTTATGCGAAATGCGTGAAGAGGGGCTTTTAGGCTTGACAAATCTGCAGAATCGTGTACTATAATCTCAGATATACGAAAAGCGGAGAAGGAAACAAGTAGCAAAGGAAGCGTGCATACAGAAAGCAGCCGGCTGATGAGAGGCGCATGACATGCTCTTTTGTGAATACATTCCGGAGCTTCACACCGAACCGGATTTTCAGATCTCGATCAGGGAAGGCGAAAATGGTGTAAGTAGGCTGTGACGGAGCGGTGCTCGTTATTGCACTGAGTTCTTTTCAGAGGCGTGAATGCAGACATATTTGTGCATCCTGCATCTGAAGATATACTCATAGAGACAGGTGATGCGAGTCGCCTGTGAAAAAAGGTGGTACCACGAGCTTTGAGAGCCCTCGTCCTTTTGGACGCGGGCTCTTGTTGTATGGCGACGAATCAAAATCCGAGCTTGCGTGGGCTTTTGACGACCGCCTGAAATCCCGGAATGTGCCGCCCGGCCCATCCGGCGCTTTGACAAAAGGGAAAGAGAAAAGGAGAAGAAAAATGAAATTATATGATGAATTGATCGCAAGAGGTTTGATCGCTCAGGTGACAGACGAGAAATTGGTATCCGACTTGATCAATGAAGGGAAGGCAACCTTTTATATTGGTTTTGACCCCACGGCAGACAGCCTTCATGTCGGACATTTTATGGCCTTGTGTCTGATGAAACGCCTGCAGATGGGAGGAAACAAGCCAATCGCTCTGATTGGAGGCGGAACCGGTATGATCGGAGATCCGTCCGGCAGAACGGATATGCGCCAGATGATGACGCCGGAGACCATTCGGCATAACTGTGACTGCTTTAAAAAGCAGATGAGCCGGTTTATCGATTTTTCAGAAGGAAAAGCGTTGATGGTAAACAATGCGGATTGGCTGTTAGATTTGAATTATGTGGAAGTCCTTCGGGAGGTGGGTGCACATTTCAGCGTAAACCGTATGCTGACAGCAGAGTGCTATAAGCAAAGAATGGAAAAGGGACTGAGCTTCCTGGAGTTTAACTACATGATCATGCAGGCATACGACTTTTACGCACTGTACCAGAGATACGGCTGCAACCTGCAGTTCGGAGGGGATGATCAGTGGAGCAATATGCTGGCGGGTACGGAATTGATCCGCCGCAAACTGGGCAAGGATGCCAGCGCCATGACGATCACATTGCTTTTGAATTCCGAGGGCAAAAAGATGGGCAAGACCCAGTCCGGAGCTGTGTGGCTGGATCCGAATAAAACATCTCCGTTTGATTTTTACCAGTACTGGAGAAACGTTTCTGATGCAGACGTGTTGAAATGCATTCGTCTGTTGACCTTCCTTCCGCTGGAACAGATCGATGAAATGGACAAATGGGAAGGCAGCCAGCTGAACCAGGCAAAAGAGATTTTGGCATATGAACTGACTAAAATGGTTCACGGGGATGAGGAAGCAGACCGCGCACAGAAAAGTGCAAGAGCATTGTTCAGCCGTGGAAATGCAGCGGAAATGCCGGAAACCGTTTTAAAGGAGGAGGATTTTACAGAGGATAAGATCGATATCCTGACGCTTCTTCTGAAGAGCGAGATGGTGCCGTCCAAGGCAGAGGCAAGACGTGCCGTACAGCAGGGCGGTGTATCGGTAAACGGCGAAAAAGTGACAGATATTCAGACAGCGTATGAAAAAACAGCATTTGCCGGTGACGGGATGGTACTGAAAAAAGGAAAAAAGCATTTCCGGAAAATGACGACGGATGCGGAATAAGCGAAAAGCGGTATCAGGAGACAAAACGGCAAAGATATGGCCGGAAAGATGTTGAAATCAGAATAACAGTATAAACAGGAAGGGGAATGAAACAGATGGCATTTCGTGAAATTGCAATAGACGAGCTGGAATTGAATCCTTTTACCAAGATCGGCACCCAGTGGATGCTGATCACGGCAGGAGATGCAAAAAAGCATAATACCATGACAGCCAGCTGGGGCGCCATGGGCGTTATGTGGGGGAAAAACGTGGTGACGGTTTATATCCGCCCGCAGCGCTATACGAAGCAATTTGTAGACAGTCAGGATACCTTTACCCTTGCCTTTTTCGGGGAATCCTATAAAAAGGCCTTGAATATCTGCGGGACAAAATCCGGAAGGGATTGTGATAAGGAAAAAGAGGCAGGACTGACTCCGTATTATGTGGACGGCACGACAGCCTTTGAAGAGGCAGAAATGATCCTGGTCTGCAAAAAGCAATACCATCAGGATATGAAACCGGAATGCTTCGATGTACCGGAAAATGATTCCAAATGGTATCCGGAGAAAGATTACCATACACTGTATATGGCAGAGATTACGAAAGTGTTGGTAAAGGCGTAGGCAAAGCGACACAGCACAGCAGTACAGCCGCCGAGACAGCAGGGTATCCTGAAAATGCAGCAGAAAATCCTGCAAAATACGGCAGAAAAATCCCGAAAATGGTTGACATCGAAAATGGGACATAATATAATAATGCAGTATGACGAATCAGGTGAAGTATGCACCAATGCCCCGGAGCATATGGATCCCGGAAGATCAGAATAACAGGAATAAGTGAAATTGATGATACAGGAGGGAAAACCATGAAGACCTATATGGCTAATCCGGACAAGATTGAAAGAAAATGGTACGTAATTGATGCAGAAGGCAAAACTCTTGGACGTCTTGCAGCTGAAGCAGCAAAAATCCTGAGAGGAAAAAATAAACCGGAATTTACACCGCATATCGATACAGGCGATTATGTGATCGTTGTAAACGCAGCGAAAGTAAAAGTAACCGGAAAGAAATTGAGCCAGAAAGTTTACTATCACCACTCCGATTATGTCGGCGGAATGAAAGAAACAGTAATGGCTGAGATGATGGACAAAAAGCCGGAAAAAGTAATGGAGCTGGCAATTAAAGGAATGCTTCCGAAAGGACCTTTGGGAAGAAAAATGTACAAGAAACTTCACGTATACGCAGGACCGGAGCATGAGCAGCAGGCTCAGAAGCCGGAAGTATACACATTCTAAGAAAGGTTGAGAGGAGGACATTACAGTGGCTACTACAAAATATTACGGAACAGGAAGAAGAAAAAAATCTATCGCAAGAGTATATCTTGTA
>CAKRWZ010000086.1 GCA_934418295.1 uncultured Mediterraneibacter sp.
TAATTCAAAAATTTTATTATGAATTATAGGAAAAAACTATATCCCGGACTTTGGTTCGTCGTAGCGATAAAAACCGCCATAAAATGGTTCCCCATCTTACAGCGGCTTCAATCTGTTTCTTTTACTTTTCTTACTTTTACATTTCTTATCTTATTCTGCTGTCTTCTTTTCTTCCTCGCTGCTCTTTTTGCTTACAAATGCCAGAACAACCTGTACAAAAGCGATTGCCGGAATGCATGATCGAGAACACCATGCAGATCACAAGAATCATTGTAAATATCCAATACTCTCTATTCTCTGTATTTTCCGTCTCACTTACTACTGTGCCTGTGCGATCAGAAATTCAATTCCTTCCTTTGTCCCTTTGACCCAATTTTCTACAGAATCAAACCATTCGATCATTTTACCGTAATTTTCACTGGAAATATTTTGGTCGCTTTCCAAAATCTTTGTACATTGATCCAACAAATTGGACATTTCCTGATAGTTGACGATAAGTTCTTCGTCGATCACATCCGGATATTCACGGATCAAAACTGCGATTTCCTGAAAAGATGCTGTGATCTTGGTATGCTTGTCAATCGCTTTCTGCCTTGTTTCACCGTCTCCGCAGACAACCAGATTTGCACATGCCAAAAGAAACACCATAGCTGTCATCAAAATCCCTGCCATTCCCTTTTTCATAATAAGCACTCCCACTCGTATCATCGTCAGGTACTTGATATCGGATTATTTTTCAAGTACAATAACCATAACATGAACATTAGTGTTCAAGTAAAGACCTATCCTGAAAAAAGTGAAATAAATTAAAAATGGGAGATTTTCATGGAATATACAGAAAAAGACTTGTTTCAGATCGGAAAGGTTACAAAAGCCCTTGGCGTAACCAGACGAATGTTGATCCATTATGAGGAGATGGGGCTTCTGACCCCTGCAATCAAGCATGACGGACATGGATTCCGCTATTATTCTGCCGACAATATAGTACATATCCGTCTGATCCGCGCCCTGCAAAATCTCGGGCTTTCTCTTGCAGAGATCCGTAGCTATTTTGATAATACGGCTTCTCTTGACGAGCAGATCGACCGTTTAGTTCTCCTGCGCAATCAGCTTGACCAATACATTGCCCAGCTCCGTCTGCGGCAATACAAAGCAAATGAGCCGGAGATTCATCGAATCACTTTACCCGGTTTTACCGCCTTTTGCCGGGATTTTCACGGAGCGGACCTGAAAGCAAAAACCAGCGGCCTGCGGGAAACCTATATTGATGCTGTAAAACAGTATCCATTAGATATACAGCACAAAATGTGTATCCAGTGTGCTTTCGGATCTGACCGGGACGGGCTTTACGTCATCCCGGTCGCCCCGGCCAGCGAAGGAAGCTCTATCCTGACCTTTCCTCAAGTAGCCGCCATCTGTATCTATTACCGCGGTCCTTACGAAAATTTTCCTTCCGTCCATGCACGGCTCCTGCGCTACGCTGAAGAACACGGGATGACGCCCCACGGCTATTTTCGCAATATTTACATGGAAGGGCCGCCGACCCACGGTGCAAACAAAAATGCTTATATCACGCAGGTTTCCTTACCGATCAAATTTGCAGACATTTAAGAATTCTTCACAGGTATCAACCGTTTTGTCAGCCTTATCATTTTTCATATTTTAATTGCCACTCCTGTTCCTTTGCTTTCGATACACGTTTTACTGCTTTGATCAGCTCGTTCAAAACAATCACCATAAATGCGGTCGCCAGCATTTTGAACCACATACCTGCAGACAATGCCACTGTCTCGAAGACTGCACCGCCGAACTGTGTGATCACAAACTGCAGGATCAAAACGAGCAGGAAAACACCCAGCATCAGCTTATTTTTCATAAGATTTTTTATCATAGGCGTCTCATCCAGTTCACGACAGTTGAATGCGTTAAAGAGCTGGAACAACACGAACAGCGTAAACAGTACCGTTGCCTCCTCTTTCGGAGATGCTCCCAGGAAATTTTCGAAATGCTGCAGCATAAATACTGCCGAAATAAAAATACCATTGGTAAAAATCCGTACCATCATAGATTTGGAAATGATATTCTCGCTTCGTTTTGTCGGTTTCCGTTTTAACAGATCCTGACGGAGCGGCTCTAAGCCAAGGGTCAAAGCCGGGGGACCATCCATGATGATGTTGATCCACAGAAGCTCCAGAGCCGTAAACGGTGCGCTGAATCCGGCCAGGATCGATGCAATGACCACAACTACGGAGGAAACGTTTACCGTAAGCTGGAACTGGATAAACCGCTTGAAATTCTCATAAATTCCGCGCCCCCATTGAACCGCTTTGATAATAGTCGAGAAAGAATCGTCCAGCAGCACCATGTCGCCGGCCTCCTTAGTCACATCCGTTCCTGCGATTCCCATGGCGATTCCCACATCTGCGTGCTTGATCGCCGGTGCATCGTTGATTCCGTCACCGGTAACGGCTACTACATTTTTCTCTTCTTTTAAGAGCTTGACCACTCGCATTTTTACCATCGGTGTGCTACGGGCGATTACCTGGATTTTCTTCAACGCCGTTTTCAATTCCTCATCGGACATCTTCTCGATGTCGGATGCCTCCACGGCAATGTGGTCATCATCCAGCATGTGCAGCTCATTTGCGATAGCTCTTGCCGTCCGGATATTGTCACCGGTAAGCATCTTCACTTCGATGCCGGCACTGCGGCAGCTCTTGATCGCCTCATAAACATCCGGATTCAACGGATCGGAGATTACTACAAAACCATCATAATACAGATCCTGCTCGACTTCCTCCTGCAATTCTCCATCGTAACCACTCAGTTCTTTATGTGCAAACGCCAGCAGACGGCCCGCTTTACTCTGGAACCGGATCATCATTTCCAGGTTTTTTTCTTTCTCCTCTGTTGAAATATCCGAGCAAAGAGAAAGGATTTTCTCCGGATTTCCCTTGGTATAAAGAACCAGCTTACCGTTTTCTTCCCGGACGATCGTGCTCATATCCTTGTTCTGCGAAGAGAACGGGAACACGCGGACGATATCCGCATCGTGCCGCAGTTTCTGGTAATCGACACCGGCTTTCTGTGCTGCCACAAGCAGAGAACATTCTGTCGGATTTCCGATAAACGACCATTTTCCGTCTTCTTGTGAAACGTTGGCATTGCTGTTAATGCAATAATTGTTCAGAAGCATTTTATCCTGAAGCTGCTCCGGCTTGATCAAATTGCCGCCGGTATAGATCGCTGGACTGTCATCTTATTTTCCGTCAAAGTACCGGTTTTATCTGAACAAATAGTATTCACACAACCGATGGTCTCGCAGGCGATCATCTTTTTTACCAATGCATTTTCCCTGGACATCTTGATGATATTTAACGCCAGCGAAACCGCCACGATGGTCGGCAGCCCCTCCGGAACAGCCGCTACAATCAAGACAATACTGGTAATAAAAGCGTCGGAAACCGTATCCAGGCTCAGCTGTCCACGCATAAAGAACTGGATCACCTCAATGGCAAATACGATGGCAGCTGCAGAGGCGCCCAGCACCGTGATCTGCTTTCCCAGCTTGTCCAGCTTTTCCTGCAGCGGTGTCGTCGTCTTTTCAATGGAAGAAAGCTCCTGTGCGATCTGACCAAACTCCGTATCATTTCCGACACCCGTGACGAGCATCCGGCCGTTCCCGGCTGATATAAAACAGCCCGAATACAGCATGTTGACGCGTTCCGCCACCGGTGTCTCCTTGGGACAGACTACAGCCGCATCTTTATTTGCCGGAAGACTTTCTCCGGTCAGCGCCGATTCATCCACCGACAAATCATTGCTTTCCAACAAACGTCCGTCTGCCACGATCTTATCGCCGGTTTCTACCATAATGATGTCCCCGACTACGATTTCTTTCTGGGTGACCAGCTGCGGCTCTCCGTTCCGGATCACCTTGATCAGTGTATCTTCGTTGATTTTATTCAGTGCTTCAAATGCCTTCGCACTCTTTCCCTCCGTAATGACCGTAATAACCACAGACAATGCTATTGCTGCAAAAATACCGACACATTCCAGGAAATTATATTCTCCTCCTGTAAAGTAACGGGTAATGTTCACGGCCAATGTGATGATTGCCGCAAAAATCAGCATCAAAAGCATCGGTTCCGTCGATGCGTCCCAAATCTTTTTTGCCAGGGACTCGTGACCTTGGCGGACAAAAGCGTTTGAACCATAAGTGTTGCGGGATTTCTCCACCTGTTCCGGCGTCAGACCTTTTTCGCGATCCGTACCGGTTTTGGCAAGCAATTCTTCCAGTGCCGCCCGAAATGCTTCTTTCATTTCGTTTCCTCCTTGTTGTATGTTTGCTTACTCTATACCACTGCGATTCTTTCGTTCGTTTTTATATTGATACATATTTTGGTCGGCTCTGTCTTTAATCTTAACCATATCCTCACCTGAAAATGGAGCTGATCCATAGGAAACTGTGGGCAAAAATGTAATCTTTCTCCGCTTTTCCTCCAGCCGCCGCAAGAATTCCTGTTTGCACCAATCTTCCTTCTCACTGCTTTTCAACAGTACACAAAACTCATCGCCGCCCATACGATAGCAATATCCAAAGCTTGCATATGCTTTTTTGATACATTCTGCAATCTCCGCAAGGCACACATCCCCTTGCATATGACCGTAGCGATCGTTGATCTGCTTGAAATCATCCACATCAAACACCACAAGTGCTCCTCCATTGCACCTTGCCTTATCTATCCGGTTCAGATAGCTGTTTTGGTTCAAAAGTCCTGTGAGCGCATCCAGCTGGCTCCACATTTCATTACAATAAATAAAATACAATACCGAAAGCAACGTAACACATAGCCAGGTAACATGAAATCCGGGAAAAACAACCTGAATGATCGTTTCCGACGTCACAAAAAGAATAAGCGGATAGATCAACAATCTGCTGCGATTCTGAAACTCCCCGGCTGTGACGATCGTTAGTGCCGAAAGGTACAAAATCGCCCCCAAATACATGATAACATATATGTAAAAACGTGGACCGCGTGAATAAATATTATCTGCGCTCACCGAGAATATCTTTCCATATGGTATGGAAATAAAAAGAAGTATCAAGTACCCGATTTCACAACATACCGCCATCCTGATCTCACGTCGAAAGACTGCTTTTCTGTCCAATGCATATACCAGACAGATGCACACAGCCGGCGACAGGCCAAAGCCCAGATAGTTGGCTGCGATATTCAGCCAGCGGTAGCCTGACGGCAGTCCGTCCACTGCCAGGGTAATAACTTCCAGTATCGAAATCCCTGCAATCAAAACAAAGGCCAGGAAAAAACCTCGCTTTTGTTTTTTGCTAAGTAATTCACTCAGATGTGTAAGCACGCACATAAAAAACAAAACAAAAAATTCAATTGTAGTTAACACATAAAACTCTCCGCTCATTGCCAGCCTTTCCATTCTTTTCACTTCTGAGCTGCTGTCTGCAATGTACACCTTTGCTGTTCAGCAGTTAAGAATTTTGTTTTTCATTTATCATTATATCACCAGATACTATCACAATATCTGCAAAGCAGAATTCTATAAATCAGTCTTTTTTCTCCTGTCCGCAAATATGATCTAATAAATTTCTGCCATCTTTACTCATCCTCCATTTTCTATGAATATTGTTCTGTCAATCTTTTAATTTCAATTCTCATCTGCTCCACCACATCGTCCGGCCCAGCTATTTTTATACCGTCTCCCAATGAAAATACCCATCCAAGGAATTGCCTGCTGACATGAACATCTACATTCACAGTAAAGTGTTCTTCATCTGCCGGAAACAAAATCACATTTTTCCCGAAACGGTCAATGATAACTCCTGCCAGGCTGTTTTTTACCAGTAGTTTTACTGTCTGTTCTTTTCCTCCGAACATTCCAAAGCTTTTCTTCGCATAGTCGGCCATGTCAAGCTTATTGAAAAACTCTTTTCCTTCCCGGTTCTCACTTGACAATCGGATATGAAGCATTTTATCTACCCGGTAATGTTTGATCTTCTCCGCATCCGAATCGTAGCCTACCAGATAATAATTTTCATCGTCCCACGAAAGTCCCCATGGGCTGATATGATACCAGGCTCCATTATGTCTGAGTTCCATCTCTTTTTTTACATTCCACTGATAGTATTGGAACTTTATTTTCTTATTTTCTGAAATTGCATTATGAATAGCATCTACAGTGTAGTAGATGCTCTCATTCATCGTCTTTATTCTTCCGGACACATATACCTGCCGCTGCAGCTTCTGTGCATCATATTCGCTGACCATTTTTTCTAGCTTTTTGATCAGCGCATTGGATTTCTTTTCTGTGATAAATTTGGAAGATTGGATTGCATCCACCAGAAGCTTCAGCTCCGGAAGCTCAAACGTGCGACTGACCACATGATAATGGTAGCGATTTCCAATCGGTTCTCCCTCCACTTCAATGCCAAGAACACTTAAGTCACGAAGATCCGTATAAATGCTTTTACGGTCAGCTGTGATATTGTATTCTGCCAAACTTTCCATGATTTCCGGCATTGTAATATAATGCTCTTCATCTGTTTTTTCAAGCATGATCTGCGCCAGTCGGTACAGTTTGAATTTCTGATTTGTTCCTTTCGGCATAATGCACTTCTCCCTTCTGCCAACAATATCTTAAGTATATCATAGGTGGGAAATATATTGTGC
>CAKRWZ010000087.1 GCA_934418295.1 uncultured Mediterraneibacter sp.
CTGGATTGTGGTTATTTATTATTAAGTGTATTTCGATCTTCTCAGCGAATACCACTACCTTTTCTACATAAGTCTGTACGATCTGTTTCAGATCTTCTAGAGATTTTTCCATCAGATTTGCATCTTTCATAATATAATCGTAAATCTGTTTCTGTGAAAGAATCTGGCGCTCCTGAATGCTTTCACTATACTGGATTTTTCCTTCCAGATATTTAATGCGGGCGTCGATCTCATCGCCCAGATCTCCCATCCAGTCCTTATAACCACCCTTTTTGATAGAATCAATAATATTGTTCATTTCTTTCTGCTTGGCTGCCAGCTCGGCTTTTAGAGCCGCCAGTTCCGGAGTTACTTCCATTTTGCGCTGCACCTGCAGATCAAAGATGCGCTGTGAAAGCTGCAAAACGTTTTCCTGTGTGAAGAATTCATTTTCCAGATGGCTGATCACTAGATCCTCAATGTATTTTTTATTGATCCCTTTCGCCCGGCAGGTGCGTTCTCTGTGCCGGCGATTACAGTCATATGTGATATATTCTGTTTTATTCCGGCCGGCTCTTCTGGCGTTCCCGGACATTGGACTGCCGCATTCACCGCAGTATATGATCCCGGAAAGTAAATAAGTTCTTTTCGCTTTATGTCTGGCATTCATCGTCCTATCTTTCATCTGCATGTTCACCTCATTCCATAATTCATCTGATACGATCCGAGGGATCCCGCCCTCGATGCGAATAATATCCTCATCTGATTTGTTTAAATGATTGTTCCGCTTTCCGGCTGTCTTCGGAGCTGCCCGGTTATATACATAAACGCCCTTGTACTTTTCATTCTTGAAAAGATCATGGAAGCTGTTTTTGGTAAATCCTTGGCCACGTCTGGTCCTGGCGCCGATCCCATTCAAATAAGCCGCGATTTCCATGTAGCTGCGGCCGGATGCCTTCATTTCATATGCCTTGATGATCCATTTAGATTCGATGGGATCTAGGTGATATTTTCCGGATTCATCGACCTGGTAGCCGATGGGAGGAACGCCGCCGTTATGCAGACATTTATACGCAGTTTCTTTTTTTCCTTTTTGGACTTCTCTGGCCAGATTGCGGGAATAGTATTCAGACATTCCTTCCAGAACGGATTCCAGGATGATGCTCTCCGGGCTGCCGTCGATATTTTCCAGAACGGACACGAGACGAATCCCACGTTCTTTGAGCTTCCTTTTGTAGAAGGCACTGTCATACCGATCCCGGCTGAATCGGTCAAGCTTATGAACGATTACCAGATCACAGGGATATTCCTTGATATCAGAGAACATTTGCTGAAAAGATGGGCGATCATCAGTAGTGGCGGATCTTGCTTCATCCCGATAGACTTTCTCCAGTGTGATCCTGTTGCGACCGCAGTAGTCACGGATCGCCCGGATCTGTGCATCAATGGATTCTTCTCTCTGGTGATCGCTGCTGAAGCGGCAGTATGCCCATGCGATAGTCATATGTATCATCTCCTTAAAAATGGGTATAAAAATACCCTGAATATTGATTTTTCAGGGTGACGATGATACAATGAAATTGCGAGTTTCGGGTTGTATCATTGCAACCTGATAGCATTAGCCTCACTTCGGTGGGGCTTTTGTTTTTATAAATTCAGTATAAAGTAAAAGACACCCACGCAATAACTTGCGTAAGTGCCTTTCAACCATAATCAATATGGTTCTCTCTGTACAAGTATATTACTATATTGAACAAAATATTACAACTTTTAAAAGTCTGTTTTTGTGGTGTTTTAAATAAAAAAACATTGTGCTATTCATGTTGTTCTATCAAATCGGTTATATTCTATATCATCGGCAGGTATGCTTAATAGACCATCCAAGTCATCCAAATTTAGGATTCCTATTTTACCTCGTACATATTCAAATGCATGGGGGTGTATCTTAATTTGCAAATTTAGAAGCATTGATTTCAGATCTTTCATAAATTGCTTGTATTCACTATTTGGTAAATAGTATTTAAAATAGACAAATAGATCAAACAATTTTTGTTCCAAGTTGCGTGTATATCCAGAACGAAGAGTCCTCAGATACTTTTCAATGATTCTTCCAGATCGTCCACGCTTGTCGGGTTTTCTGGTCAAACAATACACACGCTCGTTGTGTGCGCAAGCATTGCGTATTTTTCTCATCCAATGCAGACTTCCAATTAAAAGTTTGACATTGTAATGGCCATTGTCATCGTATAAACCATATAAATTGCACAGTGAGTGGGAGACATCCGTTTTACTGTACTTAATCAAATCTATAAATGTAGAAAAATTGACAACTTTAAACATAATCCAAGTTGGAATTTGCTTATGGTTTCCCATATAAAAACTAACATATTCTAGTTGGCTAGCGCTTAATTGGTTGTAAGCTTTTGAAATTACATTCATTTTGTTTTGTAAAGATGCATTTGGCGCATAAGCTTCTGTATTGTACCAGGGGATAGTTCCATTGGAATTACATTCGTCAAATTTATAACCTGCTAAAGTTCGAACTTCTTCTTCCACTTGCGTAATATATTTTAAAAGAAATGATCGTAATTGCTCATCGAATTTTTTTACTGCATACATTTGATCAATAGAAGTGCCAGAAATGTATGAATGGTTTCCTTGTGCGTCCTGATCACTAACAAAAGGAGTTTTATATCCATTGACAATATTAAAATATCCGGATCTTATTAATATTTTTTTATGAGCAGATCCTTGACAGTTGATGTGCTTATCATTTCTTAACTTGCGCATTTGCTGGTTATATGTTAGGAAGTCTTTGTCATCGAGCATATGTGTTATATCCTTTCAATGATCTGGTGAATTACTGGTTACATATCTAAAATCCTATAATGCTTTCTATAGAGAATTTTTATTTATAGGTATCTTTCGCAAGCTTCTTTAAGCTCTTTAGAGTATTTGTAAATATCATCTATGCTTTCAATATCATATCGAACACCATTTTTATTTTCATCTGCAATCGTGAGATATTTTACTGAGGTCATCAAATGAACCCTACAGATCCATTTACGGTTATTATCATCAAGGAGAATACCGAAATAACTTTCAGTGTCGCGATAAGCGATACGATCACTATCAACGATAGTGCGAAGTATGGATTTTATGATTGCGTAGGATTCCAGCTCTTCTATTGTTGTGATTATCTTATGCTCTTTATTTTCTGTTTTAGTATCTTTAGCCGTTTCTGGAACATCATCAATATTGGAATCATCTGATTCATCTTGATTATTAAGTGCAGCTTTAATTTTTGTATTCATAGAGTCGTTAATATATTGCGAAATTGCTCTTTTTACGATAGGGGTGAAATCCTCGATAATTTTCTGTGTTTTTACTCCATCATAAACATAGTTAAGAATGAACTTAACGAATTCGGGGGATGGAGATTCAATTTGTTCAGCAAAGCAATCTTTTATCAGTCTGCTATATTTTAAGTTTTCAGCAGAATTTAAGATGTTGTCAACATCGATTACGCCCTTCTGGAACTTGGCAATTTCCGTAATATCACGATCTTTTAATTTAAGCAGATCCACTGTTAAAAATGGTCTCATATCCATTTTGTTTTTATCTTCCAAATCAGTATAGAATTGATAGGATATACCATTAGTGAGAATTGCAAATTTAGCATTAGTTGTACCGAAATATCGGAATAACTGCGAAGAATGTTTATCAAGAGATTTATTGCATGGCTTGCACTCAATTAGTATCAGCGGCTCTTGATCCAGCATAATTGCATAGTCGACTTTTTCTCCCTTTTTTATGCCGACATCAGCTGTAAATTCTGGAGCGAATTCAAGTGGATTGAATACATCGTATCCTAGAAGTTGAAAAAACGGCATAATCATTGATGTTTTTGTAGCCTCTTCTGTAGTAATAGAATCCTTTAGCGGTTCAATACGTTGTACAAATTCATACAGTTTTTCATTGAGTTCCATGATAAATCTCCTTTTTTGAGTAAAATTCAGTTACAACTTTTAATCATCTTTATTTTTCGTTTTGGTCTAAAAAGGTTAGAATTTCATCAGAATTGAAATTTTTTGTAGGTAAGTTTATTTCTTCGTTGTTTGCAATAATTTGTTGTTGCATTTCTTGTATTTCCCTATAGCGATTCAATTCGCTTTCCAGTAGGAAGTCTATTACTTTTTTCCCTTGGTTATCTAAGGAACGGTAGATTTTAATGATATTTATTTCTGAGGGTTTAATTTCAAAACCTGTGCCTTGCACATTAAGCCCGTAAGCTTCTCCTAGAAGTTCTGCAGGATCAATTTCATATATATCACATAAAGCACAGAATGTATCAATATCGGGTTCAGAAACCCCGTTTTCATAATTGCTTAGAGTGTTACCTTTTACTCCTATTTTTTTAGCCACATCACTTTGTTTTAAACCTTTTGATAAGCGTCCCGCTTTTAGTTGGGAAACAAGATAAGAATTCATCCAACTACTCCTTTCGATCGTTGCACTCATTATAATCGAGAATTTCGAAAAAGTAAACAAATATTTCGGCAAACATGAGAAAAGTTGTTGACATATCAATTAACATGATATATATTTAAAAATATCGAAAATATCGAAATGCGAAAGGAGAAATCACAATGCTTGAGATAGATGCTAATAAAATGAAACGTGTTATTGAAAAATCTGGATTAAAACAGAAGTATGTATCTGAAAGAATAGGAATGACTGAAACTCAGTTTAGCTTAGCGATATCTGGGAAAAGACGATTTGAAGCAGGAGAATATGCAAATGTATGCAAAGTATTAGGAGTTCCCATGAATGAATTTCTTAAGGTAAAGGTAACTTAGGGCGCAGGAACATGAAGCGGAAAGGAGGTAGGCGATGAGGTGGATTATTTTGTCGAGTGCAAGCGGTGCGATTACTGCGTACATAGTGACAAAAGTAATATGTATAAAATTTCTAGGAGAGTTAGAAAAAATAGAAAAGAAGCACCGTAAGGAGCTCCTTTCAATTTGTAAAAAGATGATTAGATTTCGATAGTATTAGCATCTGCGATGCATGTATTACAGAATCGTATTCCTGTTGCCGTAAGCCCAAAACATTTTCTATGAATGTGGATATAGTCTGGGTCGGCTCCATTTTTTGCAAGGGTATCAAATTCTTTTTGTGAATCCTTATATAAAGATGTGGACTTTGCAAATTTGTATTTAGAAGGGCCCGAAAGCTGTAAATCTTTGAATTGAATAAGTCCAAGCCGGTTCAAATTATCAAGGGAAACCATCTGGTCTTGCTCAGAAACCTGGGAATCAAGTGGAAATGTAACTGTATATGGAGATGTTTTCTCTTGTGGTGCTTGGCCCATGACTTTCAGTCCTTTTATCTTCATAACGATAGAGCATCCTATTGCAGGAATAAAATCATTGTATTCCGAAATCTTTTTTAGCAGGATTGCATCCGTGGAGGAAAGCTGCTTAATGATTTCGATAAAAGATGGATGAACCATATTACTTTTTGAGGAATTTAAAGAACAGACAATAAGTTTGGAAAACATCTCACGAAGTTCTTTTTCTTCGAAGTAGTATTTCGAAGCTTCCATTGCAGGTCCTATGATTGAGATTTTAGGTTCGCATAAATTTTCTGGTGGGATTTGAGAAACGCCCTTTTCAAGAGATTCTTTAAACTGATCAAGTGATAAAGCTCGTTTATATTGAACTTTTTCTCTGGAGTTTTCTATCCAACCAAATGAGATATCCCATAAGTCAGCCAAGGTAGCACCGATTTTGTCAGCTAGTGGGGAAAGCGTTTTAGTAACAAGATCAGGAAATTCAATTTTAATAGGAATTTTATCCATAGTTCTCACCATCCTTTCTTCTTGCAGTTTACCACGGGAGTGAGGATGAAATCAAGGAAAGGAGAATTTTCGATGATCCAGAAAAAAGTCATTACACTCAGCAGAGATGACGGCCATCTGGTTAAATCTGAGGAAGGCTGTCAATCTGCTGTATCAGAAGAAAAATATTATAAACCGTTTATTGATTTGTATATGGAAAGCTTGAAAAGGCTTAGGATCCAGAGTTTAGAAGAGGAAGGAGGGAAATGAGGATGAAACCTAAAACGGCAGTAATTACTATAATCATCTTCGGAATCCTGATCATTATTACAGCATATTTGCAGCGGGGAGAGTTCGGGGTTGGGCCAGAATGGGCACTGCCGGTGATTGCAGCGGCTATAGTACCGTTAAAGAAAGGAGGAAAACGTAACTCATGAACATCACAAAGGAAGAATTTATTACCCGGCTGAAGCTAGTGGTCATGGCCGACGAGCGTTCCTGTGTGGAGGACATCACATACTGGAAGCAGGATGAAAAAGAAGTTGTCACCATCCGCTATGTTGGCGGAGCAAAGGCGATGATCAATGTAGCCTGCAACAGCAACGGGTGTAATGCACTGGAAATCATGCGGGAAATTTACGGATCCGGAGCTATCGGTAAAATCCGGGAAGAAGAATTACA
>CAKRWZ010000088.1 GCA_934418295.1 uncultured Mediterraneibacter sp.
CCAGGTCGAACTCTTCTACCTGTGCACCTTTTTCTTCCAGTACTTTTACGGCTGCACGGATGGCTTCTGCTACTTCCGGATCCAGACCTTCTCCGAAATATCCTTTCGGGATTCCGATCTTCATGCCCTGCACATCCTCTTTCAGTGCCTCCGCAAAATTGTACTCTTCTCTTTTAATAGAAGTGCTGTCCTTCGGATCCCAGGAAGCGATGGTGTCCAAAAGCACGGCACAGTCTGTCACGTCTTTTGCCACCGGACCGATCTGATCCAATGAGGAACCGTATGCCACCAGTCCGTAACGGGATACCGTTCCGTAAGTCGGTTTCAATCCGACTACGCCACAGAAAGAACTGGGCTGGCGGATAGAACCGCCGGTATCCGTTCCCAGTGCGCAGAAACATTCCTGGGCTGCCACCGCCGCACAGGAACCGCCGGAAGACCCGCCCGGCACATGATCCGGGTGATGCGGATTTCTCGTGGGCCCGAAATGAGAAGTTTCTGTGGTACTTCCCATGGCAAACTCATCCATATTCGTTTTTCCGATGATCACCGCTCCCGCCTTTTCCAGGTTCAGCACTGCCTCTGAGCTGTAAGTCGGTTTAAAATTATACAAAATCTTGGAACCGCAGGTCGTCAGATGTCCCTCCAGGCACAGATTGTCTTTCACAGCTACCGGCACACCGGCCAGCGGTCCTGTCAGGATCCCTTCATCGATCTGTTTCTGGATCTCTTCTGCCTTCTGCAAGGCTCTTTCTTTTTCGACTGTAATGTAACTGTTTACAACCGGTTCTGCCGCTTCTATCCGCTCCAAAACCGCTTCCACGGCTTCCTTCACCGTAATTTCCTTTGCTTTGATTTTCTTTGCCAGCTCTACCGCTGTCAGATCTAAGATTTCCATCATCCGCCCTCCTCTAGCCTATCGTCTTCGGTACTTCAAAACAGTCCTTGCGGCGTTCCGGAGCATTTGCAAGCGTCTTTTCCATCTCGTCTCCGTTGGTCACCACATCCTCCCGGAATACATTGTTTACCGGAAATACGTGGGACATCGGTTCGATCCCGCTGGTATCCAGTTCGTTCAAAGTATCAATATAATCCAGCATCTTTTCCATATCTGCCTTTGCTGCTTCTTTTTCTTCCGAAGAAAGCTCCAGTTTTGCCAGGATTCCTACATATTCGATTGTCTCATCCGAAATCTTATTTGCCATCTCTTACTTCCCTTCTTTTGATTGTTTTCGTATATTTTGATCTTTCTCTCATCTGTCACGCTCTCTCATTCGTCCAGATAATAGGCTTCATAATCCTCTGATAAAATCCGCTCGCTCGGACTGAGCGTCACACTTCCCGGATTTTCTCCCGTATCATAACCCTGCAGCGACACTTTCACCCCTGCCGGGATAACCAGGTTTTTATAACAGATTTCCTGCCCCGCATTATTCATCCATACAGATTCCATATAGAATGTCGGGAAATCCTCTCCCGGCTCATTTGGGACCTCAAAATCCAAGTAAAGCCCTTCCTCAGAATTGAGGACATCATACACACCTGCCGGAAAATCCGTCCCTGCTGTCATCACCTGTCCCTCTGTGATCCGCACCTCTTCCGTCAGCGGATTGTCCATGCCGTCTTCCATAGGCTGTGCATTATCCGTATAAAAGTTCAGATAACCGTCTCCGCTGATCTCCAGCTTTGCACCCCGATAAAGTCTCATATCTGTTATCTGATTCACAACATCTTCATAAACATCTTTCAATTCTGCTTTCATTTGATCCACACTGAGCAGATGCTTATACATATAGATCCCGTTGGCTGCATCCTTCACGTTTAACGTGCAGTCTCCGTTCATTTCCGGATATTTGATGGTGTAGGTTCCCTCCGGAATATGGACACCGACCACATATTCTCCTGCATAGAGGATTTCCTCCCTGGCCTCCCCGTCATCACTCAGATCATACAGCACATTTTCGTAACGTCCGTCTTCCGAAGCATCCCATATTTCCGAAACCTCATACGTATTACTCAGGAACGCTGATTTGATTCCTATAAACAATGCCGGAGCTACACTGATCACCAGCACAATCACTAAAAATATGACCGGCCATGCATTTTTTTTAATCTTTTTCTTCTGTTTTCCTGCGGCAGAATACGTATAGTTCTGCTTTCTCGGTTTGTTGACGGAGCGCTCTGCCTTTTGCTCTGCACGCTTTGCCCTTTCCGCGAGCTGTTCTTCTGACATATAAGAAGAAGGATTTCCCGGATCCTCGTGGATATGCGTCAATGGTTCGCCGTCACACATGCTTTTATTCAGCATATCTTCATATTGCTCATCATTTTTGCTGTTGTCCAAGCCACATTCCGTACAGATATTTCCGCTTAATCTCCCTCCGCATAACGTACACCTTTTTCTAAACATCGCTCCACCTCCTGTCCACAAATAACCGATTCTTTATGTTATCATATTTTTGTGTTTTTAGCAATAATCCGGCGTGTTTCCTTGCATTTGACCCCCTTATCCGTTAAGATAAGATAAATGCTTTGGCAAAACCAAACAAAGAAGAGGAAGAATTATGGATTACCAAAAACTTATGGTTTTAAGAAATAAAAAAAACGCTTTCGCCGGCGTTGTCGGCATCAAACTGACTGAGATCAGGGAGGGCTATGCCCGGGCTGAACTTGCCGTTAATGAGCATCACCTCAATCCCATCGGTTCCGTTCACGGGGGCTGTCTTTATACACTGGCTGACATGGCCGGCGGCGCTGCTGCCACCTCCCATGGCTATGCCGCCACGACCCTCAACAGCGATATCCATTATCTGAACGCAGGGATCCACACCACCTATCTTTATGCAGAAGCAAAAGAGATCAAGCACGGCAAGAAAACGATGGTCTATGAGATCCACATCACCGATCAGAATCAAAAGCTGCTGGCTGCCGCGACTTTCACTTTCATGTCGCTGGGCATCCCGATCAAAATCGAAGATGCAGTCTGAAAGCGGTTTCTTTTGATCACATTTCATCGCTGTCAACTGTTTTGCCGTTTACCGGCACCTGAAAGGAAGTAAATAATAAAATGGCACCAATCACTCCCATCGGATTTTCCGATCCCGAACATGCACGAGAGCCCGTCGTAGATTTAAACGGGCTGAGTTCCGCAGAAGCTGCACAAAGAGCCGCCCAAGGACTGGCCAACAAAACGAACATTTCCACGGACACCTCCGTCAAGGATATCGTCCGTTCCAATATACTAACCTATTTTAACTTTATTTTTATGATCCTTACCGCACTGCTTTGCATCGTCGGCTCTTTCCGGAATCTGACCTTTCTTCCATTGATCATCGGAAACACCCTGATCGGAATCATCCAGGAGCTTCGGGCAAAAAAGACCCTGGATAAAATGAATCTCTTAAATGCGCCTCATGCCATCGTGATCCGCGACGGCAAAGAGCGGCGGGTACTTTCCGAAGAGTTGGTAAAGGGCGACCTTATCCTGCTCTCTGCCGGGGATCAGATCTGCGCAGACGCCATTGTGGTAAAGGGCAATGTCAGTGTCAACGAATCTCTCCTGACCGGAGAGTCCGACGAGATCGAAAAAAAATACGGTTCCTCTCTTATGTCCGGCAGTTTCGTTGTGTCCGGGCAATGCTATGCCCGGCTGGAAAAAGTCGGGGACGACTCTTACATTTCCCGTCTGACCTTGGAAGCCAAGGAGATGGAGTCCGGTGAACAGTCTGAGATGATCCGTTCCATCAACCAGATCATCAAGATTGTCGGGATCGTGATCATCCCTATCGCTTTGATTCTGGTTTATCAAAGCTATTTTGTAAACAACGAGTCTTTCCGGAAAAGTATCACTTCTATGGTCGCTGCCGTACTGGGCATGATCCCGGAAGGTCTTTATCTGCTGACCACCGTTGCACTGGCTCTGAGCACCATGCGGCTTGCCAAGCGCAAAGTGCTGCTGCACGACATGAAAAGTATCGAAACGCTGGCACGGGTCGATACCCTTTGCGTCGATAAAACCGGAACCATCACCGAACCGGATATGTGCGTCAAAAAGATCGTTGTCTGCGGCGGTTTCCGGAGAAACGAGCCGGAAACAGATATCGAAGATGAGACCGATGCGATCTCTTCCAAGGAAGTGAACCGTCTCCTGACGGATTACGTGCGGGCCTCCCAGGACAACAATGCCACCATGACTGCTTTGCAGCGTTATATAGAAAAACATTCCAAAAAATCCCGTTCTAAAAAAGAGCCTCTGGATATTCTTCCCTTCAGTTCTTCTAAAAAATATGGAGGAATAGTCTTCGACACAGGTGCCTACCTTCTGGGTGCGCCGGAATTTATCATGCGCTATGAATTTAACCGGATCGCAGGGGAGCTGGAACCGTACACAAGCAAGGGATACCGTATCCTGCTCTTTGCTCGTTACACCGGAAACAACATTAAAGGAGAACTGACCGGAAAAGCCATTCCTCTGGCTTATGTGGTTCTTTCCAACCCCATCCGAAAAAATGCCCGGGAAACCTTCCGCTACTTCAAGTCACAGGATGTAACCGTCAAAGTCATCTCTGGTGACAACCCTGCCACCGTCTCTGAGATTGCCTTACAGGCAGGCATTGAAAATGCAGAATTTTATGTAGATGCCGGCACTTTGGATTCGGATCGGAAACTGGCTGCTGCTGCCGAAAAATATACTGTATTCGGCCGTGTAACTCCGAAACAAAAGCAAAAGCTGGTTCAGGCGATGCAAAACGCAGGACATACCGTGGCCATGACCGGCGACGGCGTCAACGATATTCTCGCCATGAAGGACGCTGACTGCAGCGTTGCGATGGCTTCCGGAAGTGAGGCCGCTGCACAGGTGGCTCAGGTCGTTCTGCTGGATTCCGACTTCGCCCACATGCCAAACGTCGTAGAAGAAGGGCGTTGTGTTGTAAACAATATTCAGCGTTCGGCCAGCCTGTTTCTGGTGAAAAATATTTTCTCCCTGTTGATGGCCGTTTTTTCAGCCATTTTCATGTTTACCTACCCTCTGGAACCGGCTCAGATTTCCCTGATCAGTGCCTTTACCATCGGAATCCCCGGATTTCTGCTGGCTTTGGAGCCAAATAAAGAACGGATTCAGGGCAACTTCCTGAAAAATGTTTTGCTGAAAGCCTTTCCTGCCGGATTAACAGATCTTTTCGCCGTCGGTTCCCTGGTGGTCTGCGGAGATGTATTTGCCCTGCCGTCAACTGATATTGCAACCGCCGCCACCTTGCTTTTGGCTGTCGTCGGCTTTATGATCCTGATCCGGATCAGCCATCCGTTCAATTGGATAAAATACGGCATCCTGGCATTTAATATCCTGGGACTGATCGGATGTGGCTTCTTCCTGAAAAAACTCTTTGCCATGAATGCCATGTCTTCCATCGTCATTTTACTTCTGATCGTCTTTGCCTTTGCCAGCGCGACCCTGTTCCGCTTCCTGAGCGTCATCGCCGAAAAGCTGACTGCTCTTCAGGAGCGATCGCAAAACAGGAAAACATTGAAAAAGAAATCACGACCACCGGCTTAGCCGGTGGTTTGCTTTGACCCTATAAGGGTCTGTTACCGGCACTAGAGTCTAAAGACTCATCGAATAAGTTCACCAAGCGTACCTATCCATCATTCATTTCCGATGATGGATAGGTACGCTTGTTTTTATTTATCCGCACATTCGATTATTTCTGCGTCCTCCGTTAAAATAAGAGCAGAAAATCAAAGGAGGTCAGAATGGTGAAACAAAAATATTATCTTGCGCTTACAACCGAGGAATGACGGCTTATGATTGAATGCCTGAACAAACTCCGCAATCGGGATATGGGGTCAGCGGCATCTTCACTATCTGAAAAATTACCGCAAAGTGCTTTACACCAACTTGCTGACAAGCGGCAAATTGAACATCTATCTTGCGGATATTGATAATCAGGCTGAGGAAATGTTTGAACGGCTTACAAGGCAGATGGCAACAGCGGAGGGTGTTACCGAGCAGTTGAAGGCTGGTAACCAAATGGCGTGGACTGGCAAAATGAACAGCATACGGAATCGGGCAGCCGAGATTATAAATACTGAGATTATATACACATAAGATTCAAGCCGCAGCGGGGAGTTAAATCCGTTGCGGCTTGGGCTTTTTTATTCAGTTGCTCTCGCTTTCCTCGGTGGTGGGCGGCTCGGTCTGAGCTGCCGTTGTGTTCTCCGGGGTTGCGGTTTCCGGCTCGGTAGTCACGGTGTTATCCGGTGCTTGGGTGTTGTTTTGCTGTGAGCCGGTGGCGGTGATAACATCGCCGTTATGAAGCGTGGCGTCGTGAGAGAAAATTCCCCATTTAGGAGTAAGGGTGATTTCCGTGCCTGCGGCTGCGTTTACAGTGAAGGTGAAGGCCGAACCATTCACGAAAATCTGCTCGGTGTAATAGGTTTCATCACCGATTTTTATACTGCAATAGCCTGTTGCGCCTGCCGTTCC
>CAKRWZ010000089.1 GCA_934418295.1 uncultured Mediterraneibacter sp.
TTCTCCATCTTTTCCATCCTGTCCGGATGGACCGGTAATATCAGACAACGCTACCAATTTTTTCCATTCCCCGTTAGGATAACGCCACTGAATCTCTGTATCAGTCATTTGCAGCTCAACATTCTCTCCGTTTTGTCCATCCGTTCCTGAAAGCGAAGACAATGCCACCAGATTTTTCCAGGAACCTCCGGTATATCTCCATTGGATATAAGAAGAATTCTTCCGAATCTCCACATTTTTACTGTTAGTTCCACTGACTCCGTTTTTTCCGTTTTGTCCATCCCTTCCGTCAGCGCCTTTTAACTCTGAAAGTTTCACCAGATCGTGCCAGCTATCCTGACTGTCTGCCCGCCACTGGATTGCTTCTCCATTATTTCTTACTTCCATCGAATTTAAAACTTCATTTTCTGTCTCGTTAACAGTCTCTTTCGCCGTTTTTTCTTTCTGTTGTCCGGCTTTCTCTGTCTCATTTTTCTTTCCGCACCCGGCAAAAATTACCAAACAAGCACCTGTCAAAAAAACTGTCTCAAATATTTTTCGTTTTCTCATCTCGCCTTCTTCCTCCTTTTCTTCTGCTTTTCTTTCCTTTTAACCTTCCGTACATACTTTCTTTCCAGATCACAGAACGTTTCAGTTCATTATATCTGGTGGACTCCTCTTTTGATATCACAGATACCTCCCCTCTTTTTACCCGCAATCACAGCTGTATTTAAATAAATCAACTCCTGATAAATAAATTCTTTTATAGTGTTCTCCTCACTCTGGCATAAACTCCAATATTTCAATTTTGTGAAATCTCGTCAATCAACTTCAGCTCTTCCTCCGTAAACGGCGCACAGGAAATTGCCTTTACATTATCCAGGATCTGCTGTGGCTTGGATGCCCCGATCAGCACGCTTGTGACTTCCTTGTGCTGAAGAAGCCATCCCAGAGCCATATCCGCCAGCTTTTCGCCACGCTGGGCGGCCAGATCGTTGAGTTTACGGATCTGCTCAAGTCTGTGCTCATCCAACGTACTTTCCTGCAGAAATCTCCCATCGGTACGAATGCGGCTGTCTTCCGGAATCCCATGAAGATAACGATCTGTCAGCTGTCCCTGAGCCAGCGGACTAAAGGTGATCAACCCTTTCTGAAGCTCTCTTGTCATTTCCTTCAACCCATTTTTTTCTACCGTTCGGTCAAAAATGGAATAACGGTTCTGATTGATCACGAACGGGCAATGTAAATCTTCCAAAATTACAGCTGCTTTTTTCAACGTCTCTCCGTCATAGTTGGAAAGTCCTGCATAAATTGCCTTGCCACTTTGTACGGCACTTGCCAAAGCGCCCATGGTTTCCTCAAGCGGCGTATCCGAATCCATTCTGTGATGATAAAAAATGTCCACGTAGTCCAACCCCATACGTTTCAGACTCTGATCCAGACTGGCAAGCAGATATTTCCGACTTCCCCAGTTTCCATAAGGACCATCCCACATTTCATACCCTGCCTTTGTTGTGATGATCAGCTCATCGCGGTATATCCCCAGATCTTCTTTCAGAATACGCCCAAAATTTTTCTCTGCGCTTCCCGGTTCCGGTCCATAATTGTTTGCCAGATCAAACTGTGTGATCCCGTTATCGAAAGCTGTAAAACAGAGTTCTCTCATGTTTTCAAAATTTGCTGTATCTCCGAAATTGTGCCACAGTCCCAATGACACTTTCGGAAGCATCAGCCCGCTGTTTCCACAACGATTGTATTCCATAGTCGCATATCTTTCTTTTACTGCAGTGTACATATCCTATTCCTCCCCAATACATACATTATTGTTTTCCCGTCATGGATCTCATTCTCACTTTATTTCTTTTATTCAAAAGTATAATTACATAGCATGCTATAAAAATATCTAAACTTTCTTTTGTGTAAAACCAGATCTTCCTTTAACGTGCCTAATAATCAAACTTCCCGTCGTTCTTTTCTTCTAACGCTTTGATCATATGATAGGTATATTCGTTATAAGGCATCGGTATCCCCAACTCCTTTCCCATGCGGACCAATACACCGGAAAACATCTCAATCTCTGTATGTCGTCCCGCATCCAGATCCTGCAATGTAGAATAACGTGCTGAAGACGGAACCATGCTTCCTATATTAGAAGAAGCATCCGCTTTACTCATATCAATCCCCTTTGCTGCCGCAACTGCTTTTAACTCTTTTCCAAGTTCACGGCTGATCACTTTCATATGGACACTGTCATTGTAGCACCCAACACCCGCCCCCAGAATCGCTTGCGGCAGATTATTGCAAACATTTAAGAGAAATTTGCTCCATATTTCTTCCTGAATATGTTCGGTAGAACGAAAATGAATCCCTGTACCCGTAAACAATTCTTCGATCGCACACACGCGCCCGCTTCTATACGGAACAGATTTTTCTCCAAAAATAATGCCGATCGTCGTATCCGGATCAAAATGATACCCGTCTTTTTCTCCACGGGATGCGATTTTAATCAATGAATATAAAACGTGAGAAGCTCCTAATTTCTCAGTACCATTACAATCATTATACAAAGAAAGGATTTAAAAATCAATTTGTATCATTTTGTATCACTTGAATGCGGACTGCTTCTATCTGCTTTTTCATTCCTACGGATCCGGTAGCAAAGCCCGACTTTACCCACCCGGTCCATCCGACACTTTGGACATGGGTCTGATATCTCAATCGATACCCTGCCGGCATTCCTTCTGTTTCCAAAATAAAAGCTTCCAATCGTTTTCCCTGCCCTTTTGTCCCAATTAAGGTTCCCGATTCAACATTTCCGAGATCGATCCAGCCTTTTCCCTGGAGATGTACTTTGGCCCGGATTTTTAACCGGACTCCCAAACGCTTTTCAACTTCCCCGAAATCCAGCCAAAACCCTTCCAGACGCTTCGAATATCCGACAGTTCCTGCGATCTGTCCGTCCCGGACAACCGGGCAGTCCCCTAAGCCTTGTACATGTGCTCTGTATCTTATCCCCCAGTCATTTAAAGGCTCTCCCGGAATCTGTTTCGGAACTTGTTTTGGAGTTTCTTCTGCAGTTTGTTTTCCGGCCGAAATATATTTTTTCCCATCGGCGGCGCAAAATCCCTTTGCAATCGCCTCGCCCAGCACCTCTACGTTCCCTGTGATCCATTCCGCAGAATCTTTTTTATCATGAAAAGCACATTCCAGATAAACACACAACATTTTGGTATGGCTGATCTCATATAAATCATTCCTCACAAGAATCCCAAGATCTTTCCAGGGAGTACACTCTGCTACCGCTTTGTATACAGCCTGCACATATTTGTTCGTGATACTGCCTGCATAACACAATCCCATGGTTCCTTTTGATGTTCCGCCGGCATTCGTATGGATCGGCAAATGTACATCCGCCTGCCATGCGTTTGCCTCCTCTACGTTTTTGACATAAGACTGTCCTTCCGGCGCTTTTTTTACTGTATATCCATTTCGTTCCAATGCCGTTTTTGCTGCAGCTGCAATCCGATTACACTGAACTTGTTCTGTTGTATTCCCGGCTGCATACAGATTCCGCGGCTGTGCACTTGGACTCAAATAAATTTTCATGTCATCTCCTCCTTGTACTATATGTATTACGCGGAAAATTTTACGAATGTGACAATTTTCCCCAAAAGCATCCAATTCGTTCATATTTTAGCCTCTTTTAGTGCTATAATAACGTCCGGATCTTTTGGGAAGGAGAAATGTTATATGTCTAAAACTAAAGAAATGGATTTGACTGCCGGAAAACCCTTTCATTCTTTGTTAAAATTTGCTGTTCCCGTTATTTTAGGAAATATATTCCAGCTTTTTTATACATTGGCAGATTCCGTGATCGTCGGAAAAACTTTAGGCGCTGATTCCTTGGCTGCCGTAGGTTCCACCAGCATCGTCATCTATTTTGTATTCTGCTTTATCAACGGCTTTACCGGAGGCTTCGGTATCTGTCTCGGACAACGCTGTGGTGCAAAAGATGAGAATGGTATGCGGAAAAGTGTTGCAGTATCTCTTCTTTTGAGTATTCTCTTTACCATTGTACTGACACTCATCTGTTGTCTGTTTTCCCGACAGATTTTACATTTTATGAGGATTCCTGCCGACATTTCCTCAGAAGCCTATTCTTACATGTTTGTCGTTCTTCTCGGCACCGGTGCAACCATTTTTTATAACATGATCTCTAATATACTGCGAGCACTGGGGGACAGTAAAACTCCCTTATATTTTCTGGTCTTTTCCTCCGTCCTGAACGTTTTTTTGGACATTCTTTTTATCGTTCCGTTTAAAATGGGCGTAGCCGGAGCTGCATGGGCCACCGTTCTGTCCCAATTCCTTTCGGCTCTTTTCAGTCTGCTTGTCGGTCTGAAAACATTTTCTGTGCTCCGCATCCGTCGCAGCGATTTTCAACAGTTAAAACCAACCATCATCTTACATTTAAAAACCGGCTTCCCCATGGGCTTTCAAATGTCTATCATGTGCATCGGGCAGCTCGCCATGCAGACTGTCGTAAATGCTTTAGGTACTTCTGCAGTTGCCGGGTATACCGCAGCCTCCAAAGCTGATCAACTTTCTGTCCTGATAAATAACGCTATGATGACTGCCATTTCAAACTATGTCGCACAAAACTTTGGTGCCGGCAACAAAGAACGAATCCGTCAGGGAGTTCGTGCCAGTCTTCTCCAAACTGAACTTTTTAATCTGGTCATATGTGTCAGTATACTTTTTCTTCGTCATCCCATTGTCCGTCTTTTTCTCTCTTCTCCTACGAAAGAAATTTATCACTATTCCGATGCCTACCTCTCGATCATCGCACCTTTCTATTTTTTACTCGGATTACTGGCCGTTTACAGAACCGCAATCCAAAGTATGCAAAACGGCAAAATTCCTTTCACTGCCTGCATCATCGAACTTGTCATGCGCATTGCTGCCACTGTCGGACTTTCCGGACTGCTCGGCTATACTTCTGTCTGTATTGCCAGTCCCCTTGCTTGGCTGGGTGCCTGCGCATTACTGATACCGGCTTATTATAAAATCATAAAAGCAGTACCCTTTTAATCATGGATACTGCTTCTCTATATCTGCTTTCCCTCATCTGATTTTCTGCATCTGCTTTCTTACATTTTCTTTCTTTTATCTGCTTTTTTACATCTGCTTTCTCACGATTCGATATTCATCTCCGGACTGATAATAGGAACAATCCGAAAAATTTCCTCGAATGAATTTTTCCATTTCATCCTCATCCAAATTTATCGTACAAATATAGTATTCCAAATCTTCATCATATACATAATTTGCACAATCTTCACAGTTCGTCTTTCCTTTCATTCTCAAACTCCTAAAATCCCATTGCCGTCATATCCAACAGCACGTTGTCCAGTTTCTGTAAATCTTCTTTTTCTATTACAAAATTTTTGAAACCTGTTTTCTTTACCCGTATTGTTACAACTTTCTCTTCCCCATAAGTGATATGCGCCCCATGCTCCTCCAGAATCTGAAACAAAAGTTCATACACCTTTTCCCGTGCTTCCTGATCATTTGGTAAGGGCGTTCCGGAGGCGGCAGCCGAAGCAGTCACTTCCTCATAATAAGCATCCACAGCCTGCCCCAGTTCTTCTTCTATATCAGAGAACATATTGTATGGATTCACTTTTATCGATACCAGATATTCTCCATTTTTCTTTTTTACACTGTCCACAGAATAAAACGCTGACTTTAAAAAATCCTCAAATAACTCTCGATATTTTCCTTGCAATTCTTCCGAAATATTTGCATTCTCCACATAAGACATACACTCCTTTAACCTGCGTTTGTGTAGCTTTTGCGCTTCCTTTTTCTCACATCCGGTTACTTTCATGTATGTATCATAAGAGGCTTTATATGCAGCGTCTAAACTGCCTGCTACGTATTCCATGGCATCCGTCTTCGCTCCGCAGCCTACTGTAGAAAGGATCGTCAAGAAGATCAACAGCAGGCTGCAACAGATTTTTACTCGTTTTCTTTTATATTTCATCCCTCTTAAACTATTCATTCCCCTTAAATCATCCCTCTTAAATTATTCATTTCCCTTAAACCGCATAGCAAGCCACATAGTATAACCTGCTTTTCCAAATATCCATATAGTAAAAAAGTGCAATCTCTTCCCGAGATTACACTGTCTAACCTATTTATTATGCACCCTCAAAACAGCATACAAAGAATTGATCCAACCTTTACACCTTCTCGTTCCACTATTA
>CAKRWZ010000090.1 GCA_934418295.1 uncultured Mediterraneibacter sp.
CGTGCTCTTTCATGAGTGCTTCGATCTCCAGACCGATGAGTTTATAGAGCCGCATTTCCAGAATCGCCGTTGCCTGCCGGTCGGTGAAACGGAGCATAGCCGCCATTTTCTGTGAGATTTTGGATTTAAACCGGATGTTTCCGGTAACGCCGTCCACCAGGCAAGCCCTTGCTTCTTTTACGTTGGAGCTTCCCCTCAGGATCTCGATGATCAGGTCGATGACGTTGCAGGCCTTGATCAGACCTTCCTGTACTTCTCGTTTTTCCAGTTCTTTCGCCAACAAGGTTTTGTACTTCCGGGTGGTCAGTTCAAACTGAAAATCTACGTGATGTTCGATGATGCCTTTCAGTCCCAGGGTCTCCGGCTTTCCGCCTGCCACTGCCAGCATATTGACGCCGAAGGTATCTTCCAGACGGGTCTTTTTATACAACATATTTTTCAGGTTTTCCACATCTGCGCCGCGTTTCAGCTCCAGCACGATGCGGATCCCCTGCTTGGAGGATTGGTTGGAAATGTCCACCACATCCCCGGTTTTTCTGGATTCCACCAAGGTGCCCACATCGTTCAAAAATTTTCCGATGCCGCTTCCGATCATAGTGTATGGGATCTCCGAGATCACAAGCTGCTTTTTGCCGCCTTTGAGCTCTTCTACTTCCACCTTGCCCCGGATCTTGATCTTCCCCTGGCCGGTTTCATAAATGTGCGGCAGGTCATCTTTGTTGACCACGATCCCGCCGGTTGGGAAATCCGGTCCCTTGATATATTTCATCAATGCTTTTGTCGTAATATCGTTATTGCGCATGTAGGCTTTTACCGCCTCCAGCACTTCCGAAAGATTGTGGGTGGGAATGCTGGTCGCCATGCCGACGGCGATTCCTTCCGCCCCGTTGACCAGAAGATTCGGCACACGTACCGGCAATACCTCCGGTTCCTTTTCCGTCTCGTCAAAGTTGGGCACGAAATCCACCACGTTTTTATCCAGATCCGCCAGATAAACCTCCTGGGTCAGCCGGGCAAGGCGCGCCTCTGTGTAACGCATGGCCGCCGCGCCGTCCCCTTCGATGGAGCCGAAATTTCCGTGACCGTCCACCAGCACCATGCCCTTTTTAAACTCCTGAGCCATCACCACCAGTGCATCGTAAATGGAGCTGTCGCCGTGGGGATGGTATTTACCCATGGTATCTCCCACGATACGCGCACTTTTTCGATAAGGGCGGTCATAACGGATCCCCAGCTCATACATATCATAAAGTGTCCGCCGCTGTACCGGTTTCAGTCCGTCCCGCACATCCGGAAGCGCCCGCGCAATGATGACACTCATGGCATAATCGATATAAGACTTTTTCATGATATCCGTATATTCGGTCCTGATTATCTGATTTTCATTCATCTTCTATCTCCCATCTATACATCCAGCTCCGCATCCGCTGCGTTCTCATAAATAAACTTCTTTCTCGGAAGAACATCCGTGCCCATCAGCATTTCCGTCACTCCCGACGCCAGTCTGGCATCTTCGATCTCTACCCGCCGCAAAAGCCGGGTCTCCGGATCCAGCGTCGTCTCCCAAAGCTGCTGGGCATCCATCTCGCCCAAACCTTTATACCGCTGCAGGGTAAAGCTTCCGGTGTGGGTCTTCCGGTACTTTTCCAGCGCCTTGTCGTCGTAGAGATACTCCTCTTCGCCATTTTTCGGCATCGCTTTGTAAAGGGGCGGCATGGCAATATAGACATGCCCTTCGTAGATCAATTCCGGCATAAACCGATAGAACAATGTCAACAGCAGCGTGGAAATATGGGCTCCGTCCACGTCGGCATCGGCCATGATGATGATCTTATCATACCGCAGTTTGCTGATATCAAAATCGTTGCCGTAGCCTTCCGAAAATCCGCATCCAAAGGCGTTGATCATGGTTTTGATCTCCGCATTGGCTAAGACTTTGTCGATGCTCGCTTTCTCTACATTCAAAATCTTTCCGCGGATCGGCAGGATGGCCTGATATTTCCGATCCCGGGCCGTTTTTGCGGAACCGCCCGCAGAATCTCCCTCCACAATAAAGATTTCACACCTGGAAGGATCCCTGCTTTCACAGTTGGCCAGCTTTCCGTTGCTGTCAAAAGAAAATTTCTGTTTGGTCAGAAGATTGGTCTTTGCCTTTTCTTCTGTCTTTCGGATCTTGGCTGCTTTTTCCGCACAGGCCAGCACTTTTTTCAGCGTGTCCAAATTTCGGTCAAAGTAACGGGCCACCTCATCCCCCGTCACCTTGCCTGTGGCTCTGGCCGCATCCGGGTTGTCCAGCTTCGTCTTCGTCTGCCCCTCAAACCGGGGATCCGGGTGCTTGATGGACACGATGGCAGTCAGACCGTTTCGGATGTCTGCTCCGGTAAAATTGGCATCCTTTTCCTTTAAAATTCCGATCTCCCGGGCATACTGGTTCATGACCGTGGTAAACATCGTCTTGAATCCGGTCAAATGGGTACCGCCTTCTGCATTGTAGATGTTGTTGCAGAATCCCAGCACATTCTCGTGAAATTCGTTGACGTATTGGAAGGCCACTTCCACTTCGATGCCTTCTGCAATCCCCTGGAAATATACCGGCTCATGGATGGTTTCTTTTTTCTCATTCAATTCCCGGATGAAACCGATGATCCCGTCCGGCTCGTGGTAGACGGTCCGCTCTTCCGGCTCCGTCCGCTTATCTTCAAAGATAATGGTAAGCTTCGGATTCAGATAAGCCGTTTCATGCATTCGGCTCTTGACATCTTCCGCACGGAATACCGTCTTTTCAAAAATCGTATCGTCCGGAAGAAAATTTACCTTTGTACCGGTCTTTTTTGTCTTTCCGATCACCGGCAGCAATCCGTCTTCCAGCTCGATCACCGGAATTCCTCTTTCGTAATGATCGTAGCTGACCACGCCATCCCGGCTGATCCACACTTCCATATGAGAAGACAAGGCGTTGACCACCGAAGAGCCCACGCCGTGCAGACCGCCGCTGGTCTTGTAAGCGTTATCGTCAAACTTACCGCCGGCATGGAGGGTCGTGTACACCAGTCTCGCCGCCGAGATTCCTTTTGCATGCATTCCCACCGGAACGCCGCGTCCGTTGTCTTCGATGGTGGCCGAGCCGTCCTTTTCCAAGGTCACCCGGATCTCCGTACAGTAACCTGCCAGATGCTCATCCACTGCATTATCTACGATTTCATAGATCAAATGATGCAGACCCTTGGAAGATACGCTTCCGATATACATTCCCGGCCTTTTCCGGACAGCCTCCAGCCCTTCCAGCACAGAGATACTGTCCGCATCATATGTATTTTTCTTTGCCATCTTACATCCCTTTCAAATCCAAACATAACGATAAAGCCTCACGAAAACATGAGACTTCACAGTTCTGAAAACTCCTGTACTATGGTATCACAAGATTTGGTTCCATTGCAACATGTTTTATCCGACCAAGACACGATATAGTGTCTCAGAAAGCACTTCCATGGCATTTTTCATTTCCTGCACCGTGTTTGTCTGGGCGCCGGCTTCGATCAGAAGGGACTTTGGCATCATGTGCAGGCTGTACCGGTACCCTTTCAGATAGATCCGCCGGGCGAACCCCGGATAATATGTTTCACACATCAGCTGCATCTGAAAGGAAAAAGCCAGATTATCCTGAATATAAGGATTGACCAGATAGGCGATATTCCCGTTTGCCCTCGTTCTGCTCAATCCGTTGAAAAACATGATTTTTGCCGTCTGTTTTCCGCCGATCTCCGTCACCAGGCGGGTTTCCTCCCGCACCCCGTCTCTGTGCAGATCGATCACCACTTCCACGGAAGGATTTTGCTGCAGCACCTTTCGGATCGCTGTTTCCGCCTGCTCGTAAGCCCGGCTTCGGTCCAGTTTCCCGTCGATGATATCATACACACCCGTGTCGTGGATGGTCGGGATTCCTTTCTGGTTCAACAATTCGGTCAGATACGTTCCCACACCGACAATGGAGGTAGACGCGTCTCCCGGCACGGAATCTGCAAAGGTTTCCTGGGAATGGGTGTGGAAGATCAGCACTTTCGGCCCGTCCCCTTTCCCTATTTTCATATTTTTTCCCATCATTTCCGCTGCATTCAGCTGCTCCGGCCCGATCATCGTCGTGCTGTCCACCGTATAAAAATGGCTCAAAAGATATTCAAAATCTCCCAGTTTTTCCGGTGACAGATCGACAGGCGCATTCTCTGTCCCTCCGGAAGCCACCCCCTGCTCTTTCCCGATCAATTCTCCGGATTCACCGATCTGATTCTCGTCGTTGGCCTCCGCTTCCAGAATCTTGGCAATGGTTTCTTCATCTTCAGATGTTTCTTTTCTATTCGTATCCTCCAGATAGGAAACCAAGGGCAGCAGCTTCTCCGCCTGCTCCAGGATCCAGTCTCTGCCGTCAAATGTTTCCTCTTCTTTTTGGTAGACCAGTTTCGGCACACAGGTTTTCTGCGCCTGGTATAACAGCTGCTCTCTGCCTTTTTCTGCGATCCCCACGGCCGCCTCTTTCCCATATAAATAAAAGAAGGTCAAAAAGAGCAGACCCCAAAAGCCTCTGCTGCATTTTTTCAATTTTCTTTTTTGCCTTGCACTCATATATTTTCGTCTCATTTTTCAATATATGAATGTGTGCAGCCGTTTATGAGGCTGTCCGGTTTTTCGAAATCATCTGGTTTTGTGAAGTCATCTCTGATTTTATGCAGCCATTTGGTTTTACGAAGCTGTCTGATTTTGAAACAGCAGGTTCAGACACTCTGAGATCGTAAAACTGATCTGCTTTACCACCTCATCCACATCTTTTGGTGTCACGAACATCCCGTTTAAATGGGGTGAGATCAGTTCCCGGATCAACTCATATTTTTCCGCCGTGTTATAAGAACGCAGCAGCTTTCCCACGCCTTGCAGCGTTTCTGACGTTTCCATGGCCTGGATCAGATTTTCCATCGTATCGTTTACGATGGTAGCCGCATCCACCACGGTGGGAACCCCCAGAGCGATCACCGGAATCCCCACCGTTTCCTTTGTAATAGCATTCCGCTGATTTCCCACGCCGGAACCCGGATGGATCCCGGTATCCGTCATCTGGATCGTGCGGTTCAATCGCTTGCTGTTTCTGGCTGCCAGGGCATCTATGGTGATCAAAAGATCCGGAGAAGTCTCTGCGATCACGCCTTTCAGGATTTCCACCGTTTCCATCCCGGTCTGTCCCATCACCCCAGGCACAATGGCACTGATCAAGTTGACCTGCTCCATTCCCATGGCATACTTTCCATATTCTTGTACAATATGACGTGTAACACAAAGATTGTCTACCACATATGGACCCAAAGCATCTGGCGTGATCTTCCGGTTTCCAAGACCCGCCACCAACACGGACAAATCCTCTTTTTCCTCTAGTTTCTGCTTTTCCAGGAGTTCCTTCACATAGCACGCCAGCTCTTCTGAGATCTCCCGGTGATAAGCTTCATCAGGCACCGACAGATTCGGCGCTTCCAGCGTAATATAGGTCCCGGTGGGCTTGCCCATGGCTCTGGCTCCCTTTTCTGTCTCGATCACGATCCTTGTCACTCGGACTTCCCGTTCTTCATCATATGACTCTTCCAGGATCACCCCCGGCACCTCCACGTTTTCCGACTCAAAACGTTCTTTTTCCTCCAAAGCCAGATCCGTCCTCACACTGTATTTTTCCAGCATGCCCTTTTCACTCCTTTGCCATTTATTCATGGCTAGTTTTTACAATATTTTGGGAAATATGTATTGACAACCCCTTTGCCTTGGAATAAAATGAATGAGTATGTTCCGTTGATACGTCCGTGTCCGAGATCAGCGGAAGCATGAATTCAAAAGAATATTCTATCACAATTTGGAGGTGTACAGATTGGCTAATATTAAATCTGCTAAAAAGAGAATTTTAGTTACTGAAACAAAGGCTGCAAGAAATAAAGCAATCAAATCCAAAGTTAAAACTATGGTGAAAAAAGTAGAAGCTGCCATCGATGCAAAAGATGTTGCTGCTGCACAAGAAGCTTTGAAAGTTGCTATTTCCGAGATCAACAAAGCCGGAAGCAAGGGTGTTTACCACAAAAAAACCTGCTCCAGAAAGATCGCTCGTCTTTCCAAAGCAGTAAGTGCACTTGCATAATTTCAAAACAAAAGATATGTTAAAAAGCATCACTCCCGTCAGGTGATGCTTTTTTGT
>CAKRWZ010000091.1 GCA_934418295.1 uncultured Mediterraneibacter sp.
AGGATGTCACGGAAATACCTCTCTCCTTTTCGATCTCCATCCAATCGGAGACCGCATGCTTTGCCGTCGCCTTTCCTTTTACGCTTCCCGCCTGGTTGATGGCACCTCCGTACAACAGAAACTTCTCTGTCAGCGTGGTCTTACCGGCATCCGGGTGGGAAATGATCGCAAAGGTCCTTCTTCTTTTTATTTCATTCGTAATCTCTGACACTGCTTCTTTCTCCCGTTATCTATTTTTCTTCCTGGCCTTTTGCCTTTTGATTCTGTCTGCGTTTATCTTATCTGATTTTATCCGCTGTTTGCCGTGCTTATTCTGCATCACCGGTGAGCTGCTCCAGCATGGAAGTTCCTGCGATCTTTCCCGGCACACGGAAATAGTCTAACACAGTTGCCCCTATGTCTGCAAATGTATTTCTGATTCCCAGGCAGATATTTTTCCGGACAGGCGCTCCGGCGATAAAAAGCGGCACGTATTCCCGGGAATGATCCGTAGACGCCGTGGTGGGATCGCAGCCGTGATCCGCCGTGATGATCAAAAGATCCTCCTCCCGCATGCGCTCCAGGATCTCCGGGATCCGGCGGTCAAAATCTGACAAAGCCTTGGCATAGCCCGGCCGGTCGTTTCGGTGTCCGTAATTCATATCAAACTCCACCAGATTGGTAAAGCAAAGTCCCTCAAAATCCTGCTCCATGTAACGCAGCGTCTTGTCCACTCCGTCCTCGTTGCTGACGGTTCGCACGTAATCGGTGATCCCCTGCTCTGCAAAAATGTCGATGATCTTACCCACCGAAAGCACATCTTTTCCCGCTTTCTGCAGCAGTGTCAGCATGGTATCTGCCGGCGGCACCACCGAATAATCGTGGCGGCCTGATGTGCGCACATAATCCGGATAAGTCCCTGTAAACGGGCGGGCGATCACCCGTCCCACGTTGTAAGGACCGGTCAGCATTTTCCGGGCGATCTCACAATCCCGGTACAACTCCTCCAAAGGAATCACATCCTCGTGGGCCGCAATCTGAAACACACTGTCCGCAGAGGTGTAGACGATCAGCCCGCCGGTCTTTTCCTGCTCCCGTCCGTAATCCAGGATCACATCTGTCCCGGAATAAGGCAGATTGCACAACACAGGTCGCCCCGTTTTCTCCTCAAACTCCCGGATGATCTCTTCCGGAAAGCCCTCCGGATAGGTCGGGAACGGTGTGGAAGACACCAGTCCTGCAATCTCCCAGTGGCCGGTGGTGGTATCTTTTCCGGCAGAAGCCTCCGCCATCTTCCCGTAGGCGCCCTCCACCGGTTCCCCGGAAGATACAAAACCTGTATCCGGAATGTCACACAATCCCAGTTTTTTCAAATTCGGCATAAAAAAAGCCGGGTCTTCCGACACATGCAGCAGTGTGTTGCTGCCGATATCTCCATACCTTCCTGCATCCGGAAGCTCCCCGATCCCTACACTGTCCAATACGATCAAAAATACTCTTTTCATTTCTCTATCTGCCTTTCTCCGTCTGTTTCTTTATATGGCGGCGCGTCAACGTCCGAGTTCAGGAGATAGGGCAAAACGCGCTGTATTCCGATCCATTCCACAAACGTTTTGACCTATTCCTCCCGAGCTTACCCGGAACCTTGACAACCGCCTGCCCTCCCGAAACCTGCCGTCCATTCGTTCGGCGATTCCACTCGGCGATCCCGTCTTTCTTTCGTAACTGTGAAAATTATACCAATTTTTTGCACCTGCGTAAAGGGTCCGTCTCTTATTTTCCGATGGGTGTGATCACGATGTTTTCCGGCGAAATTTCTGTCTTCCGTGTTACGATATCCTCGATCTGCGCCCGGTTGGCATCGGTCAGCTCCTTACTCTTTACCACGATATCCGCCGACTTTTCCGTCAGATTGACCACTGATTCGGAAAAGCCTTTGGATGAAAGCAAGGTTTCAATGTCCATCTCCTGCTCTGCCAGTTCCGTCATTTTCACCAGACGGTTGACCGCATCCTGCTTCTGCTCATCCGTCAGATTCTGATTGTCGATGATGGCCTGCAAGGTTTCTTTGTTCTGGGAGCGCACCTGTTCCCGTTCCACCTTGGCCTGAGCCACAGTCGCCGCAATCTCCGAGCTGGTCAGCACCGAATCTCCAGGCGTTCCGTCGGGCGTCTCTTCCGTCTGTCCCTCCGATTCGGAATCATTGCTTTCAATGTCCTTGTTTCCCGCCTCTATGTCCTCTTCTGATATATCCAAAAGCTCTTTGTTCGCCAGATCTGCCGTCGTCTCTTCTGTCTCCGCTCCGGACTTCCCGAACAATTTTCCCGAATAGTTCAGATACCCGGCCACCGCGATCAATACCGCCAGTGTCGTGATAATGATTTGGTTCTTTTTCAGCAAACGTTTCACCAGACTCCTCCTTTTTCTTTCTCATGGATTCTCCCTTTTCATTATTTTTATCTTATGCGCCTCCACTCCGAATAATGCCTGCGCCGCTTCCGTGATCTCCCGGGCCGTCACCGGATCGTCCCCTCCCTGGGCCGCGATCAGGATTCCTTCCACCTCCGGCATCAATTCCTCCCGCACATAAGGGCTCTGTCCGCTCTCCGTCTGGTCATACACGCTGGTCCGGTCAGAAGACTGCTCCTTAGTCTCCCTTTTACCTCCGGTGCTGTCCTCCTCTGTGACCGACTGACTGCTTGACCGGATATCCTTTTCCACCATTTTTTCTCCGTCGGATTTCAGCGTGATCATCACTGTCACCTTACCCACGCCCTCCACCCGTTCTAAAGTCTCCTCCAGCTTTTTCTCCAGCTGCCGCGCATAGGTCTCCGCATCCGCCCCAAAGTCTCCGCTGTCAGAATTTCCGTCCTCAGTCTGTGTCTGCCCGCTTTTCTGCTTACTGCTTCCGTCCGGAAAGGCGATTACCAGCAAAAGCAGTCCTACCAACAGTAAAAGCAGCATTTTACTCTTGGTCGGCAGCGTTTTCAGGCTTTTCCCCTTCCACCCGAATTTCTCCCACATGGATCCGCTCTCCCTCCTGATAGGTTTCTGTTTCACCGTCTTCTTGTTTTTCTTCTTGTTTTTCTTCCTGTTCCTCTTGTTTTTCCTCTAAGAAATCAGATGCCTGCTCCATTTCTTTTTGCAGCTGGAGGTATTCGACATTTTCCCGAAACCCCTGAAACAAATGCTCCATGCCAAGCAGCTTGAAAAGCGGCGAAAACAATAGCACGACGATCACCAGTCCCGTGAAAAAACGGACATATTTCTGATACTGCTCTCCGGGCAGCACGTGCAGAACCGCCGTAAAAATCACCAGATAAAAGGCCGCATTCATGATCCATCCATATAAGAATCGAAAAAACTGCATTTCCCTTTTTCCATCCTTTCTTCTGCTTTTTCGCCCTTTCTTGCCTGCTTTCCCTCTCGGAGCCGTTCTGCTCTTACGCTGACGCCGAAAAGGCAACCACCGCAATGGTGATCAAAAACAGCAGTCCCGTGGTCACCATCACCTTCAAAATCAGCTCCATTCCGTCCCCGAAACCGCTGATACATTCTGTAATGCGGTAATCAGACACCGGCTGGGTAAAGGCCGCCAGACATTTGTACAGCAGTACTGCCACTGCCGCCTGCAGCACCGGAACAGCACAGATCACCACGCAGACCAAGGCTCCCGCCAGCCCGATCCCATTTTTGATCACAGAGGCCGTGCTCAAGGTCAGCTCCATCACGCTGCCAAAGGCATTGCCCACTCCCGGCAAGGCTTCCGCTCCTTTGGTCAAGAGATTTCGCTGCAAGGTGTCCAGCGCCGGAGACAAAATCCCCTGCACCACATTCAGCCCCACCACACAACCCAGCAAAAGCTTCAGTCCCCATGCGATCAGCCGCTGCAAAAGCCCTGCAAACTGGGAAAGGTGATCCTCCCGGGACAAAGAATTTAAAACCCGGATCATCAGGAACACATGGATCAAGGGCAGCAGGACATTTTGGATCACCAGCTCCGTCAGATAGATCAAAAACAGCACGATGTTGTAAAAGGCCAGGGACGTCGTTCCGCCGGAGGATAAAGCCACCGCCAAAAAGTACGCCGGCGACAGCACCTTCATAAACTCCAGCAGCATTCCGATCCGCGCCTGGGTACCGTCGATCACCACCTGCAGTGTTTTCAGCCCCACCGTGATCAAAAGCAGATATACCGCATAAAATCCTGTTTCTGAAATCTGCCGGTTTTGGAAGGCCTCTGAAAAATTGGTGAAAAGCGCTGCAAACACCGTCAGCACCAGTATCATGACCAGAGCCCGCCGATTGCCGAACAGCTCGCCGCCCAGCTGCTGCTTCAAAAATCCGCCCAACAGCTTCATGGCGCCTTCCAGGTCTCCCTCCGTCATCTGATCCACCAGCTCCGAAAAAGAAATCTGCCGCTCCGGATACAGCTTGGCCAGGCTGTCCTCGATTTCGTTCAGGTCGATCTCCGAAAGCAGTTCTTCTTTTATCTCCTGTTCCGTTTGGCTTTGTTCCGTTTCATTTTGCATCGCCGTTTCGCTTTGCAGCTCTTTTTTCTGCTCCGACGAACCTGTTTCTTCTGCTTTTACTTTTATCGGGACACAGAACAGAAAAAGTAAGATTTCAGCCAAACACCAGCCTTTTCGCAAAGCACGCCGCCATCTCTCTCCGCTCACGACAGAAACCCTTGTATCGTCTGCAGAAGCGCCGTCAACACCGGAATGCTGAGCACCAGGATCGACAATTTCCCGAACAATTCCACCTGGGCTGCTATAGTCTGATGCCCCGTGTCCCGGCAGATACCGGCTGCAAATTCTCCCACATAAGCGATGCCGATCATTTTCAGTAAGGTCGTCAGATAGGAGCCGTCGATCTGCAGCATGCACTGGATCTCCCGGATCGTATCAAACAGCATTCCCAGCTTTCCCAAGATACAAGAAAACAACAAAATACTGATTCCGATTCCGGAAAGTATACCATATTCTGTTTTTCCTGTTTTAAAACAAATAGATAACAACGCACCGGCCACACCCACCGCCGCCACCTGCATCATGTTCATGGCAACTCCTTTTCGCAGAAATTTCTAAAGGGAAAACAGTTTCTGGATCGTAGAAAACAAGTCGTATATATAAGGAAAGATCCAGCTGAGTACCAGGATCAACCCGGCAAAGCTGACCAGAAAGGCCTGTTCCTCACGGCCGCTGTGCTTTAAAACTTGGTTCAGGATCGAGACCAGAATGCCCACCGCTGCAATTTTAAAGATCAGATTTATCGTCATCTCGGCCTCTCCTTTTAAAGCAACAAAATCACCAGAAACAATCCGCCCAAAATCCCCAGACAGCTGCTCAGCTTTTTCCTCGTTTTCAGTTCCTTTTCCGTCCGCCGGATCTCCTGGTCCAGCCTGCGGACAGACAGCTCCAGCACATGGACCAGTCCGGTCGGATCCGCTGTTTCCAACTGTTTTCCCAGCTCCGAAAACATCTCCCGGCAAGCTCCCTTGATCCAAATCCTTTTCCCCTGTCCCGCAAACCTCCTCTGAAAAGCCTCTTCCCAGATCTGCGAAAACTCCCGACCGCTCCGCTCCAGGGTGCCCCGCTCCAGTTCCCGCATCCAGCCCTGCCAGGGCTCTTTCAGCCGGACTGCCACCCTGCCGAAAACCTCGCCCAAAGGCGCATGAGTGTAGGCGACCTCGTCCTGCAGCATGCCCAAAATCTGCCGCATGTACAGCAGCTGCTCATACGCCTCCTGAAAATCCGCCGCATACAAAAAGCCCGTACCCGCACTGCCCGCAAGCACCAGAATACTGCCGATCAGCTTCTCCATCGCCATCCCTCCCTGCCTTTGTCCCCGTTTTCTCTTCAATATATGTGGACAAGGAACAGGTTATGACTGGAAAAGGAAACCCCGCCCATTCCGGACGGAATGGGCGGGGGTGTGGTATGCTATAAAACTCTATTTTTATTAATCTCCTAAATACAACTCCATCGCTTTATACGCATTCAAAGTATTCGTATCCGCATCATTAAAAATACTTGCATATGTCTGTAAACTTCCAGTTGGATCTGTTGCGCAATTTGTAAGTGATATATATGCATTATATAAGTCAGAAATCGCATCATATGCATCTTTGTAACTATTCACAAATCTTATATCAGTTTTTAACGTTTACACAAAACTTGAAACGGTCTCTATCCCATGCTCATTACAC
>CAKRWZ010000092.1 GCA_934418295.1 uncultured Mediterraneibacter sp.
ATGTTTTGTCCATAAGCATACAGACAAAATCCTGAACTTCACGGATACTGTCTTTTTCATGCAATTCTTCCATCAGCTCTTTCGTGGAAAGCCCCAGATTTCCAAAGGAGACCTCCGAAAGGAGCTCCGTCATCGCAGAAGCACACATTGTTGCTATGAATATAGCGTTTTCTTTGGAAACATTATCCTTTCTTAATCTATGAAATATTGTATTTATTCCATTTTCTCCATCCAACAATGCATCCCTGTCATTTTTCCGAAGCTCCAACATCATCTGCTCTGCATTAAAGTAGCGAGACAGAACAAAGCTATCGTCTTCTTCCACCTGTTCACAGGCGATCACATTGACATCCGTAACAATAAATCTTGAGGCCAGCGCTCTTTCTGCCTGTACAATCTGTTCCGCCAATGCATCTGTTCCGGAAAACACTTGACTCACCCCTGCAATAAGCAGAATTCCCTTTTCCTTTTCCAGCTTTTCTGCCAACAATCGAAGCCTCTGAATGCAGCTGTCTCTCTCCTCGTCCTGTATGGAAAAAAGTGCCGTTCCCTTTCCCTCTCTGCAAGTCAGGAAATATGCCTTCTCCATCCAGTTTTTTACCACAAAAACCTGCTCTTCATTCAAGAGATTCCATCCGGCTTCTGTGCTTTTGTACCCGAAAGCCACCACCAATGAATCTTTCCGCAGTCTGCCCTTCTCTTCTTCATTCAGACAAGTCTCAAATTGTTCTGCATCTATTTTCCCGGAAATAAATTCCCGCAAATATTTCCATTGTTTCTGATTTACTTTTTCTCTGCGTACATATTCAGAATCCTCTGCCTCGTCCTGGGCACATACAATATCTTTGCGGATTTCTTCCAGTGCCGCCATATAGCTTTCTTTTTCCACCGGTTTTAACAGATATTGTTTTACTCCATAACGAATCGCATTCTGTGCATATTTGAATTCTCCGTATCCGGTAATAATCACTACCCGAACCTCCGGATACTTTTTATGAATTTCAGCTGCAAGCTCGATCCCGTCCATATTGGGCATAAAAATATCTGTGAGAACCAACTCTATTTTCCATTCCTTTATTCTGGAAAGCGCCTCTTCACCATCATAGGCCATTCCGGCAACCTCCATATCCAGTTTTTCCCAGTCAATGGTTCTTTTGATGTGCTCACACAATAAAAATTCATCATCCACAATCAATACTTTTATTTTCACGATTCTTCTCCTTTGAACACCGCTATCTGGTCATTGGTATTTTGATATATACCCGCGTGCCGCAGCCGGGCTTACTGTCAATCTCCAGATTGTATTCTGCCCCAAAGCACAGCTTCAAACGAGAAACCACATTGCTGATCGCATAGCCTTCTCCTTGCTTTCGCCGTACCGTGCTGGAGCTCTGCTTCTCTGCAAATCCCTCTCCGTTATCTTCCACGCAAATCCGAATCGTCTGCGCATCATGCGTCTCCCATAAAACAATCTTTCCTTCTGCGTTTCTGTTTTTCAATCCGTGATAAATAGCATTTTCCACAATCGGCTGCAGGGTAAGCTTCGGAATCAATGCCTCCATAACATCTTCACTGAATTTCATTTCCACGCTTAAATTTCCCGCATATTTTAATTTCTGGATCTGGACATATCTCTCTGTAAGAAGAAGCTCCTCTCTTATCGTAATAATGTGCTGCCCATTGCTCAATGTTCCCCGGTAAAAACCTTCAATGCTTTTTAACATTAAAATAGCATCCTGTTTTCGTTCCATCTGGATCAATGCACAGACACTTTCCAGCGTATTATATAAAAAATGCGGTTTAATATTGGCCTGCAATGCCACCATTTCCTGCTTTGTCTTTTGATTTTCCTCAAATTTAATTCTTTCAATCAAAATCCGCAGCCTGTTCTGCATGGTACGGAAGCTATGCACCAGCCGCCCGATTTCATCATCCCCAGCCGGAAGTGCTTTTTGATTCAAATAAATGCTGTCCTCCGGATTATTCATTATATCGATCATCGAATCTATCGGTCTCATCAAACGGCGAATACTCAAAAAAACGGCTATTGCTGTCAAAAGCAACGTCAGTACATTGACCAGCAGCATAATTTTAATTTCCGGCAATGCAGTCTCTAATACATTTCTGCTTTCCTCCAGCCTTAAAATTGTCCAGCCATTCTCCATTTTGGTCTGAACCTGCCGATACCTTTTTTTTTCGTTGTCAACAAACGTCCCGTCGCGCTCCGTTTTACCCAAAGCATCCAGCTGTTTATAAATCTTTGTTTTGTCAGAAGAAGAAATAATCTGCCCTTTTTCGTCTACAATAAAAACCTTGGTGCCCGGAGACTCTTCATAGCATTTGGCGATTGCATTTTCAGAAACATCCACCTGTATAATCCCGATAACTTCCCCGGAATAAATAGAAGTAATTTTTTTATAATAGGAAACTGCATTTTTTTCTGTGCTGAATATGCAATACTCCCTGGGATGCATGGACAGCCATCCGGAGGATACTTCCGGATTTTTCATTGCTGCATCCAAGTCCTCCATTTTTTTCTGTGACAACTTAATGGAATTCGAAGTAATCACATTTCCGCTTCTGTGATATAAAATTGCAATATCTGCATTCTGACTGTTTTTGATCAGGTTATTGATCAGGCAGGTCAGAATATATTTCTGGCGCATCTGTTCAATCCGATTATCCTGATTAAATTTTTTCTGCAAGGTATCACTGGATATGACCATATCCGTTCCCTGCTCCACATTCACACACAGCTGCACCAGCTTGTCTTCTACAATGTGGTTGCTTTGCTCTGCTGTTTTTTCCATGTTTATCCGTACAATCCTCTGTACAAATACAATTCCCGTAAAAAGACTGATTGTCAGCATAATGCTTAATGACAGCACCCCCACAAGAATGATTTTTTTACTCAGACCAAGCTTGATCCATTTTTTTTTGATATTCGCCTTCATTTTTCACTCCACATTCTTTATATCTTCCTGAAACGAGTTTTAGCCGTCTTTTATACATCAAATATCACAAAAGCTGAAAATCTTCAAGTTTTTTAAAATATTTCTTTAACGCAATTTTGACAGGATGCTTTTTAACAAAAGCACCCTGTCCGGGAGGTAAATTATGTATATTTTTTTAAGTTTTTCCTGATATTTTATGCAGTCATCGTAACGCCGCCTTCTGCCATAATCGTCTGTCCTGTAATATGACGTGAATCTTCGCTTGCCAGAAACACTGCCACCGGGGCAATATCTTCATAAGGATCACCCAATCTTCCGATAACTGTCGGATTAAATCCCATTTTCATCGGATCTCTCTCTTCTTCCGGCCAGTCCTTCATTGCATCCCAGATTGCCTCTGTAACCGCCCCCGGATTAATCGTATTCACATTAATATTATATTTTCCCCATTCTCTTGCTGCTGTTCTTGCCATAGCGCGAATTGCCTCTTTAATACAGCCATAAGCACACATTCCTTCCTGGCCTTCCACTCCGGCTCCGGAACCCACGCAAATAACTTTTCCTCCTCTGACTTTCAAATATGGAAGGCAGAGACACATCATATGAAAGGAAGACATCAAACCGCTTTTAAAAAAGGTATAAAATTCGTCCTCTGTCTGTTCTTCCATCGGCTTTGGGTCTCCGCTGAAGCTCATTGCATTGTTATAAAGAATATCAATTCGTCCGAAACGTTCTGCTGTTGCTTCCACAAACTTCTGCATTTCTTCATACACCATAACATCACAATGCATAAACAACACTTCTGCGCCGGCCGCCTCACAAAGGGCTGCTGTTTGCGCCAGCCTCTCCATATTTCTTCCGCAGATTGCCAGCGATGCACCCTCTTCTGCATACCGGATTGCTACCTGCTTTCCGATTCCGGCACTTGCCCCGGTTACAATCGCTACCTTTCCATTCAATTTTCCCATAAACTGCCTCCTTTATTTCTGCTTCATCGGTTCTGAAAATGCACCCTTTTTCATACAATTCCTAGCTGCATACAATGCCGCCTGGGAAAGAGCCGCCTGCATGGCATCCTCTTTTGCTTTTGAAAAATCCACCTTCTGACCGACCCTCTTCAGTTCTTCTTCCCATTTTTGAATACACTCTTCCAGATCCATATGCACCTGCAGAAAACGGGCAATAAAAGAATCTCCCGCACCGATTGTATCCACCGGGCTGACCCGGAAGGCTTCTCGACGATACTCCTTCCCGTCGCTGCAGACATATGCACCGTCTGCTCCTCTTGTTGCCACTGCCGTTTTGCAGCCCTTGCAACACATGCTTTTTAAAAAACTCCAGATCTCCGATTCTTTCATTTGGTCACAGGAAAAAAATGCATAGGTCAGATACGGCGCCAGCTGCCGGATTTCCTCTTCTTCCCAATCATTGGAAAAATCATAGCTGATTTTAATTCGACTGCTCAGCTCTTCCATTTCACCGGCTGCAAAAATTGCATATCGGCTGGTATGCAGCAGTTCCCAGTCAGAAAGTCTGTTTTTTTCCTCCTGCGAAAGCTTCAATGGATGTCTGACATGGATACTGTTGTCATAAGCCCCGAACTGTCTGTCATTTCCGATATGATAAACTATCGCGTTGGAGGTAATCTCTTCCTGCCAGCGGACAAACACCTGTACTCCATATTCTTCAAGTGCTCTTTTTTGAAGCTGCCCAAAATCATCTTTTCCCAAATTTCCAAGATACGCTGCCGTTCCGCCATTTTCTGACACATAAGCTGCCACATTCACGCAATTCCCACCGGGATACACCAGCTGTTCTTCCGGATAAATGTCTACATTATTATCTCCTGCACAAAGAATCTTCATAGCTTCTTTTCCTTTTCACAGACAAATTAATATACCAGTTTTCCCATATACCGTCTCTGAAGCAACGGATGCTTTTTCGCCAATGCCAGTCCTTCTGCATACTCAATTCCTGCCGCCCAGTGAACCAGCGGATTGAAGTACTCCACAACCGCATCATCGATTATGCTGACTCCCAGTTCTTTTGCATCCAATACTGTCACCTGATCCGAATGTTTCCTCAGGAAATCCAATGCTCTTTCATCCAGAGCTCTGGTCGGTCCATCACTCACAAAAATCAAAAACGGTACCCCCGGCTCCGTAACCTCAAACGGACCATGGAAGTATTCTGCAGTATGAATAGCGGAGGAATGAATCCATTCCATTTCCATAAACAGACAGATTGACTGCATATAAGCAACTCCATAGGATGCACCGCTTGCCATGGTATACAATACCGGAACATCCTTATGCTCCTCTCCAAATTTTAATGCTGCCGGATGAATTTTCTGAACTGCTTTGTCACATACCAGACGGATCTTATTCAAACCGTCAATCATTTGCTCATAATAGTCATATCCTTCTGTCTGATTCAAAAGCTCTGTCGCCAGTGCCAGTGCCATATACTGATTCTGCTCATTGACCGGCGTTCCGATATCAATGCTGTATACCACTGAAAAATCTGCCAGCCTTGCCAGAGCAGAATCTGCCGATCCGGAAAGAGCGACAACAATTGCTCCCTTTTCTTTTGCCGCCGTTGCTGCTGCCAGTGTTTCTTTTGTTCCGCCTCCCAGTGACATTGCAAAAACAAGACTGTTTTCTCCCAGATTCTTAGGAAGTTTATGTACAAATTCGTTTGCTGTTACTGAAAACACCGAAAGTGCTTTTGCCTCATTATTTATAAAATACTCCATTGGATGCATACTTCCATGGGAGCCTCCACAGGCAACGCAGTAAACGTTTTTCACGCCTCCCGCTGCGTCCAGTTTTTCCAATACGCCCGTCATAATCTGTTTCACTTCCGTCAATGTCGTCACTTTGCTTTCCATCTTTACATCCTCCCTTTCTCTTTGCTTTCGAAACTGCTTTTTCTGTAATCCATTATATTTTCAGTGGATGCATTCTCACAATTCACAGAATTTGTAAGTGATTGCACAATATTTGTTAGTTTCATACGCAAAGCTCCGAAACCGCGCTTCTTCTTTCTTCTTTGGATAATTCTGTTTTTTCTTGATTTATTTTAATATTATCTGTTTTTATTTATCTTTTTATATAATTTTCTGTTTTTATATTGACGTTTCGAAAGAAGTGAGATAGAATACAGATAACAAAAGAAGAGACAACTTCTCAAACAGGAGGTCGGACCAATGAAATGAGTAACCGTTTCA
>CAKRWZ010000093.1 GCA_934418295.1 uncultured Mediterraneibacter sp.
TTTACCAGATTTACTTTTTCCTCTTGTACATCAAATCCAATCGTCTTGAATCCTGCTTTCGCTTTTTCTACAGCTAGCGGAAGTCCTACATAACCGAGACCTACAACGCCAACCGTAATTTCCCTATTGTTGATTTTTGTTAATAACTCCGTTTTCATTATTCTTTACTCCTTTATTAAATCCATAAATTCAGCTGAAAGTTTTTTGTAGTTAAATCGATTTTGAATAGCCAGTCTTCCTTTTTTTGCAACATCTGTCATGTAGCTTTGGTTGGATTTTTTCAAGTTTTCTATAATTTCACAAATCCCACCTATGTCATCAGGGTTAACATCGTATCCACATTCATATTCTGTAAAATAGCTTTTCGTATTCAATGCACAAATACCTGGTTTTCCTGATGCTAAAGTATCAAACATCTTATTTAAACATAAGCCAAATCTATACAGCGGAGAAGCTATCCCACACATATAAATACAGTCAAATTTCTCACATAATCTCGGTATGCATTTTTTATTTACCGGTGGCAGAAATGTAACATTCTTTAGATTAAGCTGCTTTGTTTTTTTTACTAAATTTGTTTTCTCAACTCCATCTCCAACTAGAACAAAATGTATATCTTCATCCTTAATTTGTTGTGCAGTTTGCAAAATAGATTCCAAAGCATTTGATAACGCATGTCCGCCAAAATATCCAACGATAAATTTATGTTGCATATTTAATTCATTTAATATCTGTTCATGCTTCGTCGGTAATTCTAGCGGATCATTCCATTCTTCTAGTAAAATTCCATTAGGAATACATTTAAACTTCCCATCCTTTAGTCCATGTTTCTTCATGTAAGATTCCGCATAAGGCAACAGTGAAACCACATAATCAGAATGCTTATAGGCACTATTTTCCCCAATCTGCATCGCCATAACAAATGGATGATATTTTGACATTCCTCCAATTTCTATTAATGTAGCAGGCCACATATCATGGACTTCATGGATAACTTTAACTTTTTTTTTCGATTTCTTCCGTATTCTCTGTCCTACATAAGTATCTAACGGATACGTGGAAGAATCTATTACCACATCTGGATCCATGTCCTTTATAATGCGCCCTGTATGCAGCCACAGTTTTCCGATAAACTGTGCCATTGTAATAGCACGCTGTCCGCCATTGCCTTCATACCGTCGCGTTTTGATCCAATGATAATGAATACCATCAATGATTTCTTCCTGAAAATCTCTTGATACATCTGGATTCACTCTTCGCAAATGGGAAAAGTCTGCGGCAATGATATCGACCTGGTGCCCCATAGCGGTCCATTCCTTTGCAAAATAATATGGACGAAATTCCATCCCCATTTCAGGACTGCCAGCATAATGATTAATAATCAAAATATTCATGTACTATATCTACCTTATTTTATAACACTAACGAAAGTCTGAATCATCAACTCTATATCTCGAAAAAAGCCAAATTGATTCATGTATTCCAAGTTGTACTTCATCTTTTCAGGAAGAACTTTTTCCATATAAGCGTCATCTACCGACATACCTTTTTCAGTATATTCATCTATAAGTTCATCCTCATCTTTAAAGCTGATGCTGGCCAGCGATGTAACTCCTGCAGGCATCAGTAACGTGATCATCATTTCATCTGTGTATCGATCTACATATTTACGAACTTCCGGTCTGGCTCCAACAAAGCTCATCTCACCCTTCAGGATATTAAGTAACTGCGGGATCTCATCCAGTCTGCACTTTCGGATTTTCGCACCGACCCTCGTGATTCTAGAATCATTTCCTGCCGTCACTAAAGAGCCAATTTTATCTGCATTGTTTACCATGGTACGAAATTTAAAAATACGAAAATCCTGATTTCCTTCTGTTACACGAACCTGTCGGTAAAATACCGGTCCAGGTGAATCCATTTTAATAGCAACCGCCAGAATCAGAAATAACCAGGATAATAGAACCAGCATGAACAGAGAAACTACAATATCAAACCCACGCTTTACAACCAAGCTTCCCTGTTTCTTTTTTAATATCTTGTAGTAATATCGCACTTGTTCGTTTTTCATGCTTTCCGGAAGATCATTCCAGTTAATCCACATAATTCTGTAACACCTTTACTGTATTGTCTATAATGTATTCTACCTGTTCCTCTGTCAGTTTACTATACAGCGGCAAGGTGATTTCATTCTTATAAAACGCGTAAGAATTTGGGTAATCATCCATTTTGAATCCTAAATTCTGATATGCTGTCAACAGTGGCAACGGTTTGTAATGTACATTTGTTGCAATTCCATATTCTGCTAGTCTTGCAATAATCTCATTCCTCTCTAGTTCACCGATACCCTTCGGACGAATAAAATACAAATGTCCGCTTGAACGCTGTCTTTCATCCTCATGGCAAAGACAATCTACGGACATATCCCGAAAAGCCTTATCATACTGATCGATCACCTCATGACGGCGTTTCAGCATTTCTTCATATCGTTTCAACTGTTCCAAACCAATACTAGCCTGTATATCCGTCATATTGCACTTATACGCAGGTGATACGATATCGTATTCCCATGAACCGATTTTTGTCTTGTTCAAAGCATCTTTTGTTTGACCATGCAAGGACAAATTCATATACTGCTTATAGATCCACTCGTTGTCAGCACCGCTAATAGTTTTCCATGTAACGGCACCACCTTCTGCTGTGGTCAGATTTTTTACTGCGTGAAAAGAGTAGCAAGTAAAATCTGCAAAACACCCTGAACGTTTTCCGTCTCTGACTGCTCCAAAGCCATGAGCAGAATCAGCCATTACGATGATCCGATCAAAATGTTTCTGAAGCTCATTTTTTGTATTCGCATGAAATAAGCTTTTTTTCCCTTCTAACACACGATATAATGTCTCGTAATCGCATACGATTCCTGCCAAGTCAACCGGAATGATGACTTTCGTCCGTTCTGTAATCGCTTCCGCCACTTTTGTATAGTCCATTTCCGGATGATCCTGTTGGATATCCACCATAACAGGCGTTGCGCCCACATGGCAAATAACGCTGCAGCTAGCCGTATAGGTATATGCTGGAACAATGACTTCATCCCCTGGTCCTATTCCTAGAAGGCGCAGAGTCATCTCCATCGCAGCCGTCGAAGAATTCAAGCATACAGCCCGATCCGTCCCCACATATGCCGCAATTTGCTTTTCAAATTCCTTTGTCTTCGGTCCTGTTGTGATCCATCCGGAACGCAGTGTTTCCACAACTGAGTCGATCTCACGTTCTGAAATATCCGGTGGAGAAAATGGTATGTTCATATAAATCTTCCCTTCTTATTGTGGGTGATACGTATCACAAACTTTTTCGATTTCTGCTTTGATTGTATTCCCATTTTGATATGCTATATGAATCAACTGATCAAGCTGATTTAGGAACTTTTCATCATCTAATTTAATCGGTTTGCCAATAAATATCAAATCATTTGTCGTGCTTTCTAACCCTTCTTCAGCCATAAGAAGTTCTTCATACAGCTTTTCACCTGGTCGCAATCCCACTATTTCAATTTTAATATCGCGACCTGGAACATATCCCTTCATCTTGATCAGGTTGACTGCCAAATCATAGATTTTGACCGGCTGCCCCATATCGAGCACAAAGATCTCACCGCCTTTAGCCATCAAACCCGCTTTCAGCACAAGTGATACAGCTTCTGGTATTGTCATAAAGAAACGTGTGATTTCCTTATGAGTCAATGTCACCGGCCCACCCGTTTCAATTTGTTTTAAAAACAATGGAATCACTGATCCATTGCTACCCAAAACATTACCAAATCGCACTGCAACAAACTCTGTCTTTGACTTACGGTTATATGTCTGTACAATCATTTCACAGATTCGTTTCGTTGCCCCCATGACATTAGTAGGCCGCACTGCTTTATCCGTTGAAATCAGCACAAAGCGATGCACACCATATTTGTCCGCCAACTTTGCCATATTCCATGTTCCCATACAGTTATTCTTGACTGCTTCATTAGGGGAATATTCCATCAGCGGCACATGTTTATGCGCTGCCGCATGGTAAATAATATCAGGTTTATATGTTGAGAATATGTTTTCCATTCGATCATAGTCACGAACGGATGCAATCAACACTTCCACATCTGCATCCGGATAATAACGCTTAAGTTCCATCTGAAGCTCATATGCTCCATTTTCATAGATATCAATTACTAAGAGTTTTCCCGGATTGTTCGCGATAATCTGTCTGCAAAGTTCCGAACCAATAGTTCCGCCTCCGCCAGTAACCATAATCGTCTTCTCTGCCACAAAGCTTGCAAGTTCTGGATTTTCAATCACAACAGCATCACGCCCCAACAAGTCCTCATAATTTACTTCTCGCACTGTCTGACTGAGAGACGAAGTTAAACTAGATGAAATCGCCGGAAGCCGTTTCAAACGGGCATCAGTTTCCTGACAAATAGTCAGCAATTCCCTGACCGTTGTCGGAGACGCTGATGGAATAGCGATAATAATCTCATCAATATGATACTTTTTTACCATATACGGAATATCCGTTCTATTTCCTACAATGGGGATGCTGTGGATATACTTTCCTTTTTTCGCGGGATTATCGTCAATAATGCATACGACCTTGGACTCTCCCGGCCCATACTGCAGTTCTTTGATCAGAAGAGATGCTGCTGCACCCGCACCAATGATCATAACATTACGGAGACTCTCTGCTTTCTCATACTTTCTTCTGAACTGCCTCCAGACACGGATCGAAACTCTGGAACCTGCCAGAAGTACAAATAAAAAGACCCAGTTAAAAATATAAAAACTTCTGGGCATATCTACATTGGCAAAAATTCGATATACAACATATAAAGCTTCGATCACCAAAGAAGCTTTAAAAACAGAAAGCATTTCATCGATTCCTGCATAAGACCAAACTCGATTATATAAGCGAAAGAAGGATAAAACTCCAATCGTGATAAGGATATCCGCCGGTAAACATTTTATTGCCGGTTCTAAATAGGTGATATCCATGGTAAAGATACCAAAGCGAAGCGCTAAAGGTACAATTGAACTAAATGCAACAATGATTGCATCCACTATGAAAAGTATAAAAATTCTGATATATTTTGAACTCATAATTCTCTTTCTATTTTATTATTCAATATACATATGAATTTATTTTATCATATAGCTTCCAAGTATTCAATATTTCCTTATTGGGAAGCTGAATTTAGAATCATTCTTAATACGACAGCAACTTATCTATCATCTGTACAATGCTTGTTCCATAATCTGCCGCCGGTGCCCATCCAACCCCGTTTGGATTGGCATTTTTCCCTAACCATTCTACATATGGTGCACTTCCTCTTTTAACGTATTTAAATCTAGGATCTACACAAACATTATTTAACGGCGATGTATTCGCATATGCCTTTAAATGCTGAATCTGTGCTCTTATTCCTGTACGAACATCCTTAAACGAGGCTCCAGAAACACCGCCGCCAGTTGCACCAATCCCAGCGAAATTACACTGATATGCTTTCACATCTCCGCCGAATTGCAGCCATCCGGTTTCTTTCATTGCCTGACAAAAAGCAACTTCTGCTTTAATTCCTTCTGCCTGAGCTTCTTCATAATAAATTTTACAAAATTCTTCTATACTGGAAGCTCCTTTAGTGGCATATATAGATTCTGGATATGATTTTTGCTTTTTTTTATAAAACTGAATCATTGCGGATACGGAAGTTTGGGATGTTCCAGAAATACTGGTAAGCGCTATTGTGTCCCCAATTAATCTTCCCGATGAATCAAAATGGTACACACGATTTCCAATTTGAAGTTGACAATCAATCGCTACTGCTCCACCCTGTGTAACATAATACTTCTCACCATTCCAGGTTACAAATCCTGCTGTTGTCTGAATTCCTCCCGTCTTTTCATTTGCATAATACCAGATCTTATTATGTGGATTTTGATAGATCCCCTTTACAAGATGACCCTTTTTATCCAAATAAAAATATCTTTGATCCACTTTCCCTTTAGTATCTACCTGTCGATTGATCGCTACTGCTCCACCCTGTGTAACATAATACTTCTCACCATTCCAGGTTACAAATCCTGCTGTTGTCTGAATTCC
>CAKRWZ010000094.1 GCA_934418295.1 uncultured Mediterraneibacter sp.
GTGTTTGTTGTCTATTGTTCAGTTTTCAAGGTCCTTTGCTTTCCCTCGCGGGTCAGCTTAAACATAATAGCATTTCACATCTTGTTTTGTCAATACTTTTTCAAACTTTTTTCTACTTTTTTTCTTCTTTATTTTTTCTTTGTCTTTTCTTTGTTTTTTCTTCTATATATAGTATATTTTTCTTCTATCAAAAAACTCGAAAGAGAATCAAAAATACAGATTCCATTTCGAGTTTTCTCCTAAAAGCCAAGAAGCACCGTTCCACCATTTACTTCGATGATTTTGCGCCTCCTTTCAGAGTATGGATGCGTTATGCAATGTGCTCTTTCTTGTTGAACACGGCACCAATGATGTAAAGAACCGGCAAAACAAGACCAAGCATAAGAAAGAATACACTGAAGGAACCACCGCCGGCGGAATTCAATATGGTACTTGCAACACAAAGCACTGCTACGATAACGCCCCACGCCATGCAGATGCCTGCTTTTTCCGGTTTTTTGCAATTTATTATACCAATAATTCCGGCAGTCAATTCTGCAGCTGCACTGACAAGCATCAGTCCGACAGATGCATAAAGCAATGCTGACGAAGCTTTTCCATCACTGACATACGCAAGGGCGGCAACCCCCAATGCTGCAATGATACCCATAATAATCGAAATCCCTCCGCCGATGATCATCAAAATACCTGTTACTTTCAAAAACCCTGAGCCTTTTGTTTTTGCTGTTTCCATTCTTAAAACCTCCTAAAAATAATTTTTATCTAAAACGGTCAACCCGCCGTTTTATTTGATGTAATCGGGTAAACTATCCTAAAAACAAGCGGACGGCAAATAGATCTTCCCGCCTGTGCGGCCTGCTTAAACATAATCACTAATTTCCGTCCTCCATTTATTCTTCATTCTTCTGCATAATCCATTTTGCATTGTTGACCTGTAACCCGTACCCGCAAAACGAACAGCAGTGGTTTTGATCCGGCATAAAATTGGCACCGCAGGAAGGACAAGTCTTTTCGACAAAGAACTCTCCGTCCGCTTTTCTCCTTTGGGGATATCTGGCCCTTTGCAGGGTGACTATTCTCTTATATCTCTTCGTATATGGTTTTCGGTTTTCGGGGAGATGGGTTTCACTCATATAAACCTCAGCCGTTATTTTTGTTGTGTCGTCCGTATTGACGACCCTTTTTAAAATAATTGTCCCCACGCTGTAATCCATCAGATCAATACTGCTTACTTCTTCAAATAATGCCTCGCTGATACAGGATCGCAAGTAGTTCTCGGAGTAACGGACGATCTCTCCCGGCAGCTTTTCCTGTTTCATTCTTTTGGCAATGATAAGTGCAATAATCACCGCTGAAATGAGTACTGCTGCGCCCATACCTGCCGCAAAGGATATCTCCGTATCCTGAATAAGCCAAAGGCATAAGAATTCGCAGACAAACAGGATCGTTGCCGAAACCAGCAGCTGTAAGGTTCTTCGCAGGTTTATTCCAATCTGCTCATAAATCTCAAAAACTTCGGTCTGCCAATCATAAAAGTCACTTTGAATCACGCCGCCGCAATACGGGCAAACCACCTGCTGACTGCTAAGCTCTACCTGAGCGCCACAGGACGGACAGATAATTTTTGCCTGATCATCGTAGTAGTTTTTCTTTTTTTCTGCACGGTCCGAATTGCGTATATGCCTCGACTGAAGAACCCGGGCATAAGCGTTTTTACGATACAATTTATACACGGGTTTACCGTCCTGTGTTGATATAAGACGCTCCAGCGCACTGCACTGCAGCACAGATTCACGCCACTCTCTGCCTTCGTCATTCCACTTTTTAAAATCATTCTTCGGCAGCGGTACAACATCTGTCAATCGGATATCCCGATGAAGGTGATACCGTTTAAGTAAGTTAATCTGCTGCTCAATATTTTTGCGAAAAACCAAGTCCATTCTCGCCGGAAGCAAGTCTTTGTCCGCTTTTCCGAGTGAGATCAGGATATTCTCAAAAGCATGCTTGATGTCGCCATGAAGACCTGCCCCCTGCAATGGCGTATTGCGTTTATACATCAACCTTTTGAGCTTTGCACTTTTCAAATTTTTCGGCAAAAGACCGGTAAAATCGACTTCAATAACCTTTTCGCCAACAAAATAAGCATAAATTGCGGTTACTGCGATCGCCATCAGTAATGCTTCTGATAAGCTCATAAATCACCTTCCTATCTGTCGGCTTTGCGTCCTTTGCTTTTTGTAGCCTTACCGATATTCTGCTTGCCTGATTTCTTTCGAAGCATATCATAAGCCATGACTGCAGATATAACAATACCGACAGGGATTGCCGCACAATAAAGCAGAAAATAAACAGGGTTTCCCTCCGGAGAGATTTTGTAATCTCCGTTTTTGGCTTTATAAACCTCAACGCTGATTGTGTCGCCTCTTCTCAGTTTATCGTAATTATATTTTTTGGTAAGTTCTCTTGCATAGACTCGCTCTTCACATTTTCCTTTATAAGATTCCCCATTAACAATATATGAAACTTTAAACTTATATGTCGTCATAGTTACAACACCATTATCATCTTTATCCTCCTTGGTGGAAAACTCATCAATAACAGCGTCAACTTTTCGGATATCCGTTGAATTTTTATATTCATTGCCTTCGGTACGACTTAAAATTATACCGATAATTCCTGCGGCAATTAAACTGATACCCATAAGCAAAGCCAGTATAGAATATATATTGTCTTTCTTTTTCTCCGGATCTTTAGTCACAATCACACCTCCTTCATCGGCTGTCTCATTTTCTGTCGTTATCGTCAAATATATCTCCGCATTCAGGACAGAACTTCGGCGGATTCTTTGGATCCTCCGGCTCCCAGCCGCATTTATCACAACGATAAAGCGGTGCGTCCTCCGGTTTTTTTGCGCCGCAGTTCTGACAGAATTTACCTTTGTTCACTGCACCGCAGGTACAAGTCCAGCCATCTGTAGCTGACGGCCTGGGGGATCCGCACTCAGGACAGAATTTTCCTGTAGCCGTAACTCCGCACTTGCATTTCCAAGCACCTGCCTCAGGCTGTGGCTCCGGCTTTTTTGCACCGCAGTCCGGGCAGAAATTGCCGCTGACCGTAGCTCCGCAGACACATTTCCAACTGTCCGCTGCAGGTTTCACAGAGGTAGCCGGGGCTTGCTGATGAGACTGCTGCTGTTGCTGTTGTCCCATGGCAAATAAATTCTGTGCATTCATACCGCCGGTATTCATCGCCATCCCCATGCCCATAAAACCAGTCATAGCGCCCGCTTCGTTGGAGGCTGCCGCTTTCATTGCATCTGCCTGCGCACCGACAAGTGTTGCAGCTGCCATAGTAGGATCTCGCATAATCGCTGTGCGCTGAGCCTGCTTGACCATTTCGGCATCTTCCTCCGGCAGCGTGACGGAACCGAGAGCTATGCTGACAACCTGAAGTCCGCGCAGCGCTCCCCATTTTTCAGAAAGCGCCGTATTCATAGCATTTTCAAGGTCAGTGTTATGACTGACTATCTGATTTGGCCGCAACTCCAAATCGGACAGCCGTCCAAATGCCGGCTGCAATGCGCTGATAAATTCTGTCTTTAGCTGACCGTCCAGTTCCTCGCGTGAATACTCCTGTTCCACATTCCCACAGACATTGGCATAAAACAGCAGCGGATCTGCGATCCTATATGAATAAACACCGGAACAACGCACCGACACATCCACATCCAGTCCGATTTTTGAGTCTACCACGCGGAATGGAATCGGGTTCGGTGTGCCAAATTTGTTGTCGATAAGCTCCTTGGTGTTAAAATAGTACACGCGCTGATCCTTGCCGGTGTCTCCGCCGTAGGTGAAGCGTTTACCGATGGTCTTAAAGGTTTCCTTTATACTTTCACCCAGGCTTCCCGAAAAAACCGATGGTTCGGTTGAAGTATCATATGTAAATTCGCCGGGCTCAGCACAGACCTCCACGACCTTCCCCTGTTCTACAATGATCATACACTGTCCGTCGGCTACGGCAATGCCGGAACCGTTGGAAATGATGTTGTCATTTCCTTTTGTATTGGAGGAACGTCCGCTGACGCGCTTTTGCCCCTTGGTAACGAGTACCTCCTTAGGTATAGACTCACAGTAGAAGAATTCCTTCCATTGATCGGCAAGAGTGCCTCCCAACGCGCCAATACCCGCTTTAATAAGTCCCATAATAATTGCTCCTTTCCAATTATAAGAATGATCTATATATATTTCTCCCTTATCTTACTTTGCTCCGAGAACCGCCCATGTATCGTTCAGGACATCATAGGCATAGACAAGATTGTCGCATACGCCGTAATAACATTCCCTGACAAATTGCCCCTCTCTGTCGGTTCCAAGGGCAAAAAGCAGACAGGTGCGACCTTCTATCATCTGCGTATCCCCTGTATACATAATCTTCATCCCCTGTTCAACAGCTGACTTGACCTCGTCGGCTTCCAGAAGAAGTTCGGTTGCGATTTGAACTGAACTTGCGTCAGGTGATTCCTCATATATTGAGAAATCGTACACTCCCTTGATCTCCTGCAAGTGACCGTTTTCCATGGACAGCGCTGGGCGAAAGTCAATGGCTCCGCTGCCGTCAGTAGCAGTAATCAGCACGTTGGAATAAATCTCGCTGAGATTGCATCGCAACAAAATGGTCTCGCCCGGCTTTCCTGTATAAAGCGGATTGCTCTTATCGTCCGCATACTCGCCGTCTTCGGTCATCGCAGATGAATACACCGTTATCGTTCCTTTTTCATTTACCGGTACAATCGCATACAACTCCTGTCCTTCAACCATGTAAAGCATTGCGCACGAGAGATCTGGATATTCTTTCCCGGTTTCGCTACTTGTAAAATAAGTACGCAAATCGACTTCAGAGCTTTCGCTATCCACATAGCCGATAAAGGCAATGCCGACTACGCTGCCGGTTTGATGGATTTCCTTTTGCAGCGCCGTTAAAGCGACATCCTCTGTGTTTGCATCATCCGGCTTCTTGTCAGAACTGTCCTCAGAAGTCTTACTCCCATCGGGATATGAAGTGTTTTCTCCGGGCAATACCATGCACCCGCACAAAGAGCAGACAAATAATATTACTGTACAAAACAGCAAAGCGATTCTTTTCATGTCAACCTCCTCTTTTTTCTCGTTTTGAAACCTTTCCCGGATTTACTATGTAACATTACCTTTCCAAAGAAAACCAATTGTTTGATTTGCTTTGGAAAAGCAAAAGGGCGGAAGCGGATAGCTTCCGTCCCGCCCTTTGCTTAAATCTTTCGGATTTGCTTTCCGATATTATCGGTTATTTTCTCTCTTTTTGCGAGAATACAGTGTGGTTCCTGTCACAGTAGCGCCTGCTGCCAACAGCAGAGTGATCCAAAGGCTCATTCCGCTGCTGTCACCGGTCTTGGGCGTCTTAGACTTTTTCGGTGCAGGAGGATTCTTCGGTGCAGGAGGAGTCACCGGCTTCTTGGCGCTATAGCTGTTGGTGAAGCCAATTTCTTCAATCGGGTTTCTGTAGTCAAGTTCTCCGTTCTCGTCAAACTTGCAGAAAGTCCAGTCTGCAACATTGGTGTAGCTATCTACAAATATCGGTATCGCATAGAACTTTGTCTCGTCGTAAGTCCAGCCTTTCGCATTTCCCTTGGCCTGACGGATAACGAAGCCCTCAGACAAATTTCCTGCCTGATTCTCTTTGATTGTGAATACGAATTTACCCTTATAAGTCTTTTCGCCTTCAGTCTCAATGGTATCCTGAATCAGCACATAGTCGGTGGTAGCGCCAAAATCTTCAATAACAAACTTGAAGGTTTCTTTGCCGGGTGCCATTTCTCCGGTCTTCTTCACAGTGAGCTTGAAGGGGACCTCGATGCGAATGGTGCCGTGCTCCCGCTGCGGCTCAAGCACGCG
>CAKRWZ010000095.1 GCA_934418295.1 uncultured Mediterraneibacter sp.
TACAAGACTCACTGAACTGGCAGAAACTATGACTGCAGATCTGGAAAAACTGAATCAGAAGATATACAAAAAAATCACAGAAACGGCAAAAGACCTGGTGAAAATTGGTGAGGAGATTGAAGCGGAATTCGGGATCCCGATCGTAAACAAGCGGATTTCGGTAACGCCGATTTCTTTGGTGGGTGCATCTGCCTGCAAAACGCCGGAAGATTTTGTGACGCTGGCGGAGACGCTGGACCGTGCGGCAAAGCAGACCGGCGTTAATTTTATCGGCGGTTATTCTGCACTGGTCAGCAAAGGAATGACCAAAAGTGAGGAAAATCTGATCCGTTCGATCCCGCAGGCACTTGCCAAAACAGAACGTGTATGTAGCTCTGTAAATGTGGGATCTACAAAATGTGGTATAAATATGGACGCAGTCCGCCTCTGCGGACAAATGGTAAAGGAAGCGGCAGAGGAGACAAAAGAGCAGGACAGCTGCGGATGCAGCAAACTGGTGATCTTTTGTAACGCGCCGGATGACAATCCTTTTATGGCGGGAGCGTTTCTCGGCGTGACGGAGGCTGATGCCGTGATCAACGTAGGAGTCAGCGGTCCGGGCGTGGTAAAGAAGGCCTTGGAAAAAGTGCGGGGCGAGGGCTTTGAGGTGCTTTGCGAGACCATCAAAAAGACAGCCTTTAAAGTGACCAGAGTCGGACAGCTGGTGGCAGGAGAAGCGTCGAAACGGCTGGGGATTCCTTTTGGAATCGTGGATCTTTCTCTGGCGCCTACACCGGCAGTAGGGGACAGTGTGGCAGAGATTTTGGAAGAGATTGGCCTGGAGCGGGCAGGGGCACCGGGTACGACGGCAGCACTTGCATTGTTGAATGACCAGGTGAAAAAAGGCGGTGTTATGGCATCTTCTTACGTCGGCGGGTTGAGCGGCGCCTTTATTCCGGTCAGTGAGGACCAGGGAATGATCGATGCCGTAAACGAAGGCGCATTGTCCATCGAAAAACTGGAGGCAATGACCTGTGTTTGTTCGGTGGGACTGGATATGATCGCAATTCCGGGAGATACCAGTGCTGCCACGATCTCAGGTATCATAGCAGATGAAATGGCGATCGGCATGGTCAACCAGAAGACGACGGCAGTTCGTCTGATCCCGGTGATCGGAAAAGACGTGGGAGAAATGGCAGAATTCGGCGGACTTCTCGGATATGCGCCGATTATGCCGGTGAACACTTTCAGCTGTGAAGCGTTTATACAGAGAGAGGGAAGGATCCCGGCGCCGATCCACAGCTTTAAAAACTAAATCCAATTAAGAAGTCAGAAAGGCCGGAGCAGTCCGAAAAGAGCGGAACGAATTGCCTTCAGAAAACACACAAAGGTTAGTACAGAAAGCGAGACAAATATATGGGAAAAGTCGCAGTTATGACGGACAGCAACAGCGGAATCACACAGAAAGCAGGGAAAGAACTGGGAATCTATGTTTTACCGATGCCGTTTTATATAGATGAGAAACTTTATTTTGAGGATATCACTCTGAGCCGGGAAGCATTTTATGAGAAATTAGCTTCCGACTGTGAAATATCGACTTCACAGCCGTCTCCGGTAAATGTGATGGAGATGTGGGACACAGCTTTAAAAGAGTATGAAGAAATCGTGTATATCCCGATGTCCAGCGGCCTGAGCGGTTCTTTTGAGACGGCAGCTATGCTGGCCCGGGATTATGACGGTAAAGTGCAGGTGGTAAACAATCAGAGGATTTCCGTAACCCAGGAACAGTCGGTGTACGACGCAATACACTTGGCAGAACAGGGAAAAAATGCGGAAGAGATCAAAGAAATTTTGGAACGGGAAAAAATGGTATCCAGTATTTATCTGATGGTAGATACACTGAAATATCTGAAAAAGGGCGGAAGGATTACACCGGCTGCAGCTGCTCTGGGAACTGTGCTGAACTTAAAACCGGTCTTGCAGATCCAGGGAGAAAAATTGGATTCTTATGCAAAAGTGCGTGGGGTTAAAGCGGCCAAAAGAACGATGTACCGTGCAATCCGTGAAGATCTGGAAACGAGATTTGCAGGGAAAAACATGGTGCTTGGATTGGCATACAGTAGTTCTGAAGATGCGGTGCAGAACTGGCGTCAGGAGATGGAAGAACAGTTTCCGGGATATCAGATCCTGCAAAATCCGTTGTCTTTGAGCGTCAGCTGCCATACAGGTCCCGGTTCGGTGGGCGTGACCTGCATGGAAAGATTGTGATCGGCTTTCGAATAGTCAGTCTGGCTGATATTACAATTAAAACTTGATGATTTGTTTTTGAAAATCGGAAAGAAAAGGTGTGTTATAGCGGTCTGTGATGACGGATTCATACAGATCGGCTGCAAACACATCTTTTTTTAGCATGTGGCGTCCAAAAGACGAAAGCTGAAAATGATCTGAGGATTTTGTAACCAGCTTTAAAGTGCTTTTTTTGTGGATCTCTGTCAGAATCCCGCGGCTGTTTGTGCGAAAACCGAGAAGACGGGCATATTCGTGATAGCCTTGGCGGGTATAAGAGCGGATATCCTCTTTTTTAATGTCCAGAAGGATGTGGATCAGGGCACGGCTGATCCTGGTATGGGTCAATTCTTTGGTCGTGATCCGGTCACAGAATTGTTCATATTGGAGAAAAGCCGGAAGCTGCCGCATGATTCGGTTGGAAAGATCCGGGCTGAGATCCTGAAATTGTTCCAGCTCCCTTGCGCTGTAGTGCAGAAGAGTTGATTTGATCAGCAATGAAAAGAAATCCGGATGCACCGGAAACTGTTTCTGATACTGTTCTTTTAAAATAGCAAGGCAAGAGGACGGCATTTGGCTTTCCAAAGAAGTGGCGTTCCAATTGGTCTGCTGTGAAAATGTACGCGCATTGCAGGAAGAAAAAATAGTGTTTCGGATAGCGGAGGCAGAACTGGAGTCGGTCTGCAGTTCCTGGTCATGGTAGCCGGAATGCACCCGCTGGAGAGCGTGTGGCCGGATGGAACTGTCCATACGGTATAAAGCCTTCAAATATTCAATTCCAAGAATGTTGTTGGGAAGCGATAAAAGGGAACCGAATGTCTCCTGGCCAAGATAATGCTCCAGTGCTTTTTGGCGGGCCAGCGGAAAACGCATTCCGCTTTTCAAGAAGGCTTTCAGGTGTTGACGGTAGGAGTCGGGTTCCTCGGCCAGGATATGGGCGATCTTTTCCAACGCAGAGAGCTCTCCGCATTCGCAGCCGAAACAGAGACAGTCTACGACGCCCAGCTGCTGTAAAAGAGAAACGGCACCTTCCGCAAAAAGCTCGGCACTTCCGGTGGCATAGCATACAGGCAGCTCAAATACAGCATCAGCACCTCCGGACAAAGCCATAGCCGCGCGCAGATGCTTCGGAAGGAGAGCAGGGGCACCTCGTTGCACAAAATCTCCGCTCATGACAACAACAGCCAGATCAGCCCCGGTGAGCTCTTTGGCCTTTTGAATATGATATAAATGTCCGTTGTGAAAAGGATTGTATTCGGCGATTAGCCCGACGATTTTCATAGAACCTCCGGAAATGGATATTGTTAATTAAATAACGTATAATTATTGCACTTCTTTGTATATATTATACAACAAAACTATTAAAAAATACAATATAAAATCAAGGTTGTACGAAAAAATAGACATAAAACACCTTGTATACAAAAAAAAATTAGGCTATAATATTTTCTGATATGATGCATAATAGTGCATAACATCAGGAGACAGTGATAGAAGGTAAAACTGTTCTTAAAAAATTGTCGTCAAACAGTCCAGGGAGGAGATAACACATGAATATTTTGGTAATTAACTGTGGAAGTTCATCATTGAAATTCCAGCTGATCGATTCTGCTACAGAAAAGGTCCTTGCAAAAGGTATTTGCGAGCGAATCGGAATCAGCGGATCCTTTACCTACCAGCCGGCAGGAGGAGAAAAGATCAAAGAGGAAAAGCCGATGCCGACACATACAGAAGCAATGCAGTACGTTGTGGAAGCATTGACAGATAAGGATACCGGCGTTGTAAAACATCCGGATGATATCCAGGCAGTCGGACATCGTGTTGTACACGGAGGAGAAAAATTCTCAGAAGCAACTTTGATCACAGACGATGTGATCAAAGAGATCGAAGCTTGTGTTGAATTGGCTCCGTTGCACAATCCGGCAAATATCACAGGTATCAATGTGTGCCGTGACTTGCTTCCGAATGCACCGATGGTAGCAGTATTTGATACGGCTTTCCACCAGACGATGCCGCCGAAAGCATACATCTACGGAATTCCTTACAAATATTATGAAAAATATCACATCAGACGTTACGGTTTCCACGGTACAAGCCACAGCTATGTATCCAAACGGATCGCAGAGATCGTAGGCATGCCTTATGACCAGGCAAAAACCATCGTATGCCATCTTGGAAACGGAGCAAGCGTGTGTGCTGTAGAAAACGGAAAATCTGTTGATACAACCATGGGATTCACTCCTCTGGACGGACTGATCATGGGAACACGAAGCGGAGCGATCGATCCGGCGATCATGGAGTTTATCGCAGAGAAAGAAAATCTCAGCATCGAAGAAGTATTGGATGTTCTGAACAAACATTCAGGAGTTCTCGGTATTTCCGACAACCTTTCCAGCGACTTCCGTGATCTGGAGATAGAAGCGGCAAACGGAAACGACAAGGCGATTTTGGCACAGGAAACCTTCTCATATAAAGTTGCAAAATTCATCGGAAGCTATGTAACAGCTATGAACGGTGTTGATAATATCGCATTTACTGCAGGTATCGGTGAAAATGATTCCGTCATCCGCAGTATGGTATGCAAATATCTTGGATATCTTGGTATTACTTTGGATGAGGAAGCAAACAAAACACGTGGTCAGGAGATCCGGATCAGCACACCGGATTCCAAAGTAAACGTATACGTTGTTCCGACAAACGAAGAGCTTGCGATCGCAAGAGAAACCGCAGCTTTGGTAAAATAAGAGTAAAATTTTTATTGACAACCGGGCATACCATGATATAATAGTTTAGGTATGATTAGGAGAAGTTGTATGCTTTTAAACCTATCAGACGTATTATCAGAACAGCACAGACCGCTTGACCAGATGGCAGATGTGGAGATAGAGGCAGTGCGGGTGCAGTCTCAGAGTTATCCTGTCGCAGAAAAGGGACAGGCACATATCCGAGTGGAGCATGTGAAAGACAGAGAACTGCAGATCCGGGTTACAGCTGATATTTCGGTGTATATACCATGCGCCCGATGTCTTGAAGATGTCAGATATGATTTTAATCTGGATTTTGAAAGACGGGTTGATCTGGGAAAAACGGACGCGGAACTGATAGAAGGATTAGATGAATCGAACTATATCGACGGATATCATCTGGATGTAGATCTATTGCTTTACAGCGGCATACTGACGGAATGGCCCATGAAGGTTCTCTGCAGAAAAGAATGCAAGGGTATATGCAGCAAATGCGGAAAGAATCTGAATGAAGGTCCGTGTATGTGCGAAGAAGAAGGGTCTGATCTGAGAATGTCGGCTATCCGCGAAGTTTTTGAGAAATTTAAGGAGGTGTAACCCGTGTCGATCTGTCCAAAAAATAAATCATCCAAAGCCAGAAGAGACAAAAGAAGAGCAAATTGGAAGATGAGTGCTCCGAATCTTGTAAAATGCAGCAAGTGCGGAGAGCTGATGATGCCTCACAGAGTTTGTAAGGCTTGCGGATCTTACAACAAAAAAGAAATCATTGCTCAGGACTAATAAGTAAAAA
>CAKRWZ010000096.1 GCA_934418295.1 uncultured Mediterraneibacter sp.
TATCGGCGGCAAACCGGACGGAAGCAAATTTACCATCGGGATCCAAAAGCCTTTTGCAGAACAAAACGAGACCATCACCACTCTGGAGGTTCAGGACCGGTCCGTCGTATCTTCCGGAAATTATGAGCGTTATTTTGAAAAGGACGGCATCATCTATCACCATATTTTAGATCCCAAGACTGGTTATCCTTATCAAAATGACCTTTTAGAAGTCACCATCGTTTCAGATCTCTCCACCGACGGAGATGCGCTGAGTACCATCTGCTATGCTCTGGGTCTGGAAAAAGGGATGGAACTGATCAACAACACAGAAAATGTAGAAGCTATTTTTGTAACTTCCGACTATGCCCTGCACTACTCCGATCATTTAACTCCTTAAAACCACCCGGCTGCCGTATTTTCCTTATCACCACTAAAAAAGGTCCACTGGACCTTTTTGTCGTATGCTTGGCAACAGCGATAAAACACGCTTTGCGAGTTTTATTCGCTGATCAGCGGTCGTCAAATGCTGCCATGCTTGCATGCCGCATTTTCCTCGTCGCCATTCAAAAAGAAAAGGGTAATTCCGAGAATCACCCATTTTCCGTTCTTTCTTATTTTCTTTTATCTGTTGATATGCTGTTTTATGCGAGTTTGTGTATGATCTTCTTCGGACATTTTATTGCACATGCTCCGCAATTCTTACATTTCTCGTAATCGATCTTTGCGATATTGTTTTCCACATGGATCGCATCAAACTTACAGGTTTTTTCACAGATCTTACAGCCGATACAGCCTACTTTACAAGCCTGCATCACATCTTTTCCTTTGTCACAGGAACTGCACTGTACAAAGAACTTCTGATCATAAGGAACCAGAGAGATCAAATGTTTCGGACAGGCCGCTACACATTTACCGCAAGCCTTGCAAGCCTCCTTGTCCACAACAGAGATCCCGTCGATCACATGGATTGCATTGAACGGACACGCTCTTACGCAATCTCCGTATCCGTGGCATCCATATGCACATTTCTTCGGTCCGCCGTTCTGTACAAAAGACATCATGGAACAGTCTTCCAATCCCTGATATTCATAATCCGTTCCGGCATTTTCACAGGTTCCGGCACAAGCCACGAATGCAACCATCCGCACCTGTTCTCCGGCATCGATCCCCATGATCTCACCGACTTTGGCAGCCACCGGAGCTCCGCCCACCGGACATCCGCTTACTTCTGCTTCGCCCTTTACGATCGCAGCAGCCAGACCGGAACATCCCGGATAACCGCAGCCTCCGCAGTTATTTCCCGGAAGGACATCCAGGATCGCTTCTTCTCTGGGATCCACTTTTACTGCAAATTTCTTTCCGGCAATACCGAGGAACACACCGATAAAGAGACCGGTACCGCCTACAATGGCCGTCGCCACCAAAATACCATAAATACTCATAGCTGTGCCCTCCTATATCAATCCTGAAAATCCGATGAAGGCGATGGACATCAGTCCAGCTGTCAAAAGTGTCATTGCTGAACCTTTGAAAGCCTCCGGAAAATCATTATGCTCTGTTTTTTCACGGATACCTGCCATAATCACGATGGCGATCGTAAAGCCGACAGCCGTGGCAAAACCGTTTACAACGCCTTCATACACTTTGTACTCTTTCTGTACGTTTGTCAGCGCTACACCAAGTACTGCACAGTTGGTTGTGATCAACGGAAGATACACGCCCAACGCATTGTAAAGCGGCGGCATACATTTTTTCAAAAACATCTCTACAAACTGTACCAGACAGGCAATGACCAGAATGAACACGATGGTTTTCAGATAATCAAAGCCCAGTGGTTTCAGAATGTGTTTGTAAATTTCTCCCGTACAGAAGGAAGAAAGTGTGATAACGAAGATAACCGCTCCGCCCATTCCGGCAGCAGTCTCTACTTTCTTGGAAACTCCAAGGAACGGACACAGTCCCAGAAACTGACTGAGCACGACGTTGTTTACCAGCGCAGAACCGATCGCAATCAATAATAAGTCTGTCAATACTTTCATTTCTTCTCTGCCTCCTGTTCCTTATTTTCTTCTGTTTTTGTTTCCTGTTTGGCTTCCTTTGCCTTATCGGCAGCTTTTGCAGCGGCCTCTACGGAAACAGACGGATCCTCCGTCATATTAAAGAAATGACCGGCACAAGATTTATTTCCGCAGCAAGAACAATCTGCCCCGCACTCGGAAATCTTTCCGTGTTTTTTCGTCTTTACTTTATTCTGCAATGCTGTCAGGAACGCCAATACGAAAAATGCACCCGGAGCCATGACAAAAATTGTGATTGGTTCATAAGAAGATGGCATGATCTTTACACCAAAAGCCGCACCGGAACCAAGGATCTCTCTCACCAGACCGATACACGTCAGGCTGACCGTAAATCCAAGTCCCATTCCAAGTCCGTCGAAAATGGACGGAATTACCGGGTTTTTGGAAGCATAGCTTTCTGCACGGCCAAGGATGATACAGTTTACAACGATCAGCGGGATATAAAGTCCCAGGGAATCATAAAGATCCGGAACAAATCCTTGCAGCAGGAAATCTACAACGGTAACAAAAGATGCCACTACAACGATGAAGGCCGGCATACGCACGCTGTCCGGAATAATCTTACGCAGCATGGAAATCAGCATGTTGGACATGACCAGAACGGCTGTTGTGGAAAGTCCCATTCCGATTCCGTTGATGGCCGACGTCGTAACCGCCAAAGTCGGACACATTCCAAGCACCAGCACAAAGGTCGGATTTTCTTTGATAATTCCATTATAAAGTCTTTCCAGACATCTATTCATTTGTATTACCTCCTCCCAAAACTGCATAATAATATGCAAGTGCTGAGTTTACGTTGTTGGTCACAGCATTCGTTGTGATCGTAGCTCCGCTCAGGGCATCGATCTCATCATCGGATTTTGCACCGGATTTTGTATACTTGAACTGTTCTACATTCTTGCCTTGGAACTGTTTCTGGAAGGATTCATTTTTTGCTTCCATACCAAGACCCGCCGTCTCGGAAATGGAAAGGATGGATATTCCCTGTACCGTACCGTCTGTGTCGATACCGGTCGCGATCTTGATATCTCCGCCGTATCCTTCTTTAGAAGTAACCGTGATCACATAGCCGACGGTCTCACCGGAAGCATCCTTTGCTTCAGCCACCTCATTGATCACATCGTTGGTCAATCCGGCTTTCTTTAAGATTTTTTCAGCATCGCTCTCTTTAAAATCTGCGTCTGTCTCAAAGGTTTTTCCGTCCGGAAGTACCTTTTTATATGCAGTCTGTTTTGTTTTCTCCTGCGCTTTCTGGATCGGTTCTTTGGTGATCTCGTATACCGCGCCCAGTGCAAGGCCGGAAACCAGTGTGATCACCGTAAGAATGACAGCGTTTTTAATGATTTTATTCATTATCTTTCGCCTCCTTTTCCGAACGGTTTTGGAATTGTAACACGCTCGATCAACGGAACAAGCAGGTTACTGAAGATGATCGCATAGGATACACCTTCTGCAGACGATCCGAAGATACGGAACAAACCGGTCAAAAGTCCCAGACATATTCCGTATATGATCTGCCCGGTCTTTGTGATCGGAGAAGTCACATAATCTGTTGCCATAAACCATGCGCCAAGCATCAATCCGCCTCCGCAAAGCTGTGCGGTAATATAATAAGGATCAAAACCGTGTCCGCCGAAAATACTGACAAAAATTACAAACGTTACGATATATGTACCCGGGATCCGAAGATCGATCACACCCATCAGAAGCAGGAAGATCGCGCCGATCATGATAGCGATCACCGAGGTCTCACCGATGGTTCCTCGGATATTACCGACCAGCATGCTCATCGTATCTACCGTTTTTCCGGCTTTCAGCTCTGCCAGAGGTGTAGCTCCGGTCACTCCGTCATAAACAAAATAAGTCATTTTCTTTGTGAAAGAAATCAAAAGGAAACATCTTGCTGCCAGTGCCGGGTTCATGAAGTTCTGTCCCAGACCGCCAAACAGCTGTTTTACCACAATGATCGCAAACACTGCGCCCAAAATTCCCATCCAGATCGGGAGTGTCGGAGGCAGGTTCAACGCCAGAAGCAAACCGGTAACGGCCGCACTGAAGTCTCCGATCGTGATCGGTTTATGCATCAGTTTTTCATACAGATATTCTGACAGCACTGCAGCTGCAGTCGTACAGACGATCAGCAGAAAAGCATCCGTTCCGAAATTGTAAATTCCAAAAAAAGTGGCAGGCATCAATGCGATCAATACCATCAGCATGATGTTGCTGCTGGTGATTCTGTCACGAATATGCGGTGATGCTGATATATTATTCTTTTCTCCCATGTCATTCACCTCTTCTACTTTTTCTTACGCTCAGCCAGCACGATTTTTTTCATCGAGCCGATTGACTGTTTCAGTGGTCTCTTTGCCGGACATACATAGCTACAGCATCCGCACTCTATGCATTCCATACCGTTCCATTTTTCAAACATACCGCTGTCATGTCTCTTTGCATAATCAGCCAGACGTGAAGGCACGAGTCTGTCCGGACAGACTTCCACACAGCGTCCGCAGTTGATACATGGACTTTCCGGCTGTTTTGCGATTTCATCCTTCTGAAAAGCAAGAATGGAAGAAGTTGTTTTGGTTACCGGCACATCAATGGTAAACATGGCAAATCCCATCATCGGACCACCGGAGATCAGTTTTTCCGGTTCTTCTTTAAAACCGCCTGCAGCGTCGATCAGTTCCTGGTGGCTGGTTCCGAACAACACACGGTAATTGCCCGGCTCATTTACTGCATCACCACTGACTGTCACGACTCTTTCCATAGAAGGTCGTCCGCAGAGCACTGCATTGTTTATGGCAATCAATGTTTCCACGTTATCTACTACACAGCCTGCATCTGCCGGAAGCATTCCGGAATTGATGGCTCTTCTTGTCGTCGCATAGATCAGCTGACGCTCTGAGCCCTGCGGATACTTCGTCTGAAGTGCCTTTACTTCCATTCGCGGCTCGTCTTTTGTCGCTTCCCTCAGAATTTCGATACAATCTTTTTTATTATTTTCCACACCGAAGATTGCTTTTGCATTGTCAAACAGCTTCAGAACGACCCGCATACCGTTGATTAGTTCTTCTGTGTTTTCCAGCATTCTTCTGTAATCTGCCGTGATATACGGCTCACACTCCGCACAGTTTGCGATCACATAGTCGATCTTTTCCGGCTCCTTCGGAGAAAGCTTTACCTTTGCCGGAAAACCTGCTCCACCCATACCTACGATACCGGCTTCACCGATCTTCTCAAGGATCTCTTCCTTGGATAAATCTTCCAGTTTTGCCGGAACATACTCTACTTCTTTATACTCACCGTCATTCTCAACCACGATGCAGTCCACCTTGCTTCCCGTCGCATTAAAATGAGGGCCTATCGCTTTTACGGTACCTGATACACTGGCATGTACCGGTGCTGACACAAAACCGCCTGCTTCCGCAATCTTCTGGCCTTTTAATACATAATCTCCCACTTTTACAACAGGACTGGCCGGCGCGCCTATGTGCTGAGATAAGGGATATCGCAACTCGCCTTTTGGCAACAATTCTTTGATCGGCTGATCTTTTGCCAGGCTTTTCCCATCATTTGGGTGAACACCGCCTTTAAATGTCAAAAGTCCCATTTTGTAACCATCCTTTCCTTTGCTGTTTCCT
>CAKRWZ010000097.1 GCA_934418295.1 uncultured Mediterraneibacter sp.
GCCATTGGGGGATTCCCAATCTCCGAAAAACACATGACCGAGGTGGGAATTGCCGGCCCGGCTGCGCACCTCCGTGCGGTGCATTCCGTGGCTTAAATCTTCCATTTCTACCACGGCAGGTTTCTCAATCGGTTTTGTAAAAGCGGGCCAGCCACAGCTGCTCTCAAATTTATCCGTGGAAGAAAAAAGTGGTTCGCCGGTAACGATATCCACATAAATTCCTTGCTCAAACTGATTCCAGAATGCACCGGTAAAAGCACGCTCCGTACCATTTTCCTGTGTGACATAGTACTGCTCCTTTGTCAGCCTGTCCCGGACAATCTCTGCCGCAGGCTTTTTGTAATCACCCGGATCGATGCGTTGCTTGGAAAAGAGCTCCATCTCTGCTCTTGGAATGTGACAGTAACCGCCCGGATTTTTCTCCAAATAATTTTGGTGATATTCCTCAGCCGGATAATAATTTTTAAGCGGACCGATTTCTACAAAAAATTTTTCACTGCGGCTCTGCTCAATTTCTGCAATGCGCTCTACTGTCTCCTTCGTTCTGTCGTTGGTATAATAAACTCCGGTCTGATACTGACTTCCGATATCGTTGCCTTGCCGGTTCTTTGCCGTTGGATCAATGACGTAAAAATAAGCTAACAGCAAAGCATCAAGACTTACCTGCTCCGGATCATACTCCACCCGTACAGTTTCCCTGAAGCCTGTATTCCCTTTGCAGACTGTTTGATAATCCGCATCTTTCTCACAGGTTCCATTGGCGTAACCACTTTGAGCATCCAGAACGCCCGGGATTGACTGCATCAGGTGCTCCATGCCCCAGAAGCAGCCACCGGCCAGGTAAATTACATTTTCCGTTGTATCCATATACTCATTCTCTTTCGTTTCCTTTTCCTGCATCATACTCTTATGCTTCTGCCCTGAGGCGCAGCCACTCAGCAGTAATACAGAAACAAGGAGAAGCGGCAACTCTTTCCGGTACATGGTATTTCCCTCCTTTTTCAGGATATTAATCCGCACTTAGCTCTTATCAGCAGCAAGAGCCTTATCAATGAGAGCTTTCAATGCTTCCATCTGAGACTTGTCGGTAACAGCGCCTACAATGGGATCACCGACGATATTGCCGTTGCGGTCAACTACATAAGTAGTGGGATAAGCATATAAATCCTCGGTGAATTTTCCTGCTTCACTGTCGGAAGCAAAATACACATTCTGATAGGCTGCCCCTTTTTTCTTCAGCACGTCCTTTGCTTCGGAAATTGCCATTTTCTCACCATCCAGTGTGAAAGAGTTGACCCCGATGAGCGCACCGCCTTTTTTCACAAGCTCCTTGTGCAAAGCATCCAATTCAGAAAGCTCGCTCACGCATGGTCCACAGGTAGTAAACCAGAAATTTACCACCGTCACCGCATTCCCGGAGAACAGCTTATCACTCTTTACCTCATTCCCGTCCAGATCCTTTCCTTCAAAGGCCGGAAACTTCTGTGTACTGCTGTTGTCGGGTATCATACTCTTGTCGCCGTCTGCAGGTATGCTCATATCGCTGTCAAGGGACTTTTCAGCTGCCTCCGGATATTTTTTCTCCAGCATCGTCAGCTTATTTTCGATATCGCGGATTTTTTCCGCCTCACTCCGGAGAAGCTTTAGTTCGTCTGCTGTAAACTGATCCTTTGCAGAGTCGATGGTTTTAAGCAGAAAATCTCCATAGTTTTTGCCATCCTCCTGCATAGTCATCCCCTTGTCTGCCTCCATAAAAACCTTTTCCCAAAGCTCTTTGTTTTCTTCCAGAATTGCATTTTCCTGCGCCATCAGTTTCTTATGCATGGCGATTGCTTCCTCCGCGTTCTTCGGTTCATTGTCCATCCCTTCCGTTTCATCTTTGTCTTTCACAGCACAGGCTGCCAAAGACAGCACAAGCATTGAGAGTGCCAGCACCATTGTCAATAGTTTTTTTACATTCATGTTTCTTTCCTCCTACTCGTATTGTTTTATTTTTGTTTTTATTTTGTTACCGTTTTGTTCTCGTTATTTTTTTGCTGCAATAACCTTTTCCCTTCTTTCCCGTTCCCAAAGCCATAGCAAAATCTCACCGCATTCGTCGGGCAGGCTCGGATACACATCCCACAGCGGATACACTCGGCATGGTTAGGTGTTTTTGTTACATCCACATCCATCTTACAGGCTCTGGCACATTTTCCACAGGAGATGCATTTATCCGCATCCACTTTCATCTGGAAAAGAGACACCTTACTAAGCAGCGCATAAAATGCCCCCAGCGGACATATCCACTTGCAGAACGGGCGGTAAAACACCATGCTCAGCACAATCACTGCCAGCAAAATACTGAATTTCCAGGTAAACAATGTCCCCAGAGCCGCCCGGATCCCCGAATTAGCAATGGACAGCGGGATCGCCCCTTCCAGTACGCCCTGCGGGCAGAGGTATTTGCAGAAGAACGGATCCCCCATTCCTACCTCGTTTACCACAAACACCGGCAGCAAAAATACCATTCCCAGCAAAACAACGTATTTGAGATATGTCAGATGCTTCAGCCTCTTTGTGGAAATCTTTTTGATGGGGATTTTGTGCAGCAGCTCCTGAAACCAGCCGAAGGGGCACAGAAAACCGCAGATAAAACGTCCAAGCAAAACCCCCAAAAGAATGAGAAGGCCTGTAATATAATACGAAAAGCTGAATTTCGATGACCCCACCACTGCCTGAAATGCCCCGATGGGACAGGCTCCTGAGGCCGCCGGACAAGAATAGCAGTTCAACCCCGGCACACATATCGTTTTTCCGGTTCCCTGATAAAGTCTGCCTTTTAGAAAATTCGGCAGATGCAGATTCGTCAGTAAAGTTGCTCCTGCCTGGATCCAGCCCCGGAAACGAAACAAAATCTGTGATACTCCTGATCCTTTTTTACCCAATTCCCACACACTCCAAACATAATTTAATTGCTTTACTCAGCACGGTTACTGCCTCTCCACGCCAGATGCCAAAACACAGCATGGCCGTTCCGGCAATCAGCAATACGACTTGCGCCGCCGTCTTTTTTACACAACTCATTTTTTCACCCTTTCCTTTTTTCTGCCCCTATCATAGCGCAGGAAGGTTAAAGTCTCTGTTAAGAACAAAAATTTAACACAAACTTTATCTGCCTTTGCTATAATAAAAACAACACCAAAAGGAAGAAATAAAAAAGAAAAAATCAAGAAAAAAGAGGAGGGCTTTCATGCACCTTTTAGTAATTGAAGACGAACGTGCCCTGTGCGAGACTATCGTCCGCAGTCTGCGGCGTCTGTCTTACAGCGTGGACTACTGCTACGACGGGAAAAGAGCATTGGAACTGCTGGATGTGGAATGCTATGATTTGATACTTCTGGATCTGAATCTCCCCGGCAAAGATGGTATGACTGTGCTGCGCACCCTGCGGCAAAATGACCGAGAGACCCGAGTGCTGATTCTCTCTGCCCGCGGCGAGGTAGAAGACAAGGTAAAAGGACTGGACGCCGGAGCAAATGATTATCTGGCAAAGCCTTTTCATCTGGCCGAATTAGAGGCGCGCATCCGTAGTCTGACTCTGCGGCAATTTATCCAGCCAGATGTGCTGCTGACCTGTGGACGGCTGACCTTTGACACCCGTTCCCGCACTGCTGCTGTCAATGAGCAATCCTTCACACTGACCCGTAAAGAAACCGGGATTTTAGAATATCTGATGATACATCAAGGACGTCCTGTAAGTCAGGAGGAACTGATAGACCACGTCTGGGACAACAGCGTAGATAATTTCAGTAACTCTATCCGTGTCCATATTTCTGCCCTGCGTAAAAAGCTCCGCGCCGCGCTGGGCTATGATCCCATCCGCAACCGTATCGGAGAAGGCTATATAATGGGAGGCGAAAAAATATGAAAAAACTTTCCCTGCAATGGCGCATCACGCTGATGACATCTCTCCTGATCGGTATTACCTGCATGGCCATGAAGCTGCTGCTCTGTTTCTCGGGCATTCATTATATGGATTCCATCGGGGAGTCCCTCCAGGACTACACTACTGACGGTGAGCCGGCCTTTTTCAATCCTGAGACGGCAGACCCGGAGCAGGATCTTACCATAGTCATTCATGGGGCTCAAGAAGAATTCTGTCTGACAAACTGGTACATTACCGCGGCCATAACGATATTCAGCGGGATTCTGGCCTATTTCGTCAGCGGACGGGCTCTGAAACCCCTCCGCAGCTTCGCTGCACAGGTAGAAAAAGTACAATCGAACAATCTGGCAGACATGCACATTAACGAGAATGAGCTGCCGGAATTCCGGCAGCTCAGCCACTCTTTTAACCAGATGCTGGAAAGGCTGAATAATGCCTTTGCAGCCCAGCGCCAGTTTACCGGCAATGCAGCGCACGAACTGCGCACGCCTCTTGCTTTGATGCAGGCGCAGCTGGAGCTGTTCTCTGCAGAGCATCCCGATGTACTGCCGGAGACAGCAGCATTTCTCTCATTGCTGCAAGAACAGACCGAACGACTGACGCAAATGACCAAAACATTGCTAGAAATGAGCAATCTGCAGCAAGTAACGCAAAACGAACAAATCCAGCTTGCGCCACTGATCGAAGAAATCTTTACCGATCTTGCACCACTAGCAGAAAAAAATGGTATCTCTCTGGAGCGGGAAGGTGACGGTGTCATAACCGGCAGCGACACACTACTCTACCGGCTGCTGTTCAACCTGACAGAAAACGCCATCAAATACAACCGCCCTAACGGCTCAGTACACGTCTCTGTCCTCCAGACACCAACAGAATTTTCAGTTTGCGTAAGCGATACCGGCTGCGGTATCCCCAAAGAGTTTCAACGCAGCATCTTCCAGCCCTTTTTTCGTGTAGATAAATCCCGCAGCCGCGAGTATGGCGGCGTAGGTCTGGGACTTTCTCTGGTGTGGGAAATCGCCCGCCTGCACGGCGGCTCCGCCCGAGTAAAAGAAAGCTCGGAAAACGGCACCACCATAGAAGTGAAATTTCCGGACAATAAGCAAGAACGTCTAAAACAAGAGCAGGGCATCTAGCTGCTTAAACCGGTACAAAAACCTCCAAACTGAGTAATTTTATTTTACATCAGTCTGGAGGTTTACACGGACTTTGAAATACTCCCGAATCTTATTTATTCACAGAGCTTTTCTCACAATCTCTTATATATTTTTATACAAAAATCGCTTTTTTCTTTCTGTCCTTTTGATTTTTCTGGGACACTGCCAGACCGATAAGAATCAAGACAGAACCGATAACCGAAACCGGTGTCATTTTTTCATGCAGAACAAAGATGGATAACACAAGCGTTACGATGGGCGATACATAAATATATACACTGGTTTTGATCGCTCCGATCCATTTTGTTGCCTGATTCCAGCAAAAAAATCCGATGG
>CAKRWZ010000098.1 GCA_934418295.1 uncultured Mediterraneibacter sp.
TTCTTAGCCCATCCAAGCCAGCCATATTTCTGTACATACGTACGATAATATACATCATAATACTTAGAAAGATCACCGGTTAGTTTAATCTTAACAGCTTCCATTCCATGCGATCCATCTGCTGATCCTGAAAATTCACCAGTTTCAGACCATCCGGTCCAGCCTGTACCAGACAGATATGACGCATATTGAATCGACCCTTTTGGCTGATTCACTGCATCTACATTCTGATTCAGATATAAAGTGATGCCCTTCAGACGTTTGCTTTTACCAGTGGTACCAACTACACCGCCCTGTGCTATATTGCCAGTCTTTCCTGATCCCTGTATCTGTCCGGAATAATAAAAGTCGCTGCTGTTATATCCCTGAACATAAGTTATTCCTGATGTAGAAGGTGCTTCCTCTCCTTTTTTCACCAGTTTAATCTTCATGGCTTCAATACGTTTACAAAGGTCTGTAGTACCTGCAATAGCATCATCGCCGCCACATACATAACCAGTCCAGCCGACTTTCGCAAGATGCAGGCTGTAATATACATCCTAATGGATCCAAGTCACTTCGTTTCCTGTTCTTTCCACTTTTCTTCAATCCGGCTTTCCGTCCGGTGCTTTTTTCATGATTTTTAGGGCCAAAAACGCTGCCAGACTTCCGATCAATATGCCAGCCATAACGTCTGTCGGATAATGTACCCCCACATACAATCTTGAAAACGCGATCAGCGCTGCCAATACGACTGCTGAAATACCGTATTTCTTCGGCAAAGTCCGAAGATACACCACTGCTGCCGCAAAAGATGCACAAGAATGCCCAGACGGGAAAGAAAAATCTGTCGGTTTTGCGATCAAAATCTTGAGTCCTTCCACCACTTCATAAGGACGTGTCCGTGCCACTGCATTTTTCAAAATGACATTGGTACACAGCGCTCCGATTCCCAGTGCGATCAGCGCCGTGATTCCGGCTCTTCTCGTCTTTTCCGAAACGAAAAGCGCCAAAGATACTGCGATCCAAAACCAGCCGCCGTCTCCCAGCCATGTAACAAATTTCCAAAACGGTGTCATCCACTCTTGCCGGATCACTTCTTGGATCCAGAGCAAACATTTTCCATCCAATGCCAACAACATATTCATTGAAATCCCTCCCGACTATTTGCCTTTTTTCTTTCGTTGTTTTATGATAAGAAAAGATTTTATTAGTTCTGTTTTGAGAAAGGAGAACATTATGATTCCTTCTACGATCTCACTTCGTCCGGCCACCGAAAAAGATGCCGAAGCACTTTTAGAGATTTATGCACCTTATGTAACCAATACAGCCATCACTTTTGAATATACGATTCCTTTCCCGGAGGAATTTCGCAGCCGTATTTCAAACACTTTACGAACTTACCCTTATCTCGTGGCGGAACAAGACCAGGAGATCCTGGGATACGCTTACACCGGCCCTTTTAAATCGAGAGCCGCATACGACTGGTCTGTTGAAACTTCGATCTACCTGAAAATGGGACGCAGAAAACAAGGAATCGGAAAACGGTTATACCAGGCGCTGGAAACCGTTTCCAAAGCCCAGCACATCCTAAATATGAATGCCTGCATCGCTTATCCGGAAACCGAAGATGAATATTTGACCAAAAACAGTGTAGAATTCCATTCGCATCTCGGATATCAGATGGTCGGAAAATTCCATTCCTGCGGATGCAAATTCGGCAGATGGTACCATATGGTCTGGATGGAAAAAATGCTTGGGGAGCATCCCGCTGATCCGGAACTCATCATTCCATTTTCCAAACTGAAACTGCCGGATCTCAACCAAATCTTTTAAAATTTCTGTCATATTTTCAAAGAATCTATGGCAGCTGGTCTGCGATCTCCTGACAGATCAGGGATATTTTCTTTCCGTCTGTATCAACAATCAGATCTGCCGCCCTTTCGTATTTTTCTCTTCTTTCTTCCATCATATTTTGAATTGCTTCCAACGAATGGTTTTTCTGAAGAAGCGGTCGGTTCTGGCTTTTCTTTGTGCGTTCCAAAATACATTCCGGACTTGCCGTCAACAACACGACTTTTCCATTCCGTTTCATCTCTTTTACATTCTCTTCTCGCAGAACTGCACCACCTCCACAAGAAATTATTTTATTTCTATAGTTTTGTATTTCTTTTAAAAGATTTGTTTCGCATTCTCTAAAATACTTTTCTCCTTTTTGTTCAAATATCTCCGGAATACGCATTCCTTCCCTTTCTTCAATCTCCCTGTCCATCTCCACGATTTCCATGCCGTATCTTCTGGACAAATGCTTTGCGATCGTAGACTTTCCGGTCCCCATAAACCCGATCAATACAATATTGTATGGAAACATTCGCTCTTCTGCCATTTTCCTCTCTCCCGTATCACCCTATATTTTTATTTCAGCCTTCCGGCGTGTTCCGAAAAACTGCTGTTCTTCTTTTCTTCTCCATCATAACGTTATTTTTTCATTTTGTCCACTTCCCCCTTATTTCCATTTTCTTCTTTTCCATCTTACGTTTTTTCTGTTTTTCTATTTCTTTTTGTTTCCGCATTGCCAAACACTTCCTTTTCTGCCATCTTTCATGTTATAATAATTCGCTGACAGGTTTCAAACCTAAATACTGTTTAAAGAAACTAAAGGGAGAGAATATGGAACAGGAAAGATTTAAATCAAGATTAGGGTTCATCCTGCTTTCTGCCGGATGTGCCATCGGAATCGGAAATGTATGGAAATTCCCATACATGGCCGGACAGGGCGGTGGAGGCGCTTTCGTCCTTTTCTATTTATTATTTTTGGTCATTTTGGGACTTCCCATTATGACAATGGAGTTTTCCGTGGGACGCGCCAGCCAGAAAAGCCCGGTCAAAGCCTATCAGGCGCTAGAAAAACCCGGCCAAAAATGGCACCTGCACGGATACGCCACTCTGATCGGATGCTATCTGTTGATGATGTTTTACACCACTGTATCCGGATGGATGCTGCATTATTTTTACATGACAGCCACCGGCAAATTTGAAGGCTTGAGCTCTGACGCGGTTTCAGCCGAATTCAGCAACATGCTTTCAAAACCGGGGATCATGGCTTTCTGGATGATCTTAGTCGTGATCATCGGTATTTTCGTCTGCATGAAGGGACTTCAAAACGGACTGGAAAAAGTTACAAAAGTCATGATGGTCACTCTTTTTGTAATCATGATCATCCTTGCCATCAACAGCTTTTTCATGCCAGGCGCAAAAGAAGGCTTATCCTTCTATTTGATCCCTGATTTTCAGCGAATGAAAGAACTTGGTATCCTGAATACCATGGTCGGCGCCATGAACCAGGCCTTTTTCACTTTGAGCCTTGGAATCGGTGCAATGGCAATCTTCGGCAGCTACATCGACAAAAAGTACACCCTGGCCGGCGAATCCGTCCGTATCATCTGCCTGGACACTTTCGTTGCGATCACTTCCGGTCTGATCATCTTCCCGGCCTGCTTTACCTACAACGTAGATCAGACAGCCGGCCCAAGCCTGATCTTCATCACGCTGCCAAATATTTTTACACACCTGCCGCTGGGACGCCTGTGGGGAAGCCTTTTCTTCCTGTTCATGTCCTTCGCTGCTTTATCTACGGTTTTCGCCGTATTTGAAAACATTATCCGCTGTGACATGGAACTGATGAAATGCAGCCGTAAAAAAGCCAGCCTGTTGAATCTGTTCCTGATCATCCTTTTATCATTGCCTTGCGTATTCGGATACAACATTTGGGCATGGGATGGTTTCAGCATCTTCGGCGGAGCGATCCTGGATCTGGAGGATTTCCTTGTAAGCAACATCTTCCTGCCTTTGGGTTCGCTGATTTACCTGCTCTTCTGTGTCACCCGATACGGTTGGGGCTGGAAAAATTATCAGACAGAAGCCAACACCGGAAAAGGTCTCAAGATCAAAGATTGGGCAAGACCTTATGTTACTTACGTTCTTCCGCTCATCGTGATCTTCATTTTCGGTTACGGAATTTACAGCAAATTTTTCCAGTAAAAAACTTGACAAATCCACCCCCTCATATTATACTGGTCTAGTGACTGATTGAAGGGGATTGGTCAAGTGGTATGATAGGGGTCTCCAAAACCTTTGGCGGGAGTTCGATTCTCTCATCCCCTGCTGACTAAAAAGTCAGAAACCTTGATTTTCAAGGCTTCTGACTTTTTTTATCTGGATTATTCTGTTGTAGTCAAGTATGCAGTCCAGCAGGAATCGTTCCGTTTTCAATCATCACGGCATCCTTAATCCAATGCTGTTACAGTAAGATTATAATTAAACATATCTACTTTCGTATAGATCAGCATATAATTCGTAAGCGTATATTTCAGCACCACATCTCCATTTGTTGCGTCATACAATCGATTATAAACCATCGGCACCTGTATAGACATATTCGAAGTTCCACCTGACTGTCCAAAATTTCCACGGATCAAAGTGCTGTCCACACTTTTATTGTCATATCCGTCAGAAAGCGCCGCGCCAAAAGACTGATTCGACTGAGTTGCACTTAACGCAATAGACCCGTTAAACCCTACCTGATAAACATGCCCCTGTTTTAATGTGATGGTTTTCTGTGCCCCGTCATATGTAACCAGATTTCCCCTGTTCATCAATTCACTGAAGGAGAGTACATTATTTATCTGTGTTGTGTTTCCCTGTGCATAAAAGTACCCGGAACATGTTCCGTTTTGACCGTCAGTTCCATTTACTCCGTCCGCTCCTTTCAGCGTGGAAAGATCATAAAGATCCTGCCAGTCGGATTCTCCGGTGTATCTCCACTGCAATATATTTCCATTTACACGAATTTCCGGTGTTTTTCCGTTTATCCCGTTTACTCCATCCTGCCCATTGATTCCATCTTTTCCATTGATTCCGTCTTTTCCATCAATTCCGTCTGCTCCTTTTAACCTTGTTAAATCATACAGATTCAACCAGACCGTTTCTCCGGTATATCTCCATTGCAAATTGTCGCTGTCCACACGAAATTCTGCCGTTTTTCCGTCTTCTCCGTCTTGTCCGTTCTGTCCGGATGGACCGGTAATATCAGAAAGCGCTACCAAATCCTGCCACTCTTCTCCTTCATACCTCCATTGAACTGCTGAATCCGTCTTTCTGACCTCTACATTTTTCCCATCGGCTCCGTCTTGTCCGTCA
>CAKRWZ010000099.1 GCA_934418295.1 uncultured Mediterraneibacter sp.
CCTTTTCCACCTTGACGGCACCGATCTCAATGATCTTGTCTTTGATCGCGCTCAGCCCCGTCGTCTCTATGTCAAATACGATATAGGTGTCATCCAGGGTCTGGTCACCTGCATGTACCGCGATTTCTTTCAGATCATCTACGATATACCCCTCCACACCGTAGATCACTTTAAAAGGATCATCCGGCGGAAGCTTGTCGATAAATTTATTGGCATCCGGGAAAGCCTGCACCACCCCGTGGTCTGTGATGGCAATGGCCGGCTGTCCCCAGTCATGCGCCCTTTTTACGATATCCTTTACCTCGGAGACCCCGTCCATGTCGCTCATTTTCGTATGGCAATGCAGTTCCACACGCTTCTGCGGGCTCAGATCTTTTCTGGACACCGTAAAATCTCCGATTTTTTTGATTCCGTTTACCGATCCGATGGTCAATTCCCCGTCATATTTGTCGATATTCGTCACACCTTTTATGAAAAGAAAATTGCCTACCTTTATATCCGCCAGCAGATTCGGCAACATCTCGTTTCTGGCAAACATTTTGACCGTAATCGTATCCGTAAAATCCGTGACCGCAAAAATCAGGATGGTTTTTTCGTTTCGGATCTCCCTGGTCTCCAGATTGATCACCTTACCGCGGAACACTACTTCCCCCATTTCTGTCACGATCTGATCCAGACTGATGGGTTCCTCATCAAAACTTTTTCCCCACACCATGTCCGGTGCGTCCGGAAAATGAGGCCGGTATCCTTCTTTTTTCTTCCAGCCTTTTTTCTGATACCCATTCCCGCCGAAAAACTCCCTGGTCTCTCCGCCTGATCTCCCGGCCTTTTCCCGGCTCTCCAAGGCTTTCGCGGCAACGCCCGTCCCTTTTTCCTCCGCGGCTTTTGCAGCCTTTTCCTCCTTTTCCGTCTCTGCGGCATTCCGCTGGAAAATCTCATCGATCTCATGGCGAAGGACATCTTCTTCCAGCTTTCTGCTCTCTTCATGATCCTTCTTGCAGTAACAAATCTCTAATTGAACCGGAAACGCAAAACGCTCTTCAAAAATCTTTTGCAGAAGCTTTAAAATACACTCCTTTTTTCCTTCTGCCACAACTCCTTCTTCCAGCCGGATCCGCAGAGTATTGCCCTCTTCTATGGTACATTCCGCCTGTTCAAACATGTTCGCGGCCAAATGACTGATCTCTCTTAATTCCGTCACGATGCTTTCCCGGTATTCTTCCAGAAGTGCCTCCAGCGTATACTGTCCGGAAAGCTCATAGCGCTCTTCTATGACCACCTGTATGTAAGTATCTGCAAACAGCTGCTCCTCGATCCTTTTTTCCATGGCAAAAATCATAGATTTCTGGATGATATGGCTGCTTTTCAGATAAATCTTCAGATGAGTCCGCTCAGAATTGGTCGCAATCTTCAGGATCCTGGCCACCTCAAATTCCAGGTGAGTTTCCGAATCCACTTTCAGATCCGGAAATACATCAAAAAACAATTTTTCCATCTTTATTCTTCCCAGTTCATCAATTCATTTTTTAAAGTTTCCAGAAGTTCTTCTTCCCGCACTTTTCGCACAATCTCTCCATGACGGATCAGAAGTCCCTCTCCTTTCCCGCCGGCAATGCCGATGTCTGCTTCCTTCGCCTCTCCCGGACCGTTGACCGCACATCCCATAACCGCCACTTTCAGATCCAGATCAAAATCCTCTGTCAGCTTTTCTACCTGATTGGCCAGACCGATCAGATCGATTTCTGTCCTTCCGCAGGTCGGACAGGAAACGACTTCGATCCCGCCTTTTCGCAGCTTCAGGGTACGGAGGATCATCTTGGCCGTGCGGATCTCTTCTGTGGGATCCCCGGTCAGTGAAACCCGGATCGTATCGCCGATCCCTTTCTGCAAAATAATGCCAAGTCCCACCGAAGATTTGATATTTCCGGCATAAACGGTACCGGCTTCCGTGATCCCCACATGGAGCGGATAAGGGCACTGCTTCGCTATCAGCTCATGGGCCTCCACACACATCATCACATCCGAGGACTTAATACTGACCACCAGGTTGTCATAGCCCATTTTTTCGATCATATGCACCTTATCCAATGCGCTTTCCACCAGCCCTTCCGCCGTCACGCCACGATACTTTTCTACCAGTTCCTTTTCCAGGGAACCGCTGTTTACCCCGACACGGATGGGAATCTGATATTCTTTTGCCTTTTCTACAACAGCTCTTACCCGCTCTTCCGATCCGATATTTCCCGGATTGATCCGGATCTTATCTGCACCGCTTTCGATGGCCGCGATAGCCAGCCTGTAGTCAAAATGAATGTCCGCCACCAACGGAATGTGGATCCGTTTTTTGATCTCCTTCAGCGCCTTTGCCGCCTCCATATTGGGAACGGCACAGCGCACGATCTCACATCCTGCTTTTTCCAGCCTCAGGATCTGACTGACAGTCTCCTCCACATTTTCTGTTTTTGTATTGGTCATCGACTGGATCGCCACAGGGCTTCCGCCGCCGATGGTTACATTTCCTATTTTTATTTTCTTTGTATGATCTCGAAACATTTCTCTTACCGCCTTTCCTGTATTGACAGCAGCGATAAAGCACGCCGCATTTTCTCCGTCTCCATAACAAACCCCTCTATGAACCACAGGATCGTCTGTCTTCATAGAGGGGTTGCTTTTATTTTTTGTCAAAGACCATCTGATCTCCGTATTCCAGGTCGGTCAGTGTCATCTGGCCATCCTCCAGACTGTATTCATAGACAGCCGTCAATGTGGAAAGCCCGGACCGTACCTCTTCCTCTGTCATATTTTCCATTTCTTCCGCCGCTTTCCGGATTCCTTTTTCATCCAGCTGCAGGCTGAATACTTTTTCTTCTTTGTCCACCTCATATTTCATCGGGAAACTGACCGTCTCCCCGTCGAAAGCCTGAGGCCATCGGATCGCTGCCTTTCCGTTTTTTTCTATGGTCAGCTGCAGATCGCTGTCTTCCTGTTTCCATACGCCCTCCAGCGGATTGGAGACAAATATCCTGATCAAAAAAAAGGCAGTGATCAATATGATCAACACAGTAGAAATACTGATCACAAGCCTCCACAGCATACTTCTTTTCCGCTCACTGTTCTCTGCAATCATCCGTTTTCCTTTCCCGCACCCATACCATAGTTCTGTACAGAGACGTTTCTTTTATCAAATTCTTTATGACCATTATAAAATTTTTACAAGATACTGTCAACGCATTCCGTTTTTCCGTCAGATTCTTTCTTTTAGACACTATTCGACACTTTCTTATGTTTTGTGAATTCTTGACACTTTCCCTTAAATCCCAACACGGGAACTGATAAAATATGCTTATCATTTAAGGAGGTGCCTTATGACTTTTGCCCAAAATCTTAAGTATTTGCGGGAAATCAATCATATTACTCAGGAAGATCTGGCATCCTATCTAAAAGTAACACGTTCCACCATCGCCGGATACGAGACAAAAGGCAAACAGCCGGATTATGAAAAACTACTCAAAATTTCTTCCTTTTTTCAGGTATCCGTTGATTTTCTTCTCGGCAATACAAAAAATAAAACCGAACAACTTCCCAATCACATGATCGTCCAAAAGATCGATGAACACGAATTTATTTCCGCATATCGCAAGCTTTCCCGGTTATCCCGGCAAAAATTGTGGGAATATCTGAAACTGCTCCAGCTCTATGACCAGCAGACACCGAAAACAACGGAAAAATAAAAGCTGATACCGGATTTACTCGTTTTATCTGATATCAGCTTTTTCGTCATATGAATCTTTTCATTACACAGATTATGCAAAAATCCCGCCTATGATCGTATAGGAAAGCACCGTCATGATCACCGTGGCCAGCAAAATTCCCAGCACGATCGCAGGAAAGGCTTTCCGGAAACGGATCCCCAGCAGTGACGCGATCAAAGATCCCGTCCAGGCTCCCGTTCCGGGGAGCGGGATCCCTACAAAGAGTACCAGACCCCAAAACTCGTACTTTTCAATCTTATCACTTTTACTCATGGCCTTGGTTTCCATTTTTTCTACAAAGGGTTTCAGCCGCTTTGTACCTTTCATCCAGTTAAACAGCGGCGTGATCAAGAGCAGGATAAAGGGGACCGGAATGATATTCCCCAAAACACATATGGGGATCGCTTTCCACATCGCGACGTTAAAAAACGCCGGACCGGCCGCCAAAAGGCCGCCTCGAAGCTCCAGAATCGGCACCATGGAGATCAGAAATATGATAAACTCCTTGCTTACCTTTCCTCCCAGAGTCGTCATGAACCACTCGATAATCGCAGTTTTCATTCTACTCTCCTCTCATGTCCGGATTTTTTTGTAAATATTTTCTGAGACAGGAGATCAAAGCCTCCATCTCTTCTTTCGTTCCTACCGTGATCCGAAGGTACTGGCTGATCCTCTCACTATTCCAGTAACGCACGTAGATCCCTTCTTTTTTCAGCATTTCAAACAATTCACCTGCATCAAACTCCGGATGACGGACAAACAGAAAGTTTGCCTGGGAATCTGTAGTCTCAAATCCAAGCTTCACAAGCTCTCCTGCTGCCCAGTCTCTGGTCTCTTTGATCTTATCGACTGTTGCGCGGAAATATTCCTGATCTTTCAGCGTTTCTGCCCCGCAGATCAACGCCGGTCTGCTCATGGTATAGGAATTAAAGGAATATTTTGCATCGTTCAGATAACCGATCAGTTCCGGATTGCCAATGGCGTAACCGATCCGCATTCCAGCCATGGATCTGGACTTGGAAAAGGTCTGTACCACCAGAAGGTTTTCATAACGATCCAGCAACTGTACGGCAGAAGTTCCTGCCTTTGCAAAATCGATATATGCTTCATCCACGATAACCACCACATCCGTATTGTGCTGCAGAATGTCTTCTATAAAATCCAGATCCTCGCCGATGGCTGTCGGTGCATTGGGATTCGGAAAAATAATCCCGCCGTTTTCCCGGTAATAATCTTCCCGGCTGATCTTAAAATCTCCGTCCAATTTCGGACACTCGTAAGGGATCCGG
>CAKRWZ010000100.1 GCA_934418295.1 uncultured Mediterraneibacter sp.
CTAAGACAGCATAAATTTCCGGATCACCTGAAGCACACCGTCCTCTTCATTGGTTCCCGTCACATAATCTGCCGCTTCCTGCACCTCTTCGCAGGCATTTCCCATGGCGACGCCCAGACCTGCATACTGCAGCATGGAAATATCATTGTAACCGTCTCCGCAGCAAATCGTCTGCTCCGGCTCCATCTCCAGATATTCCAATAGTTTCTGCAGCGAATAAGCCTTATCCACGCTTTTGGGAAGAATCTCCAGAAAAAACGGTTCTGACCGATAAATATTTAAAAGATCCGAAAACTGCTGTTCCTTCAAAACCTTTTCCAAATGGAGCATATATTCCGGTTCTCCAGTCAGCAAAATACAGTTGATCGGGAAATCCACAACACCGGGCAGATCCTGCACAAACACACACGGCATCCCTGTGATCATCTTTGATTCAAACTCTGTATAAGAGTTAGCCTGCAGACCGGAATACATCAACTCCGTATCAAACACCGCCATATCCACCGGATATTCTTTTGCAATTTCATAAATCGGCCGGATCACCTCGTGGGGAAGCACTGCATTAAAGATAATTTCCCCGCTGCCGCACTGTCTGATCTTTGCGCCGTTAAAAGAAATCACATAATTGCCATACTGATCCAGCTCCAGCTCCTTGGCCAGCGGCATCACACCATTGTCCGGTCTTCCTGTCGCCAACACCAGCTTTTCCCCCGCCTTCTGCACCGCCAAAATTCCCTCTTTTGTCGGCTCTGTCACCTTTTTCTCTGTATTGGTCAATGTTCCGTCCAGGTCCACTGCCAAAAGTTCATAGTCCATCTTTTTCTCCTACTGTTTACTTTGCGTCACTACCCGCTTTTTATCTTATTACTGTCATTTTTATTTCTGTCATTTTTCTGTCACCACTTTTCTCATTATACCGCCGGGATCGAGCCCTGTCCACCAAAGAATTTGACACCCTAAAAAGATCCATTGTTTAGCCAATGCTTATCATTAAAAGAGGATGCAGTAAAACTACATCCCCTTGAAACATCCCTGTCTTTTTTAATTTTTTCGTATTTTTCTATTTCTTTGGATTCTCTGCACTTTTCGACTCTTTTCTTTCTCCCGCGCCTATTTCCTCCGTTTCATTTAACGGCTTCTCATCCGTTTTCTTCTGGTTTTCTGCCTCGATTTTGGATGTCATCGGCTTTACCTGCGGGAACTCCAATGTTACCCGGAAAAGATCACCGTCCAGATATAAACGGAAAACGCCTTTCTGAAGTTTGGTCAGATTCTGCGCAATGGACAGCCCCAATCCGCTTCCCTCTGAATTTCTGGCCAGATCTCCCCGGATAAAACGTTCCGTCAGCTCATCCGCCGAAATGTTCAACGGCTGCTCGGACACATTTTTCATAGAAAATTTGACTTTTCCCTTTTCTGCCGTTACGTCCAGATAGATCCTGGTTCCCGGCATTGCGTATTTTGCCGCATTGTTATAGATGTTTTCCAGCACCCGCCACATTCTCCTGCCGTCTGCATAGATCACCGCAGGTTCTTCCGGCAGATGCAGGATCGGCTGCAGATTCTTTGCTTCAAACTTCTCTTCAAACTCACCCTCGATCTGGCAAACCAGTTCCGCCAGATTCAGATTCATACATTCCAGTGTAATGTTGCCGGAGCTGATCTTGGAGGCTTCCACCACATCCTCTGTCAGCTGCTTCAGCCTCTGGGATTTTTTCTCCAAAATCTCTAAATAATTTTGAATCTTCGGATCCTGAAAATTCTCTCGCTTCAGAAGATCCACATAGTTGATGATTGACGTCAGCGGAGTTTTTATATCATGGGATACATTTGTGATCAAATCTGTTTTCAATCTTTCATCCTTCAGACTCTTTTCCACCGCATGCTGCAGGCCATCCCGGATATGGTTGATCTGCTCTGTGATATCTGCGAAATCTCCTTTCATTCCTGTCGTTGAAATCTGATATTCCAGATTTCCGGAAGCAATTTCCTTCACACCCTTCCGGATCTTTTCCCGCTCGACTGCTTCCCACAAAAGCCAGCCGACTCCGATCACTTCTGCCGCAAATAACAGAAAATGCCAAACGCTGATATCCATACTGTAACGCAGAATCACTGCCCACTGGAATACGCCCAGCAACAGACAGGTCAGCACCAGCTTGATCACAACACTTCTGTTTTTCCAGAAAATCTTTCCCAGCCTCCACAGCCGGCGCAGGACACTGTTCTCCCAGAGCAGCTTTCCTTTCATCCTCCGCACCAGGCTCAGGTAGCCCAGCAAAAACAGAGTCGCACTCCAAAGGCCTAACGATGCTGCAAGCGCCACCACCTTGATTTCAGATGCAGCTCCCAGAAAGACTTCCTCTGCTTCATAGTCTATATGATTCCTAAACCTCCACAAAAACAGCATGCCCAAAATCCAGATTCCGATCGTCAGGCCCGCGGCCAATTCTGTCGGTATTCTGTCAAAAATCTGCAGATGCAATTTTTGGTCTTCTGTGCGTCTTCCAGAGATCACGGTGAGCCATATCAATGCGATCAAAAAAGCTGCGATAGATACAAAAAGTATGGTTCGTACAAGTGGTCTGTATACAAAATATTGTTCGTATGCTTTTGCATATTCCTGGAACTCATCCTGAATCGGAAGATTTTGATCCACCGCTGCCACAAAAATATAATTCGTCTTATTTTTGCCTGCATTCAGATCATTCAATCTGTCCTCGACCATAATTTTCCAATTTTTCATGGAAAAGCTCTTTACGTTGCTCTTGCAATTTTCCAGCTTATTCTGGACAATACAGTATCGATATCCACTTTTTTTGATCGCCTTCAGGTAATCTTCATAGGATTCGTACCGATTCCATTTCGAATAGTTCGAAATCAGGTTATGGCTCTGCCGATCGATCAAAAGATAATGGAAATTCGTGTTTCCTTCCTGATAAGTGTCATCGTTCGCTTTATATCGGCTGTAATCCCAATCCAGATTGTCAAGGGTCATTTCCAGATCTGAATACAGCTCTGTCAGCTTTCCGTTCCATTTTGGATCGCTGTTTACCACTTCCAAAATGCTGTCATAGCCTTCCGGCTTATAGCGTTCCATCAGACGGTTACCCAAAGTCCAGCACCCTGTGTACACGACATTATTCTCCGCATCGATCAATGTCGTGTTTTCACTGCCGCCGTCGTCATAATAGCCTTTTTCCAGATCCACCAAAAATCCGGAAACACTTCCTACATCATACAAAAACAACTTCCGATCATTTAAAAGTTTCTGGAACTCATCCATATAATAATAATGATAGCTTCCATCCGGTTTCTGACAGACTACAACCCGCCAAAAATCGTCGGCATCTGCGTCACTGTAACTCTGACTCCAGTCCAGCATATCACTCATTTTATACACCACACCGCTTGTGTTGTTTCCGTCAATGCACTGCTGATCGGCATACAGTTCAATGTCTACTAATTTGTTTTCATTAAAACGTCCGTCACTCTCAAAATTATTTTGAACCCGAAGATCATCTAAAACCGTCATTACCGCACTGTTAAGATCTATCTCAAACTCTTCTGAGTCCAAGTACTCTTTTTCTTCAGAGCTCATTACCTTTGGGAAAATTCGATTCCCCAGAAGTATGCCGATGCTGAGACATCCTGCTGCCAATATGACCACAAAGATCAAGATGCCTTTCATCAACGGACTCCTCTTCCATTTATTCATAAAAGCTCCCCCCTCTTCCTGTCTGATCTGCTTATCCGTTTTCTTCTATTTTATAGCCGACTCCCCATACAACCTTCAGATAACGCGGCTCCTTCGGATTGATCTCGATCTTTTCACGGATATGTCGGATATGTACCGCCACAGTGTTATCCACACCGATCGCATCCTCATTCCAAATCGCTTCATAAATCTGATTGATGGAAAATACCTTGCCGCGGTTTTTTACCAGCATCAATAAAATATTATACTCTATCGGCGTCAGCTTTACCTGTTCCCCGTCTACTGTGACCTCCTTGCGATCGTCATCAATCTGCAGACCGCCTGTCACATAAATATGATGATTTTCCGATCCGACCTGTGAGCCCAGCTGTGTATATCTGCGAAGCTGTGATTTTACCCGTGCCATCAGCTCCAACGGATTAAAGGGCTTTGTCAGATAATCATCTGCACCGACATTGAGTCCCAGGATCTTATCTGCGTCTTCAGATTTTGCAGAAAGAATGATGATCGGAATACTGTTCTTTTCCCGGATCTTTAAGGTTGCACGGATTCCGTCCAGCTTTGGCATCATCACGTCCAGGATCAACAGCTGCACATTCTCTTCCTCCAGAATCTTCAGCGCCTCCACTCCGTCATAAGCCTTCAGCACCTGATAGCCTTCCTGCTCCAGATATATTTCTATTGCCTCTACGATTTCTTTGTCGTCATCACATACTAAAATACGAACCATCTTTCTCACCTCACTTACAGTATACATAATAGCAGGCCTTTTTTAAGAGCTTTTAGTGAAAATCTTATAAATTTCTGAATTTACACCAATGGTATTTTCTCTCATATAATAAAATAAAGATAACACTTCCTTTCCTTCGGCCCTTTGCCGAAGATTTAAAAAGGAGATTTTCATGGAAGAACTGCCCTTGAAAGAAACGCCCTTGAAATTTCCCGCTGTTTTTTCAGAAGAGAACTTTCTCACCTATGTGATCCAGCCGGGCGATACGCTGCTCTCCATCGCAGCAAAATATCGGATTACCTGCCAGGAACTGTCCATGCTGAACCCAGGAGCTGCCCTGTCGGAAAT
>CAKRWZ010000101.1 GCA_934418295.1 uncultured Mediterraneibacter sp.
GGAAAAAGTGGGAATGTGTTTCTTTTTTGCTCAGGAATATCACACGTCTATGAAATATGTGGGAGCTATCCGAAAAGAATTGGGCTTTCGGACTGTGTTTAACATTTTGGGACCATTGACCAACCCGGGCAGCCCGACCATGCAGCTCTTGGGTGTGTATGATGAATATTTGACGGGACCGTTGGCTAAAGTATTGGTCTCTCTCGGAGTAAAACGAGGAATGGTGGTATACGGACAGGATAAGCTTGATGAAATTTCTATGAGCGCACCAACCACTGTTTGTGAAATCAAAGACGGACAATACCAGATTTATGAGATCGCTCCGGAAGATTTCGGATTGAAACGTTGTGCAAAGGAAGATCTTCGAGGCGGTCTGCCGGCTGAAAACGCAGAAATCACAAGACAGATTTTGAGTGGAGCGAAGGGTCCGAAACGGGATGCAGTATTGCTAAATGCCGGGGCAGCTCTTTATATCGGAGGAAAGGCAGCTTCCATGGCTGACGGAGTACGGCTGGCCGGAGAATTGATCGATTCCGGAAAAGCGACCGAAACCTTGGAAAAATTTATTACATTCAGCAATCAGCCGGAGGAAAAGGAATGACGATTTTGGAACAGCTGACCGGTTATGCCGGGGTGAGAGTCGGCAAAGCAAAACAGAAGATATCTTCGGAAGAAATGCGGAGAAAAGCCTTGGAAAGGCCGGGAAGTGATTTTGCTTTTGAGAAAGCCTTGAAAAGCAATCCGGACCTGGCATTTATCTGTGAATGTAAAAAGGCATCTCCTTCCAAAGGTGTGATCGCAGAGGAGTTTCCTTATTTACAGATCGCGAAAGAATACGAAGCGGCCGGGGCAGACTGCGTTTCTGTGTTGACAGAACCCAAGTGGTTTCAAGGGAAAGATAGTTATTTACAGGAGATCGCGGAAACGGTTTCGATCCCCTGTCTGCGGAAAGATTTTACGGTAGATCCGTATATGATCTATGAAGCGAGGGCGTTGGGAGCATCGGCGGTTTTGCTGATCTGCTCTGTTTTGGATCCGGCACAGCTGAAAGAGTATCTGCGTATTTGTGACGAATTGGAGTTATCAGCGCTGGTGGAAACTCACGATGAAAAGGAAATCGAAATGGCATTGGATGCAGGAGCACGGATCTTGGGAGTAAATAATCGAAATTTAAAGGATTTTACGGTGGATACAGAAAACAGCTGCAGGCTGCGGTCGCAGATCCCGAAAGAAGTGCTGTTTGTATCGGAAAGTGGGGTAACCTGCAGGGAAGATGTCATGCGGCTTCGGGAAGCCGGTGCAGATGCGGTGTTGGTAGGAGAAGCCTTGATGCGTGCTCCTGATAAAAAGGCTAAGCTGGAAGAACTGAAAAGTAAGAGGTAAAAGAGGGCAGAAAAAAGGAGGATGTGGTCTATGACAAGAATAAAAATGTGTGGGATCTCCAGAATATGCGATGCGGAGACGGTCAATCAGATCCATCCGGACTATGTCGGCTTCATTTTTGTCCCATCCAGTAAGCGGTATGTGACGGATGCCCGGGCAGAGGAACTGAAAGAAATTTTGGATCCCGCGATACAAAAGGTTGGGGTATTTGTAAACGAGAAGCCGGAACGGATCCTGCAGCTGGCAAAAACGGGAGTGATCGATCTGATACAGCTTCACGGACAGGAAACAGAAAGGGAGATCCAAAAGTTAAAAGAAAAAGCAGAATGTCCTGTGATAAAAGCATTTCGAATAGATGAAATACAAGATATCGAAAAAGCAAACAAAAGCTGCGCGGATTTTGTACTTTTGGATTCCGGAAACGGGGGGACAGGGACTACTTTTAATTGGGAACTGTTGGAAAAGATGAGAAGAGACTATTTTTTGGCAGGGGGACTGGAACTGACAAATATAAAAGAAGCGGTTCAACGCTTTCGTCCGTTTGCAGTAGATGTAAGCTCCGGGATTGAAACAGAAGGAAAAAAAGATCCGGAAAAAATGAAAGCATTTGCGGCAGTAGTACGACAGGCGGAACGATCAGAAACGGTGTACATACAAAGAAAGCCGTAGAAAAAATGCCAAAACACAAAGGACAGAGATAAAAATACCAGAAACAAAGATGCAAGAAACAAAGACAGAAAAAATTTCAGAAAGGAAGGAAGCAAATGACAAATCCAAAGGGAAGATTCGGGGTGCACGGCGGACAGTACATTCCCGAGACATTGATGAATGCAGTGATCGAGCTGGAAGAGGCTTATGAATATTATAAGAAGGATCCGGAATTTCAAAAAGAGCTGTCGGATCTGTTCAATGATTATGCAGGGCGGCCGTCCAGGCTGTATTACGCAGAAAAAATGACAAAAGATCTGGGAGGGGCGAAGATTTATCTGAAGCGCGAGGATCTGAACCATACCGGAGCGCACAAGATCAACAACGTGCTGGGGCAGGCACTTCTGGCAAAGAAGATGGGCAAGACCCGGCTGATCGCAGAGACAGGAGCAGGACAGCACGGTGTGGCTACGGCTACGGCAGCGGCTTTGATGGGAATGGAGTGCGTGGTGTTTATGGGAGAAGAGGACACGATCCGCCAGGCACTGAATGTATACCGTATGCGGCTTTTGGGTGCAGAAGTGATCCCGGTGAAGTCCGGAACGGCCACGTTGAAGGATGCCGTATCTGAGGCGATGCGGGAATGGACTTCCCGGATCAGTGACACCCATTATTGTCTGGGATCGGTCATGGGACCCCATCCGTTTCCGACCATCGTCCGGGATTTTCAGGCAGTGATCTCGAAAGAAATCAAAGAGCAGATCCTGGAAAAAGAAGGACGGCTTCCGGACGCTGTATTGGCCTGTGTAGGCGGCGGTTCCAATGCCATCGGAAGTTTTTACCACTTTATACCGGATGAAGGAGTGCGACTGATCGGCTGTGAGGCAGCGGGCCGGGGCATCGATACCTTTGAGACGGCAGCGACGGTGAACACCGGCAGATTGGGAATCTTCCACGGGATGAAATCTTATTTCTGCCAGGACAAATACGGTCAGATCGCACCGGTATACTCCATTTCGGCAGGGTTGGATTATCCGGGAGTAGGACCGGAGCATGCACATCTGCACGACATCGGAAGAGCAGAATACGTGCCGGTCACAGACGATGAAGCGGTAAATGCCTTTGAATATCTGGCAAAAACGGAGGGCATCATCCCGGCCATCGAATCTGCCCATGCAGTGGCCTATGCCATGAAGCTGGCGCCAGAGATGGAAAAAGACCAGATCATGGTCATTACGGTTTCAGGAAGAGGAGACAAGGATTGTGCAGCCATTGCACGTTACAGAGGGGAGGATATCCATGAATAGAATCAAATCAGCTTTTGAAAAGGAAAAGGTGTTCAGTATTTTTATCACTTGCGGCGATCCGGATCTGGAGACGACGGCAGCAGCGATCCGGAAAGCGGTAGAAAACGGAGTGGGAATGATCGAGCTGGGAATTCCGTTTTCAGATCCGACGGCAGAAGGACCGGTGATTCAGGAAGCCAGCCTCAGGGCACTGCAAGGCGGCGTTACCACGGATAAGATTTTCGACATGGTGCGGGACTTGCGGAAAGACGTGGAGATCCCTCTCTTATTTATGACCTATGCAAACGTGGTATTTTCTTACGGGGCAGAGAAATTTATCTCGACCTGTCAGGAAATCGGGATCGACGGTTTGATCTTGCCGGACGTTCCTTATGAAGAAAAAGAAGAATTTTTGCCGCTGTGTCATAAATACGACATTGTGCTGGCCTCTTTCATTGCACCGACTTCCGAAAACCGGATCGCAAAAATCGCGAAAGATGCAGAGGGCTTTATCTATCTGATCTCCAGTTTGGGCGTTACGGGAACCCGGTCTGAGATCAAAACAGATCTGGCATCGATCATGAAGGTGATCCGGGCAAATACGGATGTGCCCTGTGCCATCGGATTTGGAATCTCCACACCGGAACAGGCAAAGCAGATGGGAGATGTGGCAGGCGGTGTGATCGTCGGTTCGGCGGTGGTAAAACTGCTGGCGAAATACGGAAAAGATGCGCCGGAAGCCATCGGGGAATATGTGAAGAACATGAAAGCCGGTATGCAGTAAGGAAAAAGAGACATATTATAAGGAAATAAAAACGTCGGAGGGCCAGACAGGTTCTCCGGCGTTTTTATTGCCGGGCATAGGACAGCGAACTTTGTTTCGTCACATGAATTTGGTTGACAAGCAGAAATGAAAATGTTACATTAGTCCGTGCAAGTACTAAATTAAACTCAAAATAAAAGAACGAAAAAGACATTAAAAGACAGGGAAAGCATGGAAAAACGAAAAAATACAGACGATACAGAAAAGAAAAAGGAAGGAAAAAGTGCGGAGCAGGTGAGGCAGATCAGACGGGTCACGGCCCAGGATATCAATGCAGACTGGGCGAAAGGGAATGCGCTGTATACAAAATGGGCATCTATTCACCGCATCGGGTATCCGGAGCTTATGGTACTGTATGTGCTGGATTGGCGCGGAGCCCAGACCCAAAAGGATATCAGCCACAGTGTGGGGATGACGAAGCAGACGGTCAACACAGTGATCTCAAAACTGAAGCAAAAGGGATATGTCCGCCTGGAAATGGCACAGACAGACCGGCGGGAGAAACTGGCGTGTTTGACAGATACGGGGCGAAAATATGCAGACGGGATCCTGGAACCGCTGCGTGAGATAGAGGATCAGATTTATGAAAAGATCGAGCAGGAGCGTTTGCTGCAGATGCTGGAGACTTCAGGAGAAATCAACCGTTTGATGGA
>CAKRWZ010000102.1 GCA_934418295.1 uncultured Mediterraneibacter sp.
TGCTTATTCTCACAGGCAGGCACTCCGTTCAGATAGTTATAACTTGCCATCACCGTTGCCGGTTTTGCTTGTTTCACTGCCTTTTCAAAAGCCCTCAAATAAATCTCATGCAATGCCCTGTCGTCAATCATAGAATTACTCGTCATTCTATGTGTTTCCTGGCTGTTTCCTGCAAAATGCTTCAGTGATGCTCCCACTTTGCACTCCTGCATTGCCCTAATATAAGAAGATGCCAACTCCCCTGCGAGAAAGGGATCCTCCGAATAATACTCAAAATTTCTGCCGCACAAAGGAGAACGTTTTATATTGACCCCCGGTCCAAGCACGACAGAAACGCCCAACGCTTTCGCTTCCTGTGCCAGACCTTTCCCCATTTCCCCGATCAATTCTGTATTCCAGGAACACGCCGCTCCACTTGCCGTCGGAAAACAGGTAGCCTCATAACTGTCATTATTTTTTGCCCCATCATCCTGCGCGCGGATTCCGTGAGGACCGTCTGAAACATGCATATCCCCTATATGCCACGCTCCGTGGCCGGTCACCAGCCGGCACATTTCTTCAAGACTTTTGCCCATAAAATGCCTCCGTTCCAATCTGCTTCTCTACATTCAACTTAGCATTTTTCACCGTCAGTCTATATTAAAATTACGTTGTATTATATTAAATTTATTATATAATGGATTTATAGAAAAAAGAAAAGAGTAAAAGAAAATGCCCGAAAACACTTCAAATATCAGATATGAATTTTTAGATTCTTCAAAGAATTTTATATACGATGCCAGAGAAACCGGAAAGACCCATACCTCTTTCCAGTACGAAATATTGCTTTTTCATGCGATCAAAAACGGAAATCTCCGCGGTGTCAAAACTGCTCTGGAAATCTACAGAGAGTCCGGTCTTACCATCGGCCATATGTCCGACAATCCATCGAGAGAAATCCATTACTGGGCTGTCGCCACCATAGCCGTTGCAATCCATTACGCTATCTTAGGCGGCCTTGACGAAAGTGACGCATACCAATTAAGCGATAAATATATCCAGGAGATCGATCTGTTGCCTACCATGGACGAATGCATCAACTATCTGTGCCGGAAAGCAACTGAACTCGTCACGCTGGTAAAAGAAAACATGATTCCCCAAGGTTACAGCCGCCTGATCAATAATTGCATCCACCTGATCCATGTAAATCTTCACGACCGCCTCAAGATCGAAAACATTGCAAAAACATTACACGTGTCCAGAGATCACCTTTCCCGGGCCTTCAAAAAAGAAACCGGCGTATCCCTACACAAATATATCCTGCATCAAAAATTGGAAACATCCAAAAAAATGCTTTCCGAAGGCATGTCCATCAACAACGTAAGTTACACCCTCAGCTTTAGTAATGAGAGCCACTTCATACAGGCATTTAAAAAAGAATACGGCATAACACCCGCCGGATATGTAGCCAAATTACTCAGTGGTTCATGACCGTTCCAGGTATAAATTTCTTTTGATTTCCATATGCTCACTCCCTATTTTTGTGCATTTGCACATTTTTTAGTAATGTAAGTCAAAAAATCGGAAGAAAATCTGTGTTTATTGATTCTCTTCCGATTTTTTCATACTTTCATAAAGTTTTACAAATTAGAACCTCACCACTTCCGGCTCATGCGTAAACGATGAAAATGTAGCTATAGCATTTTTGAAGTAAAACACCTCTGTATTACCGTCATCTGCCGAATACATGCTCTGCAGGGACGGATAAGCATCCAACATAGACTGTCTTGCCTCTCTTCGATCATCCTCCACGAGTTCGCCGGCTACACGGAGCCACTCTCCATCTTTAAATGCACAGATTTCTACCTTTGGATTGTCATGGATCTGTTTTGAAACATCCTTTACCTTGCCCGTTTGAATATACAGCTTGCCTTCAAAAATATGAGCAGTTCCAAAAGGTCTTACTCTTGGCTGATCGCCTTATTTACTCCGATCATGTTGGCTGCCATGCCGACACATATTTCCCGATTTGCCCTGAGCGTATCCATCAGATCTGCCACGATCTGTTTATCTGCTTCTGTGGCTACCTGTGCTTTCTTTGCAAAAATTTTCTTGCCTTTTACAATCTTTTTTACCATTTATTTGTTTCTTTCTTCCTGTTTCTGCCAAAGATCATAGAATTCCATGGTCTCCGGCGTGCGGTATTCGTGTTTTTCGTAATATCCGATCAACTTTCCCGCTTCCCGAAGCGCCACCATGTACACATCTTTTTTTCGTTTTTCATCATGGGAAGTATACACCAGATTGTGGCTCTCATCGGCTGCGAACCAGCCGATCACTTCTTGGATCCGCTCCCTGTCTTCTTATTTCTCCGCTACCACCCGGTAAACTGTTGTCTGTCGATATTTTTCCCCTGCTTTCAATACCGCCGACGGAAAATCCGGGTGATGGATCGCATCCGGCCAGCCTTGGGTCTCCAGACAAAAGGCGGCGCGCCGGTCGTAGTGCGCTCCTTGTTTGCCCGGTGTCGGTTCCAGGAAGTTTGCGGTGTAAAGCTGCACGCCGGGCTGTGTAGTCAGACACTCCAGACACAGTCCATCCGCCCAGGCTTTGGCTGCAAGCTGAAGTGGATTCTGCGGTTCTCGCCCCAAAATAAAATTATGGTCGAAACCTCCGCCCAGTTCCAGCTGAGGATGGCTTTTTTCCAGCTGCCCGGTGATATCCGCCGGCTCCTGCAGGTCAAAGGGCGTCCCTTCCACCGAAAAGATACGGCCGTTTGGTGCTCCGGTATCATCGATTTCCGTTGCTTCCTCTGCATCGATCTGCAGACGATGTCCTTCCAGCGAGCCGAACTTATGGCCCCGCAGATTGAAATAGCTATGGTTGGTCAAATTGCAGAGCGTGTCTTTATCACTCTCTGCCTGATAATTCAAGGTGAGTGCACCATAGGCCGAAAGGCTGTAGGTCACCTGCACTTCCAAGCGTCCCGGAAAGCCCTCTTCCCCGTCTGCACTGCTGTAATGCAGTACCAGATTTCCGTCCTGTTCTTCTGCGTCCCACAAAACGCTGTCAAAGCCTTTTCCTCTCCGGCCGCCGTGAAGACAGTTTGTCCCGTTGTTGGCCGCCAATGGATAGGTGTTCCCGTTCAGCACAAAGGATGCCTGGCTGATGCGGTTGGCTACCCGTCCGATAATTGCTCCCAGATAATTGGTTTGTTCTTGATATTGTATAGGTGTTTCGCATCCAAGTACAATATCTCGTTTTCCTTCCGGTGCCGGCACCTGAAAGGATTGCAGGATCCCGCCCAGCGTCAACACTTTTGCGGTATACTCGCCTGCCGAAAGAATGCACCGTGTCACTTCCCGGCCATCTTTCGTTTTTCCAAAAGATTCAAAGGTAATCTTTGCCATCTTTTACACCTGCCTTACAAACCGAAGAAATGCTTCTTTGCCTTCCGCCGTCCGCGCATAAACGCCGGCCTGTTCCAGTACTTTTGCAAAGACTTTTCCTGTTTCTTCTTTGATAACATCCATGGCGTTTTCCGCCGTAATGTGATGATTTGCTGCGATCTGTTCTGCCCAGTCTGCATGTGCTTCCGTCAAAGGATCTTCCCGCAGGCTCTCCTCAGAAGCTCCTGCCGCCAGTTTTTCGGCAACGGCAGTCAATTCTTTTTTCAAACGGGCCGGAAGAACGGCCAGTCCCATCACTTCGATCAGCCCGATATTTTCCTTTTTAATATGATGCAGTTCCGCATGCGGATGATACAGGCCCAGAGGATGCTCCGGTGTGGTCAGGTTGTTCCGCAGCACCAGATCCAGCTCATAATCGCCTCCTCTGCGGCGGGCGATCGGCGTGATGGTGTTGTGCGGTTCCCCGTCGGTTTCTGCCAGGATCATGGCAGCTTCATCCGTATAGCCGCGCCAGCTGCACAAAATCCGGTCTGCCAAATCCACCAGCCGTTTCGGATCTGCCGCTTTCAGACGGATCACCGACATCGGCCATTTCACGATCCCGGCCTGCACATCTTCATAGCCCTCAAAGGAAATCTCTGTTTCCACAGGTGCCTTTGCCATGGCAAAAGTATAACGTCCGCCCTGGAAATGATCATGGGCCAAAATAGAGCCTCCTACGATCGGAAGATCGGCGTTGGAACCTACAAAATAGTGCGGAAACTGTCCTACAAAATCCAAGAGTTTTGCAAAGCAGGCCCGATCGATCTTCATCGGTGTATGTACCCGGTTAAAGCAGATGCAGTGCTCATTGTAATACACATACGGAGAATACTGCAGATACCAGTCCGAATCATTGATGGTCACCGGAACGATCCGATGATTCTGCCGGGCCGGGAAATTCAACCGGCCTGCATACCCTTCGTTTTCCACGCAAAGCATGCAGCGCGGATAGTCGGAAGTCGGCTGGTTTCTCGCTGCCGCAATGGCTTTGGGATCCTTTTCCGGCTTGGACAGGTTGATGGTAATATCCAGCTCGCCGTACTCCGTATCCGTTTTCCAGCGCATATCCCTTGCAATGCGGTCTCTGCGGATATAATTGGTATCCTGGCTGAATTGATAATACCAATCCGTGGCCTTTTCCGGAGATTCCGCCCGGAGCTTTGCAAATTTTTCCCGTACCCATGACGGTCTCGGTGTCAAAAGTCCCATCAAACGGGTATCGAACAGATCCCGGTACACCACAGAATTTTCTTCCAGAACGCCGCGCTCATAGGCGTCATCCAGAAGCGTGTCCAACAGTTCTGTCAACTCCGGCTTGGCCTGCTCTGCCTGTTTTACCGGA
>CAKRWZ010000103.1 GCA_934418295.1 uncultured Mediterraneibacter sp.
TACGTTCGTTTAGTGTAAAACTGGCAGGAGGCATCAATCAGGGATTGTCGACGTTGGTTCTGATCATAAGCGGAATTTATGCAAAAAGTCAGGCCATCAGCGGGTTGGAAATAGAGGTAAACAAAGGAACACTTACGAGTGCAGGTGCTTTGACGGAAGCAAATCAATATATAGCCAAGATCACATCTTCGCAGGCATTTCTGTTCAGAACGGGAATGGTGTTGATACCGGTTTTAGCCTTGATCCTATCCTATATCATTCTAAAGAAAAAATATCATATCGATGAGAAAAAATATGAAAGACTGATCGGACAAAAGTAGGAACTGAAAGCGGATTTTCGAAGCTATTTACGAGAAAAGTAAAATTTATTTACATTTTTCGACATTTCATCAGACAAAATACACCTTTTAATAGTATAGTATACAGAGAATGATGAAAGGAAAAGAAAAATTATGAATGAAAGATTAAAACAAGCACGTACAAATTTGCAACTTTCTCAGGAGGCGGTAGCAGAGCAGCTGGGAATCACCAGAACTGTCATGGCAGCGATTGAATCCGGAAAAAAACAGATAACGACAGACGAGCTGGTCAAGCTTTGTGAGATCTATGGCGTAACAGCAGATGAAGTACTGTACGGAAACGTATCTGAGGAAAACGAAGAGAAAACATTTGCCAAAGCCTTTACTAAACTGTCTGACGAGGACAAAAAAGAAGTTTTGGATCTGATCAATGCAAAACTGGGCCAGAAGTAGGCGACAGTAAGCGGCAGTAAAAGCAAAATATTATCCATGAGAAAGTAAAGATAACCCGCTCCAAAAGGAGCGGGTTATTGGCGTACTTATTTTTAAAATGTTTTTTATAACGTAATACGGCTCAATTTGGTCAAAATAAAAACAAATGACGAAATTAAAATCGTTGACGGCTAAGTTGAATTGTATTAAAATAAATGCAATCAATAGGTCAAAAATAATAGCAATGACGAAATGAAATGATGATGAGGTAATCGAATGAGAGATTATGATTACAGAAAAAAATGGAGTAAATTGCTGACTCCGGAAATCGTAAAAAAATTAACTCTTATTCATGAATATAAGGGGGAGCAGAGACTATTTGTCGAGGCGCATAAAGATGAACTTAGTGAGTTGGTAGAAATTGCAAAAATTCAAAGTACGGAAGCGTCAAACAAAATTGAAGGTATTTCGACAGAAGATGATAGGTTAAAAAATTTAGTGCAGGCGAAAACCACGCCGCGAAACCGCGATGAGTCTGAAATAGCTGGGTATAGAGATGTGTTGAATACGATTCATAAAAATTATGACTATATTCCGATAAATGCCAATTATCTTTTGCAACTGCACAGAGATTTATACAAATTTCTTGGAAATGTAGATGGCGGGATCTTTAAAACATCGGATAATGTGATTCGGGAAACAGATGCAGATGGACAGGAAAGGGTACGATTTAGGCCGGTAGCTGCATGGGAAACGCCGGGCTCCATAGAGGAATTGTGCCGCGCATTTCACGAAGCCCAAAATGAAGTGGATCCGTTATTGCTCGATAGTATGTTTGTGTTGGATTTCTTATGCATCCATCCGTTTGATGATGGCAATGGCAGAATGAGCCGACTGCTCACCTTGCTTTTGTTGTACCAGTCGGATTTTATAGTGGGAAAATATATCAGTATTGAAAAGATCATTGAAGAATCAAAAGAAACTTATTACGAAGCATTGCAAGACAGTTCCATCCATTGGCATGAAAATGAAAACAATTACAAACCTTTTGTAAATTATATGTTAGGAGTGTTGATAAAGGCTTATAAGGAATTTGAATCTCGAGTGAAGCTTCTGACGGCGCCAAATTTATCAAAAGCAGATCGGATTCGGGAAATCATAAAAAATCATATCGGCACGGTTACAAAATCCGAATTGTTGAAAATGAATCCGGATATCAGCGATACAACGATACAGAGAACGTTGGCAGATTTGTTGAAGCGCGGAGAAATAGAAAAAATTGGTGGAGGCCGTTATACAAAATATGTGTGGAAAGAGGAGAGGTAAATGGTCACAGGTGAGTTAAAAAACAAGATTGATGGGTTATGGAATATTTTTGCAGCAGGCGGTTTGGTGAATCCGCTGGAAGTGATCGAGCAGATTACGTATTTGATGTTTATTCGTGATCTGGACGATTCAGATAACACAAGAGCAAAAGAAAGTGCGATGCTGGGGCTTCCGTATCAGAGTATTTTTTCGGATGAGGTAAAGATCGGTGAAAGAACGATTGACGGTTCGCAGCTCAAATGGTCGGTTTTTCATGATTTTCCGGCTGACAGGATGTACTCTGTCATGCAGGAGTGGGTGTTTCCATTTATAAAAACATTACACAGTGATAAAAACAGCGCCTATTCCAAATATATGGATGATGCCATTTTCAAATTGCCGACTCCTCTTGTATTGTCAAAAGTCGTAGATTCGTTGGATGAAATCTATGAGATGATGAGTGAGATGCAGGCGGCAGATGTGCGCGGAGATGTGTACGAGTATCTTTTGGAGAAAATCGCACAGTCCGGCCGAAACGGTCAATTTCGAACGCCGAGACACATTATTCGTATGATGGTGGAAATGATGGATCCGTCAAGCAATGAAGTGATTTGCGATCCGGCTTGCGGAACATCCGGCTTCTTGGTTGCTTCGGGCGAATACCTGAAAGAGAAGAAAAAAGAAGAAATTTTCTTTGATAAGCAGAAAAAAGACCATTATATGAATCACATGTTTCATGGTTATGATATGGACAGAACGATGCTTCGTATTGGGGCAATGAACATGATGACCCATGGGATTGACAATCCCTTTATCGAGTATCGGGATAGTTTGTCTGATCAAAATCCGGATAAAGATAAATATTCATTGGTACTGGCAAATCCGCCGTTTAAAGGAAGCCTGGATGCGGAATCTGTGTCAGGCGACTTGTTGAAAGTTTGTAAAACGAAGAAGACAGAACTATTATTCCTGGCATTATTTCTCCGCATGTTAAAAATAGGCGGAAGATGTGCTTGTATCGTTCCGGACGGGGTGTTGTTTGGTTCCTCAAAAGCGCATAAAGATATTCGGAAAGAAATTGTTGAGAACCAAAGGTTGGAGGCAGTAATTTCCATGCCTTCCGGCGTATTTAAACCTTATGCGGGAGTGTCAACAGCTATCCTTATTTTCACTAAAACAGAACATGGCGGAACCGACAATGTCTGGTTCTATGATATGACAGCAGATGGATTTAGTTTGGATGATAAACGGACTCCGATTGCGGAAAATGATATTCCGGATATTATTGAAAGATTCAAAAATCTGGATAAAGAAGCTGACCGGAAACGCACGGATCAATCCTTTCTGGTACCGAAACAAGATATCGTGGATAACGGTTATGACCTCAGCATTAACAAATACAAAGAGATTGAATATGTACCGGTCGAGTACCCATCCACAATCGAAATTATGACGAATATCCGGGAGATTGAGATGGAGATTGGGAAAGAAATGGATGAGCTGGAGAGGTTGTTGGATTTATAAGAAAGGAAATACAAATTCGGATTTGTAGGGCTACGAGCTGCGAAAATTGATAGTAGAATATATGTTTGACATAAAAGCGGTTGAATGTTAGTATAATATCAAAAGGTGCTACCGATAGACGGTCAGCCCTGATATGATTGGTCAAAATAACCGCTCAGTCTGGCAGGACAATGGGCGGTTATTTTTGTGTCTTGTCATTGCTCTTAGAACCAACGGAATAACCAAGAGCAAAGCAAGTAATACATAAGCTGATAATGGCTATGAAAAGCTCCGTTGTAAGCATAAGCACAAACCTCCTCACTAGATTTCCTGAAGAAGGATTTCTATGTAAACAGAGCTATAACTCTCTGAAGAAGGCTAATCGCCTACCGTATAGGGTAGCACCAAAAATATTGCAACAAACATATGTTCGAAAATCAAGGACAGTAGTGAGAAGAATAAATCGGATTTGTAAGGGATGAGGTAGATGGGGAGAGTAAAATTAGGTAATATTTCAAAGCTGATAAATGGGGATAGAGGAAAAAATTATCCATCTCAGGCAGATATTACAGATGATGGAAAAATACCATTTGTTAATGCTGGTCATTTAAACGGTAGAAATATCGATTTTAGTGAAATGAATTATATTTCACAAGATAAATATGACAAATTAAATTCAGGCAAATTTCAAAAGGGAGACATTCTTTACTGTTTAAGAGGTTCTCTTGGTAAAAAAGCGATTGTTAATAATGATGTTAATGGTGCAATAGCCTCTTCGCTTGTAATTATTAGACCTGATTTAGATAAGGTTACTAGTGAATACTTGATGTTAGCATTAGATTCTCCTGCGATAAAGGAGCAACTTATTAAGGCGAATAATGGTAGTTCTCAACCAAATCTATCAGCTGCAAGCGTCAGAGAATATGAGGTGGAACTTCCAGAACTTTCGATTCAAAAAGGAGTAGTTGAAAAACTAGTTAAAGTTAGAAGGGTAATTGATGGTAGACAGCAAGAATTACAGTTATTGGA
>CAKRWZ010000104.1 GCA_934418295.1 uncultured Mediterraneibacter sp.
ATTTATTATCTGGAGCAGACCTATGAAGATTCTTATTATGAAGAACTTCTGTCGGAGCTGGGAGACAAAGAAAAAGCAGAACTTAGCTTTGTTTTGAAATTGCCTTTGGGCTGTTCGGACAAAGCACTTTATCTGGGCATGCTGGAAGCTTCAGCGAAGCTGCTGCGTGTGCAGAAATACCAGATTTATACGATAGAAGAATTGTTGGAGAAAGTAACCGCAAAATATGAAGCTCTGGAGGATCGTCTCCATTTGCCGCGGTTTACCCATATACTTATGGAAACAAGGAAGGACAAAACGATGAACTTAAAGGGAAGAGACTTTTTAACACTGAAAGATTATACACCGGAAGAGATTACGTATCTGCTGGATCTCGCTGCAGATCTGAAAGAAAAAAAGAAAAAAGGGATCCCGGTAGATCATTACAGAGGCAAAAATATTGCGTTGATCTTTGAAAAAACCAGCACCAGAACCCGCTGCTCCTTTGAAGTGGCAGCCCACGATCTGGGAATGGGTACGACGTATCTGGATCCGACCGGATCACAGATCGGTAAGAAGGAGAGCATTGCCGATACCGCAAGAGTCCTGAGCAGAATGTATGAGGGAATTGAGTACCGCGGATTTGGCCAGGATATTGTGGAAGAGCTGGCAGAGAATTCAGATGTGCCGGTATGGAACGGCCTGACCAATGAATACCATCCGACACAGATGCTGGCAGATCTTCTGACTATCCGTGAACAGTTCGGCCATCTGAAGGGGCTGCGTCTGGTTTATATGGGAGATGCCAGATACAATATGGGCAATTCCCTGATGATCGCCTGCTCAAAAATGGGTATGGATTTTGTGGCATGTACGACGAAAGAATACTTCCCGGCACCGGAGCTGGTAGAGCTTTGCAAGACTTACGCAGAGACATCCGGCGCAACGATCACTTTGACAGAGGATGTCATGGAAGGAACCAAAGGTGCCGATGTGGTATATACGGATGTTTGGGTATCCATGGGTGAGCCGGACGAAGTATGGGAAAAACGAATCAAAGAACTTACACCGTATAAAGTTACAAAAGCAGTGATGGAAAACGCCGGAAAACAGGCGATCTTCCTGCATTGCCTCCCGGCTTTCCACGATCTGAAGACGAAGATCGGAAAAGAGATGGGAGAGCGTTTCCAGATCAAAGACATGGAAGTGACGGACGAAGTATTCGAGTCCGAACAGTCAAAAGTATTTGACGAGGCAGAAAACCGTATGCATACGATCAAAGCGGTGATCGCAGCTACTCTGGGAGAATAAGGATGGAGATACAGATCCGTTCCTACGAAGATATCGACTCGACCAATGCAGAGGCAAAACGGCTGGCAAAGCGAGGAGCACCGGAAGGCATCCTTGTGGTAGCGGAAGCACAGACTGCGGGACGAGGGAGAGGCGGACACCGGTGGGATTCCCCTCCGGGAGGCAGTATCTATATGTCGATCCTGCTCCGTCCGAAGTTTGAACCGAAGATTGCTCCTATGCTGACGCTTTTGATGGCAAACAGTGTCGCAGATGCCGTTTTGGAATGCACGGGTTTGGAGGTCCGGATCAAGTGGCCAAACGATCTGGTTTTGCATGGGAAGAAAATCTGCGGGATCCTGACAGAAATGGAAGTAATGCAGAATGAAATACAAAATGTGGTAATTGGCGTTGGCATAAATGTCAATATGAAGGAGTTCTCGGAAGAAATACAGGACACTGCCACATCTCTTTTGCTGGAAGGCGGGAAAACGGTGGACAGGGAGAAACTGATCGCTTCTGCCGGACGACATTTTGCGGCAGACTACGATCAGTTCTGTAAGGACCGGGATCTGAGAAGCTTTCAAAAACATTATAATGAGAGGTTGATCAACCGCGGCAGAGAAGTGCAGATCCTGGGTGAAAAGGAAAGTTACCGTGGTTTGGCGGAAGGCATCAATGAAGCCGGGGAACTTCTGGTGACCCGGGAAGACGGGCGAAAAGAAACGGTCCGTGCCGGGGAAGTGTCCGTCCGGGGCGTTTACGGATATGTCTGAAAAGAGGAATCAAAGAATTTATGGAAGAAAAAATCGTACTGTGTGCAGCAAATTCTTACGAACAAAAATATTATTTTAATCCGGACTTCCAGGCGCTTCCGGAAGCGGTACAGCAGGAACTGCAGATCATGTGCGTGCTTTTTACGGCAGATGTGGGCGGTATCCTGGCTGTGGTTTACGATGAAAAAGGAGAGCTCCGTCTGGAAGTGACCAGTGCGGAAGACGATTTCCTTTTTGATGAAATAGGAAGCGAACTGAAGATCAAACAGCTGAGACGGGAAAAAGAGGAATTGTTTGAAGCACTCCAGCTGTTTTACCAGACTTTTGTGATGGAGGATAAAGAAGAATGTTATTAGTAATTGATGTGGGAAATACCAATATTACGCTGGGAGTTTACGAAAACAAGACCTTGAGGGGAACCTTTCGTATGACTTCCAAGCAAGCCAGAACTTCCGATGAATATGGAATCGTCATCTGTGAGATTTTGGAGAGAAGGGGCATTCCTTCAAAAGAAATCGATGCAGTGATCATCGCGTCCGTTGTGCCGGATGTGATGCATGCATTGACCAACAGCATCATCAAATATCTGAATGTGACACCGCTGATCGTTTCGGCAGGGATCAAAACAGGGATCCGCATTGTCACGGAAAATCCGAAAGAGATCGGACCGGACCGGATCGTGGATGCGGTGGCTGCTTATGAAAAATACGGCGGCCCGGTCATCGTCATTGATTTCGGAACTGCGACGACTTATGATTTGGTAGGAGAAAAAGGTACTTTTGAAGCCGGAATTACGGCACCGGGTATCGAGACCTCCGGACGTTCCCTTTGGGGCGGCGCAGCCATGCTGCCGGCGATCGAGATCAAAAAGCCGGAGTCGATCCTGGCAAAAGAAACGATCTCCAGTATGCAGGCGGGATTGGTCTACGGGGCCATCGGCCAGACGGAGTACATCGTGGAAACCATAAAAAGGGAATCCGGTTATGAAAATGCGTTTGTAGTGGCGACAGGCGGACTGGGTAAAATCATCGCAAAAGAAACGGACAGCATCCAGGTCTATGATGCAGATCTGACGCTGGAAGGTCTTCGCCTGATCTATGAGAAGAATCGGAAATAAAAATAATATGAAAACATTGACAATCGGAAACGTGACGTTAGAAAACACATATATTTTGGGACCTATGGCAGGCGTGACAGACCTGCCATTCCGTTTGCTATGCAAAGAGCAGGGAGCAGGGCTGGTCTGTATGGAAATGGTCAGCGCAAAAGGGATCATGTACCACAATAAAAACACGGAAAGCCTGCTGGCCATCGATCCGAAAGAAATGCCGGTTTCCCTGCAGCTGTTTGGCTCGGATCCACATATCATGTCGGAGATGGCAAAACAAATCGAGGACAGGCCCTTTGCATTTTTGGATATCAATATGGGATGTCCGGTCCCCAAAGTGGTCAAAAACGGAGAAGGCTCTGCGCTTCTGAAAGAGCCGAAAAAGGTTTACGAATTGGTCAGTGCCGTCGCAAAAGCCATCCAGAAACCGGTGACGGTAAAAATACGGAAAGGCTTTGACGATTCCTGTATAAATGCAGTAGAAATTGCGAAAATTATCGAAGAGGCAGGCGGAGCGGCAGTGGCGGTCCACGGCAGGACCCGGGAACAATATTACGCCGGGGAGGCAGACTGGGATATCATCCGTCAGGTGAAGGAAGCGGTTCAGATCCCGGTTATCGGAAGCGGAGATGTGCGGACGCCGGAGCTGGCAGAAAAAATGCGGCAGGAAACGGGGTGTGACGGGATCATGATCGCAAGGGCGGCCCAGGGAGATCCCTGGATTTTTTCCAGGTGCGTTGCTTACGAGCAGACCGGAAAAGTGCCGTCGCTGCCTTCGGAAAAAGAATTGAAGGCCATGATGCTGCGTCATGCCGAGATGCAGATCCGATGGAAAGGCGAAGAAGCCGGGATCCGGGAAATGCGGAAACACATGGCATGGTATGCAAAAGGAAGAAAGGGTTCGGCAAAGTTCCGCGGTGCGGTAAATCAGATAAATTCTTACCGGGAACTGGAAGAACTTTTGGAGGCAGAACACTTCGCAGAAGCCGGTGCAAATTCTTGACATCAGAATACAGATTGGGTATAATATTAAAATTGTGGAATATGAATGGAAGCAAGAAGGAAACAGGCCGTAAAAACAGCCGATACCTTTGGAAAACAGATTTCATGAACGGAAAGAAATATTAAGCCTGCAAATAAAAAGTCAAGGCTAAATTGAAAGAACATTAAAAATTTTATACAGGTTGAAAATTGGGTATCAAAATAAGACCACCACGCCAGTGCTGGCCTGAAAATATTAGTGGATAATTAAGATTCTGGAAGAGATGAAAGATATTCTTTCACTCGTCCATAGTAGATTCTTAGAAACTTGTTGGCGCCTGCAGTCATATAGACATAGTAAGGCTTGCCTTGAGCACGTTTCTTATCTAAGAACTGATAAACAGGATCATCTT
>CAKRWZ010000105.1 GCA_934418295.1 uncultured Mediterraneibacter sp.
GTGTTTGTTGTCTATTGTTCAGTTTTCAAGGTCCTTTGCTTTCCCTCGCGGGTCAGCTTAAACATAATAGCATTTCAGATCTTGTTTTGTCAACACTTTTTTTAACTTTTTTTATTTTCTTTTTTCTGATGGCCGCAAACCCCGCAAATACGCTGTTTGCAGCCATTTCACTTTTTGTCAGATCAATTTGATCGCATCACTAATAGTCTTGACCCCGATCATTTTAATCTCTGAAAAATCTTCTTTTAAGTTTTTCAACGACACTTCCGGAAGCACACAAGTTTTAAAACCCAGCTTTTTTGCTTCAGCCACTCTTTGTTCCGGCATATTAACTGCACGCACTTCACCACTGAGCCCCACTTCACCGAATACGATCATTTTTTCGTCGATCACCCGGTTCCTGTAGCTGGATACGATCGCCATGACGATCCCAAGATCTGCCGCCGGCTCATTCATGCGGATGCCGCCGGCAATATTTACATAAGCATCGTATTCATTTAATGCAAATCCCATCCGTTTTTCCAGAACGGCCATGAGCAGGTTTACTCTATTATAATCCGTCCCGTTAGCTGTCCTCCTCGGAACCGCAAAATTGCTTTTACATACAAGTGCCTGTATTTCTATCAGGATCGGTCTTGTTCCTTCCATCGTACACGCCACCACAGAGCCCGATGCATTTTCAGGCTTCCCGCTGAGCATATATTCCGAAGGATTTTCGACCTCTGCTAAACCTTCCCGACACATTTCAAAAACACCGATCTCATTCGTTGAACCGAATCGATTTTTCACACCCCTCAAGATTCTGTAGGAGGCATGGCGATCTCCTTCAAAATACAGTACAGTATCGACCATATGTTCCAGCACACGGGGACCTGCCACTGTTCCCTCTTTCGTCACATGGCCTACAATAAACACGGAAATCCCCAGTCCTTTTGCCAGCTGCATCAGGATATTCGTAGACTCTCGTACCTGAGATACACTGCCGGGCGCCGTTCCGACTTCTTCATTGTACATCGTCTGTATCGAATCGATGATCACGATTTCCGGGCGTTTCTTTTCTATTACATTTTTTATGATATCCAAACTGGTTTCACACAGCAATTTCAAGTTTGACGAGAACTTTCCCATCCGGTTTGCACGCAGTTTGATTTGTGTCAGAGATTCTTCCCCTGAAACATACAGTACTTCTTTTTCTTCCGCAAGATTTCTGCATACTTGAAGAAGCAGCGTAGATTTTCCGATACCGGGATCACCTCCCACCAGGATTAAAGAGCCCGGAACAATACCTCCGCCTAAAACTCGATCCAGTTCTTCCAGACCTGTGTAAATTCTTGTATCTTCTCCGATTTCCACTTCGTCCAGCGAATGGATTTCTGCCTCTCGGGCCTGCCTGGAAATAGTCACATCTTTCCCAGAAACTACTTGCTCTTCCACAAACGTGCTCCACTCTTTACACACGGGGCACTGCCCCAGCCATGCATTTTCTTCGTGTCCGCAGTTCTGACAAAAAAACACCTTTTTCTTTTTTGCCATAATCCTTCCTTTCTTTTTCTGTTTCTATATTTCGTACCTTCTTTTTATCTTCATCAATCCTCTGTATAAAACCGAACTTTTTTCTTTTCGGTTCCTGCTTCTACTCTCTGTCCTGCGCGGATCTGACCATTCAAAATTGCCTCGGCCATCGGATCCTCCAAAACTGTTTGCAGCGCTCTTCTAAGCGGACGCGCGCCAAATTTTATATCTTTTCCATTTTCCATGACCAGTTTTTTCACAGAATCTCTCACTTTCAGATGAATGTCCATCTGTTTTTGAACCCGTGCAACAAATTCATTGCAAAGCAGATTTGTGATCTGTTTCAGTTCTTTTTCTCCCAGTGAATGGAATACGATCGTCTCGTCGATCCGGTTCAAAAATTCCGGGCGGAACAACTGTTTCACCTCTCCCATCACATTATGTTTCATCCGTTCATAATCTGCTTTTTTATCCTTTTCCGCAGAAAATCCCAATTTCTTTGGCTCTACGATTGCTTTCGCCCCCGCATTTGAAGTCATAATGATCACTGTATTTTTAAAATCCACTTTCCTTCCCTGGGAATCTGTGATATGACCGTCATCCAGTACCTGAAGCAACAGATTGAAAATATCCGGATGGGCCTTTTCAATCTCGTCAAACAACACGACGGAATATGGATGTGAGCGCACCTGGTCACTCAGCTGCCCTCCTTGTTCATATCCCACATATCCCGGAGGAGAGCCTACCATTTTGGAGACGCTGTGCGATTCCATATATTCAGACATATCTACCCGGATCAGGGCATTCTCGCTGCCAAACAGTGCTTCTGCCAATGCTTTGGAAAGCTCTGTTTTTCCGACACCTGTCGGTCCCAAAAACAGGAAGGATCCTATCGGTCTTCCCGGATCTTTTAATCCGACTCTTCCCCTTTTTACGGCTCTTGCCACTGCACTGACCGCTTCTTCCTGTCCGATCACCCGCTGACGGAGGATCTTTTCAAGGCGTTTCAGCCGCGCCGTTTCTGTTTCCAGCAGCTTTTGTACCGGGATTTTGCTCCACACTGCAACCACTTCAGCCACATCATCTGCTGTCACCTCAGCTTTTCCCTGATGCAGCTTTCGGTCAAAACGTTTTTTCTGCTGCCATATTTTCTTTTCTACTTCTTTTTGTCTTTCATTTAAAGCAGATGCTTCTTGGAAGTTTCCTTCCCGAACCGCTTCTTCTTTTTCTGTGGCAAGTTCTTTTTCTTCTGCCTCCAGTTTCTGCATAGACTCCGGAACCTTATAACCGTGCATTCCTACTTTTGAACACGCTTCATCCAAAACATCTATGGCCTTATCCGGAAGATTTCGGTCATGGATATACCGGACCGAATATTCAATGGCCGCTTTCATCGCCTCTTCTGTCACCGAAACCTTATGATGCTTCTCGTAAACCGGGCAGATTCCGCGAAGAATCTTCATGCACTCTTCTTCCGTAGGTTCTTCCACTGAAACCGGCTGGAAACGTCTTTCTAAGGCCGCATCTTTTTCAATATATTTCCGATACTCTGCAATCGTAGTCGCCCCGATCAGCTGCAATTCTCCCCTGGCAAGCGCCGGTTTCAGGATGCTTGACGCATCGATCGCGCCTTCGGCGCCACCGGCTCCGATCAGAGTGTGTACTTCATCCATAAAAAGGATCACATTCCCGGCAGCTTCTACTTCTGAGATCAAAGCCTTCATCCGGTCTTCAAATTCGCCTCTGTATTTAGACCCTGCGATCAACCCCGGAAGATCCAGTGACATTAACCGCTTATCTTTCATATTTTCCGGCACGATCCCCTGTGCGATCCGCGCCGCAAGACCTTCTGCGACCGCCGTTTTTCCGACACCTGGTTCCCCTACAAGACAAGGATTATTTTTTGTCCGCCTACTGAGGATCTGCATCAGACGCTCCATTTCTGCTTCTCTTCCGATCACAAGGTCCAATTTCCCGTCTGATGCTTTCTGCGTCAGATCCGTGCAGAATTGATGCAGAGCTCCCTGCCTTTTCTTCTGGGCTTCCTGCATTTCTTCCTGATACTCTTTCGGATCTTCACCCAATTCCGTTAAAATCTCACCAAACATTTTCTGAAGATTGATGTTTAGCGTAACCAACATCCTTGTCGCTACACAATCCAGATCTTTCAGCATTGCCAAAAGTAAATGTTCCGTACCGATTTTTTCAGACCGAAAATACTCTGCCTCTTTTTTGCTGTTTTCATACAAGAAAGAAAGCCTCGGAGTTTCCGCCGGCTTTTCTTTTTCCAAGGTTTCTTCCGCGGGCGCGATCAATTCCCCCATGATCCGCAACACTTTTTCTTCTTCCACACCGTATTTTGCAAGGATCTGCCCTGCCATACCGGTATATTCATGCCGAAGTCCAAGCAGTAAATGTTCAGTCCCAATATAAGGATGATTCTGTTTCTTCGCCATCATTCCTGCATATCTGATCGCCTGCTGTGCCTGTTGTGTATATCGATTTTGCATAGAGTCCTCCTGCTACTTATATTCTTCAAAAATTTCATCCACAAGCCCGTGGATTTCTTCTACCGTAAGGCCTTTACACCGTCCTTGAGCCAGCAAGATCCGCATCTGTTGGCGCAGCTCTTCTTTTGCTTTCATCCGGTTTTCATCTACCGCAATGACGGCTCCCCGTCTCCTGTCCAGCTGTATAAAGCCTTGTTGCTTGAGCAAAGCATATGCTTTATTTACTGTATGCATATTGATCCCGATCGTATTTGCCAGCTGTCTGACAGACGGCAGTGTCTCGCCTTCCCGGATTTCCGAAGTGGCGATCCCCACTACGATCTGATTACATAACTGCATATAAATAGCCTCATCACTGTCAAAGTCAATTTCTATAACCATGTTATCACCTTTTTCTTATTGTTATACATATGGTAGCACAAACTCTGTCATTCTGCAAGCCGACTATTAGACACGATACTGACTTGTCACCATGC
>CAKRWZ010000106.1 GCA_934418295.1 uncultured Mediterraneibacter sp.
ATATGGTAATAGAAAAATAAGAGAAAAGAATAAGACAGGTTTTCATTTTTGAGGTGTCACCTCATTTTAGAAAACCTGTCTTTTAAAATCTACAGTTTAAAAATATTTTTAATAATCCTCGTCCTCGTCAAAATCCCCGTCCTCATCGTCAAATTTTTCTCCGCCGAGAAGTGTCAGCACGAGATAGATGACAGCCAGGACGGCAGCGGCGATGAAACCGTACAGCAGCATTTTGTCATCCTCTTTTTTAAGGAAAGCGAACACTGCTCCGCCTGCGCTGAGGATCATCGGAATGAAGAATGCAAGCCGTGTCACGAGATTTCGCATCAGCAGGGTCACAAAACCGGAAACAATCAGGCAGCCGGCCAGAATGCCGTAAGTCAGGGAAGTGTTCACACGTCCTCCGGAAGTGATGTTGTCCAGACCGGCATTTACGGAACAGTAAGCGAAGTAAGCGCCGCCGATGATGGAAAGGATGGCGAGGATCAGACGCAGGATCTTGAATCTTGCGATCGGCATATCGTCGTATTCCTCCTCCGGCAGATCCGGTACAAGTACCGGTTTTGGTGCAGCTTTTTTCGGTTTTGCCGGTTTTGGTGCAGGGGCATTGCCCGGAGTCGATTTTGCTGTTGTCCGGATATCCGGATCGTCCATCGGACGTTTCTTACGAGGTTTTGCTTTGCCAGGATCGGTATTCAGCATTTCTTCATAACTTTTTTTAACGGCAGCTTCCTGTTTTTTACGTACATGTTCGGGAGGAATGTTTCCCGGACGAGAATCGGAACTGTCGGATACGGCAGCTTTTGGTTTTGCTGCTTCGGCAGATTTTTTCTGGCGTTGTTTATCAAGATTCCATTTTTTCTTACAGTCACGACAAATGGCGAATTCGTTTAAAATCGGATTTCCTTCGTCATCTGTACCCACCGGCCGCTTCTGTATTTCGACATCCTTACCACATTTCGGACATTTCATTGGTATATCCCCTCTCTTTCGTTTTATAAAAAAGCGCTGTATAAACGCTTCGTATTCTACGGATTTTATTATAGCATTCCATGAAGAGAAGAACAACGAAAAATTGCAAGATAAACAGGTAAAGAGCTGCAAACCGTTACATTTCGTTGCTTTACCCTGAAAAATCCGGTCACTATAATGAAACCAAAGAGAGGAAGAAGAAAATGCGGATGAAAAAGATTACAGAAGAGATCGGAAAGATCCTGACAGGGAAAGACGCAGTTGTAGAAAAGGTACTGATGGCAGTGGCAGCAGGCGGCAACGTGTTGCTGGAGGATGTGCCGGGGACCGGTAAAACAACGTTGGCATTGGCACTTTCAAAGGTTTTGGATCTGGAATATAAAAGAATACAGTTTACACCGGATACGATTCCGTCTGATATTACGGGCTTTTGTGTCTATCAGCCGGGAACGGGTGAAATGACACTGAAAGAAGGTGCGGTCTTTTGCAATCTGCTCCTGGCAGATGAAATCAACCGGACGTCGCCCAGAACACAGGCTGCCCTTTTGGAGGCTCTGGAAGAAAAGAAGGTGACGATCGACAGTGTGAGTTATCCTCTGCCGAAGCCCTTTGTCTGTATCGCCACACAAAATCCGGCAGAGATGGCAGGCACACAGCCGCTTCCAGAATCAGAATTGGACAGATTCATGGTCTGCCTGACGATGGGATATCCCACACCGGAAGAGCAGATGCGGATTTTGAGAAATCGGAAGAAAACCAGGTATATGGTGTTGAATAAGATCGTGGATCGGACAGAGTTGTCGGAATTTCAGGAAAGGGTGCAGGATATCTGGGTAGCGGATGAGATTTTAGAATATATGATCGCTCTTTGTGAAGCGACACAGAACGATCCAAGGGTGGAGATCGGAGTCAGTCCGAGAGGTTTGATCGCGTTGATGGACATGGTGAAAGCCAGCGCCGCCTTGCACCAAAGAGACTTTGTGATACCGGAAGACGTGGAAAATTTATTCTTTGATGTCTGTACCCACAGGATCCGGTTGACCCAAGAGGCGGAACTGGAGGAGATGACAGGCAGAATGGTCCTGGAAGAGATTTATCAACGGATCACACCGCCGGACAGAAGAAAAGCTTATCAGAAAACGTTATGAAAAGGTATCGAATTTCTTATATTCTCGTGTTCCTGATGACAGGAACTTTGTTTATGCATAATCCGAATGCGATCTATACGGCAGTGTTTCTGACGGTTATATTCTTTCCTGCTTTGTCCGGCGCGGCGTTTTATCTTTCGAAAATGAAAGTTGAAAAAGCAGAATCAGATGTGACAACAAAAGAGGGCCCTGTTACGGAACTGTATTGTAAAGAAGAAGCTGTTTTGACGGTCAAAGTAAAAGGAACTCCCGCTCTGTGGGCTGGAAGAATGGAAGCAGAGCTGAATGTGCACAATTTGTTTACCGGGGAAGAAAAGATCTGGAGCGTATCGCTTTTTGCAGAAAAGAATGGGTTTGCCGGAACGATGGAGATTTGTCCGGCGAACTGCGGTTGTCTGGAAATTTCCCTGTGTTCATTGAAAGTGCTGGATCTGACAGGAATCTGGGCGCGCAGACTTTCGTTGCATACGCTTTCATTCCCTGTGAAAATCTGTGTATACGTATTTCCGATCGCAGGATTGCGTGTGGATTTTACGCGGAAAAGTTCTGAGATTTTTCGGAAAAGCATGCCCTTTGGCAGGAAAACCACGGAAGAGATCAGTGGTTACAGAGAGTACATGCCGGGCGATCCGATGAACCGGATCCATTGGAAACTTTCGGCGAAGACGGGAAAACTCTTGCTGAAAACCTTTGACCGCCGTCCGGAAAAGGAGGTTTTGCTTTTGCTGGATTTCAGAGGAAAGAAAGATCTGACGGCAGATGAGAAAAATGAAATGGTCGGCAATCTGCTGGAGGCAAGCAGAAGATTGACGTCACAAAGACAGATGCATTGGATCGGCTGTATCAGCAAAGGAAGGATACGGAAATTTCCGGTGATCGATGTGAAGTCACAGAAAGCTGCTTTTCGGAAACTGCTGCGGGTAACGGCTGATCTTGAGGGCGCCGCAGTGGGAAGCAGTATTCGGAAAGACTGGAAATACGGGGAAAATGTGATATACTTGTTTACGGAAAAACAGAAGACGAAAACAGGAGGTTGATTTTTTGAAGATTATAGCAGATACACATTCCCATACTCTGGTCAGCGGACATGCCTACAGCACGATCCGGGAAATGGCCCGTGCGGCAGCAGAAAAACATCTGGAACTTTTGGCGATCACGGAGCATGCACCGACGATGAAAGGATCCTGTATCGATTATTATTTTGAAAACCTCAAAGCAGTGCCGAGAGAGATGGAAGGGATACAGGTTTTGTTTGGAGCGGAACTGAACATTCTGGATTCAGCGGGAAGCGTGGATCTGTATCCGGAGCTTTGCCAGAATCTGGACATCGTCATCGCCAGCATCCACAGGCCTTGTTTCAGTTCGGATGTGTCTGAGGAAACCGTTACGCAGGCATATCTGCGGGTGATGGAAAAACCGTATGTCAATATCATCGGGCATCCGGATGACAGCCGTTTTCCGGTTAACGCCGAAGCACTTGTAAAAAAAGCAAAAGAGACAGGTACTTTGCTGGAAGTAAACAATGCGTCTCTGGTGCCGGACAGCTACCGGATCAATGCCCATGGGATCCTGTTGAACATTTTAAAGCTCTGCAAACAGTATGAGGTGCCGGTCACTACATCTAACGATGCCCATGTAGACGCCCAGGTGGGAGATTTCAGCTATGTGCGGGAGATTTTAAACGAATGTGATTTCCCGGAAAAGCTGGTGGTGACGACAGATCTGGAAAAATTAAAACCGTATCTGAACCGGTATAAAAAATAGAAAAAAGAAATATCGGAAATAGGCTGGACTTTACAAGTTTACTGTGCTAAAATACAAAACAGGAACTGATCGGTAAAGGAGAGCGGATCATGAATAAAAAAATCAGAACAGAAGCAGTGGATCATTTGTTTGAGGCAATTTTGAGCCTGAAAGACAAAGAAGAGTGTTATATATTTTTTGAGGATGTCTGTACCATCAATGAGCTGTTGTCTTTTTCACAGCGGTTTGAGGTGGCAAAAATGTTGCGGGAACATAAAACTTATCTGGAGATCGCCGAGAAGACGGGTGCTTCGACAGCGACCATCAGCAGGGTAAACAGATCCTTAAATTATGGAAATGACGGTTACGACATGGTATTCGAACGAATCGGTCTGGAGACAAAAAACGAAGAAGAAAAATAAAGAAAATGCTTTATGAGTAAGAGGGACGTACCTTATCTGGTATGTCCCTTTTTTGTAATTGCGACGAGGAAAATACGGCATGCTTGCATGGCAGTATTTGAC
>CAKRWZ010000107.1 GCA_934418295.1 uncultured Mediterraneibacter sp.
GTGTAGAGTTATGAAAACGGGAAAAAAACAAGTCGATGAAATGCTCCAACTGCTGGGGCAGGAACTTTCTGAATCCAGATTTGAGAAAATGAATGATACAAATCAAAAACAGGATGAACGTATAGAAATAACTCCCAAACCTCGTAGGAAATCACAGATGCAGATTCTCAAGGTTTGCTGCATCGTACTATGTGTTCTCATTGGTGCAACAGTTATAACCACAGTTTCATCCGAAGCATTTCGGATGAAAGCCTTTGGATTTTTATTTGACAAAAATGAAGACCATATCGATCTTGTACCTTCAACAGAAAGTCAAATATTATATCCTTCCTACATTCCTTCCGGATACAGCAAAATATCAGAAGAGGATTGGGGAGACTCCGTGGAACTAAGCTATCAAAACAAGGAGACAGATGATATTCTAACTATTGTACAGGAATCAAAAGTTGAATATCAGCAATCTATTGATTCCGAAACAACAACACGAGAACAATGCTTAGTCGGTTCCTATGAAGCCTATTATTTTTCCAATCAGTCCGGCAATGCAATGCACACATTGATCTGGCAAAGGGAAGATCTAGTAATCGAAATAATTTCTACACTGGATAAAAAAGAACTGATCAAAATTGGCAGCAGTCTAAAATAAATTCAAAAAAATATTTTAATATGTCACAAATGACCTCCTTGATTTCGTTTATATAGAAAAGAGTCGAAATCAAGGAGGTTTTTATGAAACGAATCATTTTATATTTAACGACCTTATTATTCCTGCTATTTATAGCATGCTCTAATGTATCCGCCCTAGCAAACAGCACCAGAACAAATAATACTATGGAGCCAGCTTATGTTGCAACACAAACTTTAAAAGTCGGCTTCACCATAACATCTGGAACCGCAACGTGTACTTGTAGAATAACACCCAAGACAACTAATTCTATTACATCAGCTCATGGTAATTTCAAAATAATTAACAATTCTGGAAAGGTAATTAAAACCTACAGCCAATCAATGGAAAAATCCGGTAACATTTTTCGTTTTAATGAAAAATATAAACTACCTGCAAAAGGAACATATTACTTAAAAGCAACTGTAACATGCTATAAAAATGGAACTAAACAGGAAGTCATTACTAAAGCATCTGCCCAAAAAACATATTAAGTAAGCTTTCATTGACTCAACAGGAAATAGGTGTACATCAATGCTGAATTGGAATCCCACAAATAAATGTGATCAAAATTTAAATCAATGTAAATTTTCGAAAATAAAGCAACTAATGTTTTTCAGTATTTTTTATGCCTTATTTATTATAACTATGCAGCTACTATTAAATCGCTATTTAAGTGGTAATCCTGACCCATTTTTTGAAAACCAGTGGTCGTTAAAACATCTTTCTTCGGGGATCAATGCACAAAAAATGTGGGATTATGGGGAAAAATTAAAGCAAGAGCGATCTGTGACTATTGCAATTATTGACACAGGTGTAGATTTCAATAACAAAGAACTTACCAATAGAATGTGGCCTAGTGATAATGATAAAGTTGATTACGATAGCTATCATGGAACTATGTGTGCTGAAATCATAACTGCTAACCATAATAACTACGGTATTGAAGGAATTGCATCATTTCTTGATTTGAAAATAATGTCATTAAAAGCATTGTCCTCACAATACAGTATCGGCGGCGGGAATATCAAAAGTGTCATCCATGCAATAAAATCTGCCGAGAGAAATGGAGCAGATATATGTAATCTTAGCTTAGGAACTGACATTCATTCACCAGAATTGTATAACACGATCCGCAATTCTGACATGCTTTTTGTTACATCTTCAGGAAACGCAACAACTTTTAGAGGAGCAAACATTGATAAAAAGCCCTATTATCCTGCTTGCTTTGACTTCGATAATCTCATAAGCGTAACCAGCACTGATCAGAGTGGCAATCTCTCTACACTAGCAAATTATGGTCAACACTCCATAGATCTAGCTGCACCAGGAGATAATATCCCTGTTATCCAAGCTAATGATGATTTAATTTTTGTTAGCGGAACGTCCTTTGCCGCCCCACATGTTACAGGAGTTGCCGCCGTATTGTATGCTTTCGATAAGAATCTTACACCTTATCAATGCAAAAAATACATATGCGATACAGTCCAAACAAAAGAAAGTCTTTACGGAAAATGCAAAACGTCTGGCATCATTGACGGTTATTCAGCATTAAAAACATTAATTCAATATAAAAATGGAGGTGATGAATCATGAAATAACTATCAGTTTAAATTATAGTTTCTAGTACCCCTAATCTTTTTGAAAGGAGCACAACAATGAATATCACTAAAAAAGCATACTTAAAAAGTATCGCAATATTATTAACAATTATTATGGTTTTTACTTTCGGTTTATTCTACACGCCAGTGAATGCTGCAACAAAGTCAAATACTGATCTAAATCGTTTTTTGACAAATGATGAACTTTCAGCATTGGAACAATCTGATACATTAACAGACGATGGTTTGCATGATGCTCTTCGATTTCTAGACACTTGCGGTATAGATATTAATAATATCGAACTCAATAAAAACAAACTTACCTTAGATGTAGAAGTTGGAAACATCAGCAATTCTATCATCATCAATTCCGCAAACAACGAGCTGATCAAAATGGAAGTATTTGAAGGCGATAAACATAATGTAATAGAACTTGATGATGCTAACAATCTGTATGTTGATGGTGAAAAAATCGAAGTAACTGAAGAGGAAATTGTTGATATTGATGAAATAAGCGCAAATGCACAAGCACGATACGGCTCTTGTCCATATGGAAAAGCTGCTGATTATACTTATTACGCAAAAACCACAACTAAAAATATAAAGCTCGCAAATAAAATCGCCAAATATAGTGCATCTGCGCTCGGAGCTATCATTGCATCTTCACTGGGTATCGGAGGTGTCATAGCTGGATCCATTGCCTCCGGAATTCTTGCCGATGCAGTTTCTTCCGATGGAAATATTTTGAAGTCGAAGGCAAAAGTTTATTATCACAAATCAAAAAAGAAATTCATGGTTACCAATTCCATAGGATGTCAAAAAGAAGTCACTTCATTCTATGGGTCTAATGCAAATCATGTGCTTGAAAAGAAAACTTTATGGCTGTACAATCATGTAAATGGTGCTTAATCGTTTAGGAGAGAAACAAGAAGGATGGATAAATTAAGCAGAATGCTAAAAAACTTTTTCTGGCTTGCTATCTTACCACCAATAATAATGCTGCTTTTAGTACTATACTTTCACGGAACAACTCATATGTTTGGATTCATTACATTTGTATTAGTCTGCATTGCTTCCGCTTGCGCCAATGCCTATAGGATCCAGAAAGAAATTGACCGATTATCCAAAGCTGATTTTAAGATTCAAGAATAATCTTAAAGGAAACTTTATGACTGTATAATCATGTAAATGGTGCTTAATCCATACTTCGGAGGGATAGATAATGGATGAATTGAAGAAGAAAATCAAAAAGTTCTATATTATGTTTGGGATTGAAGCCCCTGCTGGTTTTTTCTTGCTCGTTTTATTTAATCATTATATTAGAAAAAGCTTTTCTGATATCAGCATTTATTTTGGATTCTTAGTTGCGGTAATTCTTATAGCATTTTACAAATATACTGAGTTAAAAAAACTATCATCTGAATTGTCGAAACAAGAAGAATCTGATACGGAAGAATAACAACTCCCACTGTCCTGCCAAATGTTTGCAAATATCAATTTCCGTCAGTTACAGATTTTTCGACATTAAAAATGACGGAAATCGATTTACTTATAGGAGCTGGCACATATTAGATGTAACAGCGAAAGATTCTAGTCACTGATTTCAGTCAGTTCTATAGCTTGAAGGGGGCTGGACTGACTGAAAAGTTGCCGGGTGGATCTGGGCGACAGGTGTTGCTCGAAGTCCTGGGTGATGGTTTCAGTCAGTCTGACCGGTTCGAGGGGGCTGGACTGACTGAAATTGTTTTACTTCCGTGAAAGAAAGCTATATTGATGGCGGTAATGAAAGATCCTGACTACTAGTTTCCGTCAGTTCTGTAGCTTGACGAGGCTGGACTGACTGAAAAGCATAAATAAGATCGATATAGCGAGCATTACGGGAATCCTTAGCCACTGATTTTCAGTCAGTCTGAAACGATATAGGGTGGCAAAGTGACTGAAATGACTTTTCGAGGAGATCTGGATAGCGAGAGGATTGTCATCCGGAACATTTTAAACTGAAAAAGAGCAGCTGCTCTAACGGGATGTTTCGTTAAAGCAACTGCTCTTCTATTCTTCTATTTGTATTGCTATAGTTTCTGAAATTTTAGCTT
>CAKRWZ010000108.1 GCA_934418295.1 uncultured Mediterraneibacter sp.
AAGAAAAATGCTGCAAAGATACCTGTCACAGGAGACAGTAACAGTCCGTGGCTGTGGGTAGGGCTGGTCGTCTTGAGTTTGGCTGTCGTGATCGCTCTGGTGGCAGTACAGGCGAAAAAGAAAAGAAAGTAAAAACGGTAAGAGAACCGAGATAAGAAAACAAAAGTAAAAAACAAGAAGGGTTGCTGTACGAAAAAGTGCGGCAGCCCTTTTGAAACCTGTTGACGAAAAGAAAAGATGAAGTAAAATAGAAGCAGATGAAAGGTGGGAGCATATGGAATATCTTACATTAAACAACGGAGTAAAAATGCCTCTGGTAGGTTTTGGAAGTTATAAGATCTCAGACCCGAAAGAGTGTCAGATCAGCCTGGAAACCGCTTTGGATGCAGGGTATCGCCTGATCGATACGGCACAATTTTACGGGAATGAAGCAGAGCTGGGAGAGGTGCTTTCACAAAGCCGGGTCCCGAGAGAAGAGTTGTTTTTGACGACAAAAGTGTGGTTCCGGTCTTATTCCGAGGGCGTTTGCCGGGAAAGCGTTTTGAGATCCATGGAAAAATTGAAAACCGATTATCTGGATCTGGTACTGCTTCACTGGCCCTTCGGAGATACGTATGCGGCATGGAGAGATCTGGAGAAGCTTTACGAGGAAAAGAAGATCCGTGCCATCGGCATTTCCAATTTCGATCCGGATCGGATGATCGATTTTATACATTTTCAGAAAATCTGTCCGGCAGTGAATCAGATCGAGACGCATCTTTTCTGTCAGAGACAGGAAGAACACAAATGGATGGAAAAGTATCACGTAGCTCATCAGGCATATACGCCTCTCGGACGCGGAAAAACCGCAGAAATCTTTGGGACGGAAGCGGTGCGGCAGGCGGCTGAACACCACGGAAAGACACCGGCGCAGATCACACTTCGCTTTTTGGTGCAGAGAGGGATTTCGGTCATACCGAAATCTGCACATCCGGATCGGATCCGTGCAAACATTGATCTCTTTGATTTTGCACTGACACCGGAAGAAATGGCGGCCCTTGAACAGTTGGATACGAAAGAACCGATGATCGGACGCGCCTGGGATCCTGATAAAGTAGAAACAGCGATGACCTGGTGAGCGGAGCAGAAATGGCAATGATTTGTTAAAACGCGAAAGGTAAACAGCTAGTAGCAAACGGCAAATAGAATGGAAACAGAAAGGAATGTTTACATGAAAAGAAGGCACTGTACAGGACGGATTCTTGGAATTTTGACGGCAGCAGCCATGTTTGTAAATGGGATGCCGGGGACGAGTGTGCTGGCTCGGGATGCGGTTGATCCGGACCTGGAATATATGCCGGGAGAGCTTTTGGTGGCTTATAAAAAATCAGTGGGAGAAGATGCGATTGCACAGTGTGCGCTGGAGCAGGAAGACGAACTGGTCGGATCCCTGGGAGAAACGGAAGATACGGAGATCGCGCTGATCGACATCGGAGAAGATTGCGATGTCGAGGAAGTGGCCAAACAATATGAAGCAGACCCGCGGATCGAATATGCAGAGCCGAATTATATCATAGAGGCCTCTGAGGAAACGGAAGAACCGGCGGGAGAAGATGTGTCGGCACAATGGTATCTGGATCATGTGAAAGCCGAGGGAGCCTGGAATGCACTGGCGGATTGCGACGGGACGAAAGTCCGGGTGGCGGTTTTGGATACCGGAGTCAGACTGGACCATGAGGATCTGAGTGGTGTGATCAACACGGAACTGAGCAAAGAGCTGGTGAAGACGGCGGAAGAGGACGCGTATATTTATTCCATGATCCCGCTGAGAGGGGACGGATTCCTGAATGGGACAGAGCGTCAGAATGATACGACCCACGGCACGCACGTAGCCGGGATCATTGCGGCGCAGTCGGGAAACGGAAAAGGAATCCAAGGTGTGGCCAGCGGCGGCGACATTCCGCAGAAAAATCAGCTTATAGATCTGGTGGCAGTGGATGTGTTCACGGGGATCAACGCGAAAGGGAAAGACAGCGGAAGTGTAGGAGACGTGCTGGAAGGGCTGAAGTATGCCAAAGAACAGGGCTGCCGGATCATCAATCTGAGCCTGGGTACTTACGGAAAAAGCCAGTCCCTGGAAAACATGTGCGCGGAATTGGAAAAAGAAGGGATCACCTTAGTCTGTGCTGCCGGGAATGACAATACAGATGCGGCCAATTATCCTGCTGATTATGCCTCGACCATTGCGGTGATCAACATTGATAAAAACGGAAAAAAAAGTGCGTCTTCCAATTATGGAGGCGAAAAAGACCTTTCGGCTCCGGGAGCGGAGATTTACAGTACCATGAGCGGAAGTACAGATGCATACGGATACCTTTCCGGCACTTCCATGTCTGCGCCTATAGTGACGGCGACGGCGGCGATGATGTTGTATGCGGATCCGAAACTGGATCCTGCGGGAGTTCGGAAGATCCTTTGTGAAACGGCAACGGACTTGGGAGAACCGGGGAAAGATGACAGTACCGGATATGGGGAACTGAATGCGCAGGCGGCGGTGGAATCTGCGATAAAAGCAGGGCTTTCCGAGGAAGTGAAGGAGGATCATACCGGGATCGCATATCGGGCACACGTCCAGAGCGTCGGCTGGCAGAAGTGGCTTGGAAATACTGAGACAGCAGGAACGATCGGTATGCAGAAGCGGATCGAGGCGCTGGAATTGAAACTCACAGATCCGGCATATTCCGGAGAGATCCGTTACCAGACCCACGTGCAAAGCTATGGCTGGCAGCCGGAGAAATCCGGCGGGGAGACCAGCGGTACGGTGGGACAGGCAAAACGGGTGGAAGCGGTCAGGATCGGTCTGACCGGTGAGATCGAAAAGCATTATGATATTTATTACCGGGTACATTGCCAGAGTTATGGCTGGCTTGGCTGGGCAAAAAACGGAGAAACGGCGGGCACGGAAAAACTGGCGAAACGGCTGGAAGCTATTGAGATCCGTCTGGTGCAAAAAGGCAGTGATATACAGGAAGAAGGAAAAACGGCGGCCTATATACATCCGCTGGTAGAATATCAGACCCACGTGCAGACTTACGGCTGGCAGTCACCGGTGCAAGACGGGCAGAGAGCAGGTACGGTGGGACAGGCAAAACGGTTGGAAGGGCTGAAAATCTCACTGCCGGTCCGGGAATATCAAGGGGATGTGAAATATCGCACCCATGTGCAGACCTATGGCTGGCAGCCGGAAGTAGCCAACGGAAAAGTCAGCGGTACGGTAGGGCAGGCAAAGCGTCTGGAAGCGGTAGAGATTTCTCTCACCGGAGAGATGGAACAGCATTACGATATCTATTACCGGGTACATTCCCAGACTTATGGGTGGCTTGGTTGGGCGAAAAACGGAGAACCCGCCGGGACGGAAGGACTGGCGAAGAGACTGGAAGCCATCGAGATCCGTCTGGTAGAGAAAGGGGGAGCGGCTCCCGGGAGCACGGCACATGCCTTTTACAGCCGAATGAGAGAGTGATTTACAGAAACTGGGAAAAAGCGGTTGACAAAAATTGAGGCTTTGTGATATAGTAAAAAATGCACTATTGTGGAAACATATACCGTTATAGTGTGTGAAACTATTATCGCAAGGTCTTTTTGGCATGGAAGAACAAAAAGAACCTGCGGAAGACATAGAGACAAAAGGCAGCATCGGGAATCCGGATCCCGAAAAAATATAAATGAGGAGTGAAACGTCGATGGAGAAAAACAGAATTCGTCCCATTACAAACGGAAAAACTTCACGCATGAGCTATTCCAGACAAAAAGAAGTATTGGAAATGCCGAATCTGATCGAAGTCCAGAAGAATTCTTACGAATGGTTCCTGGATGAAGGTTTGAAAGAGGTATTTGATGATATTTCCCCGATCGCAGACTACAGCGGTCACCTGAGTCTGGAATTTGTTGATTTTACGCTTTGCGAAAATGAAGTGAAGTACACGATCGAGGAGTGCAAAGAGCGTGATGCCACTTACGCGGCGCCCTTGAAGGTCAGAGTTCGTCTCTATAATAAAGAGACAGATGAGATCAATGAACATGAGATTTTCATGGGTGATCTTCCGCTTATGACAAAGACAGGTACGTTTGTGATCAATGGCGCGGAACGTGTTATTGTCAGCCAGTTGGTTCGTTCTCCGGGTATCTATTATGGAATTGCCC
>CAKRWZ010000109.1 GCA_934418295.1 uncultured Mediterraneibacter sp.
AGGCTACACTGAGCACTATATTTGAAACAGAATAGTTGATATGACAAAAACAAAAACTCCGCAGTGTGAGAAACACTGCGGAGTTTTGTGCTGTCATTGATAATAGCCATGATTTTCTGCGAGTTTATGCGGCAGACTTTGCCATGTTTTTTACCTTTGCCAAAGCTTTAGAAACCGGAGGCAGTGAGATGATGATCAGTGTGATCAATGCTTCTGCTCCGAGATAAGCACCATTGTAAAGGAACGAATAAACGAACGGGTTCATTCCATCCGGAGCGTAAGCTGCAAAGAAAATCACGCCGGAAAGGATCGCGAAAAAGAAACGTCCCAGCACGCCGACTACGTATCCGATCTGCAGGCCGAATTTACGGTTGCTGAAAAATCCGGAAAGTCCCAAAGCGCCGAAAGCCAACGGGTAGTCGATGAGAACCTGCGGGATGCTCAGCATATAAGGATCGATAATGAACTGTAAGATTCCGTAAGCGACGCCGGTCAAAAGTCCGTACCGCGGACCGAACCAGTAGCCGATCAGGGAAATAAACAGCATGCTGAAGAGGGTAACGGAACCTCCCATGGGCATATCCAAAAGTTTGATAAAGGATGTTAAGGTCGCGAGTGCGACAGCGACAGCAGAAAATACAAGTTTCTTAGTAGTAGTTAGATTAGACATAAATAATCTCCTTCCTTCCGCCGGTATTATCCGGATCAAGTCATAAGGGACTGCACGGTTTTATTTTGTGCATCTCAGCAACTAAGCGCCCCCAGGGTTACCTACAATATTCAATTTGAATTGCAGAGAATCTTGGTATGTAAACGAAGATTCCAGCGACTATCATAGCTCAGTGAATTGACAAAGTCAAGCGGAATATTTTCCTTGCAAGAATAGAAAAAGGCAAGTACAATGAACAGGAATGACAGGAAAAGGAAAAGAAAAATGGAAAAAAGAAATCAGAGAAGAACAACAGCAGGATATGTATTATATCCCTTTTTATTGTATTGGGTCATCAATATGGCAGCAGTAGCTGTAGCAGAAGCGGTTGTGATCGCGCGTTATGCCATGAAATATGTGGATCCTTCTGCAGGCACTAAGGTGGTAATGGAATATATCAACAGCCACTATGACAAAATTTACGCACTCGTGTCTGCCCATGCGGTGGAACTTACGACAGCCGGGGCGATCGCCACAGGGATCATGGCCTGGATTTTGCTCAGAAAAGACCGGAAAGAGGCGGCGGAGCAGGAGAAGAATGCCGGCGGGATCAAAACCAAAACAGCTTTGAAAGCAGGATGGAAATATTATCCGTTACTGGCAGTGTTTGGAGCTGCCGTCTGTGTCGCTTTGAATAATTTGAGCAATATGGCAGGGCTGGCCTTTTACAGCGAAGCGTATCAAAAAACTTCTGCCACCTTTTATTCGGCAGGATTTGCCGTACAGATCGTATGTCTGGGAATCTTGATACCGATTTCGGAAGAAATGGTGTTTCGCGGCTTGATTTTTGGACGGTGCCGGAGAATCAGCATGTTTCGGACAGCCATGCTTTATTCGGCGGCCTTTTTTGCGGTATCACACGGGAATATGGTGCAGATCCTTTATTCTTTTGTATTAGGCCTGTTTTTAGCGTATGTGTATGAAACCTTTTCGTCTCTGGCAGCGCCGATCTGCCTGCATATCACGGTAAATATGACCTCTTTGCTGCTCACAAAAGCAGACGGTTTTACCTGGATGTTTTCCTCTGCGGTCAGATTGGGCATATTTACCATAGGCGGCGTGTTTATCAGTGCCTGTATATTCGTACTGATTCGGCAGATCAAAGAAAAACAGGAGACACCGGAAGCAAGCGAGCAAAATATAAACAAAGAATAAAATTTGTTGTAATTGTTACAAAAATATTAAAAAAGGATTGTAATTTTAGGCCTCTTATATTATAATTTACCTCATGTAATACTATTTTTTGAAGAAATTTTACAAATATGTTGTCCACAAGGAAGATACCTCTACAATATGTGCGTGTTTTCCTCTGCTTAACAAAAGAATGAACAGAAAAAGTGTTGAAAAGCAGGGAAATATGGGCTATATTGTATGTATATGTGGGGACATAGATAATTGATATAAGACAGGTGGGTTATCAAATATGAAAAAAATACATAATGCGCTGATCGCGACAGCGACAGCATGTGCGTTGGCGGTTTCGCCGGTATTAGCAGCACCAAGCCAGCAGGATCTGGAAAAGCAGAAGAGTGCGGTTGAATCAGAAGTAAGTTCTTTGCAGTCTCAGCTGACAGATCTGATGAGCAAGATGGAAGAACTGGAAAACGACATGGTTGCCAAAGGAGAAGAAATTACCAAGGCAGAAAGCGAGCTGGAAGCAGCGCAGAAAAAAGAAGAACAGCAGCACGAGGACATGAAGCTTCGTATCAAATACATGTACGAGGAAGGCGACGGATCTGCACTGGAAAGAGTACTGAGTTCCGGAAGTATCGCAGAAATGCTGAACCAGGCTGAATATATCAAGAGCGTACATCAGTATGACCGGGATATGCTCAACGAATATGTAAAAACAAAAGAACAGATTGCCAAATTAAAGAAAACATTGGAAGAAGAGATGTCCAATCTGGAAACGATGCAGACTGAGTATGAAAAGCAGCAGGATGAACTGAGTGCAACACTGGAAAGTAAGCAGGCACAGGTTGCAGATCTGGATCAGCAGATCCAGGAAGCTGCGGCAGAGGCTGCAAGGATTGCTGAAGAGCAGAGAAAAGCGGCAGAGGAAGCTGCAAGAAGAAATCAGCAGAACACAGTGACACCGTCCAATAACAATAACAACAATAATAATAATAATGACAATAGCAATACTACAACGCCTACGATTCCGGATAACGGAAATTCGGCACCAAATAACTCCAGTAAAGCAGCAGCCATCGTAAATGCAGCATACAGTCAGTTGGGTGTGCCGTATGTTTGGGGTGGAACGACTCCGGGAGCCGGTTTGGATTGTTCCGGACTTACTCAGTATTGCCACAGAGTGGCAGGCATCAGTATCCCGAGAACATCCGGTGCACAGTTGGCAGGCGGTACGATCGTATCCGATCCGCAGCCGGGAGATATCTGCTGGACACCGGGACACGTAGCGATCTACATCGGCGGAGGTCAGATGATCGAGGCACAGCAGACAGGCGTTCCGGTATGCATCAGCCGTGTACGTGCTACATATTATGTAAGATATTGGTAAAATAAAGAATATGATAAAAGACAGAAAGACTGGATCTTAAAGGTTCAGTCTTTTATTGTTGTTGCCGGGTATACGCTAAAGGGCTTTGTAGATCTTTTTGGACATACAAAATATAGACAACGAAAAAAGGGGCATACCAAATAATGAATCTGTAATATTCTATATTCGAAGAAAAAAGGAACCAGGAAAAACGGAAAAAAACAAAATCGGCCATTAAAGACAGAGTTGGAAAAAACTATGTAAAATCAATGTGAAAAACAGCAGAAAACCTTGCAATTCCAAGGCTTGTATGATATACTGGCAACGTTGCAAAAAAGCACATGCGTGGTGTCCTGACGGTGCCTAAGCCATTTCGGACGGTCTCGGGACAGAAAAATGCATGGAAGATTAAAACCAAATGGAGGAAAAGACATGAGTGTTATTTCAATGAAACAGCTGCTGGAGGCCGGTGTTCATTTCGGACATCAGACAAGAAGATGGAACCCTAAAATGGCTCCGTACATCTACACAGAGAGAAACGGAATCTATATTATCGATCTGCAGAAATCCGTAGGCATGGTTGACGATGCATACGAAGCAGTAGCAAACATTGCAGGCGAAGGCGGCACGATCCTTTTCGTAGGGACAAAGAAACAGGCTCAGGATGCGATCCGTACAGAGGCAGAGCGTTGTGGAATGTTCTATGTAAACGAGAGATGGCTTGGAGGAATGCTGACAAACTTCAAGACGATCCAGAGCAGAATCGCACGTCTGAAAGAGATCGAAAGAATGTCTGAGGATGGAACATTTGAAGTTCTTCCGAAGAAAGAAGTTATCGAGCTGAAAAA
>CAKRWZ010000110.1 GCA_934418295.1 uncultured Mediterraneibacter sp.
AATGCCTACCAGCTGGCGAAGAAGAGGTTGTCTCCTACGATGACGCCCTGGCGGCTGGTAGATGGTGCATATAAGAAATAGTAGCAATGGCTGACTTCTTTCAGGCGTGTACCGTTTAATGCGTCTTTGGCGACGGTATAAGCGATGGAGCTTGGTCCGTTTGCAAGGACTCGGGCAAGTTTTCCGGTGCTTACCGGCTGGAACTGACCCGGTGCGTATACCACTCCGCTGATCGAGTTCGGGAAGAGCGGGCTTGAAACACGGTTCATGATGACAGTTGCGACGGCCAGCATGCAGTTGTAATCCCGATAAGCTTCACAGTCAAGGATCGCGGCAAATACAGCAACCTCGCTTGCAGAAACAGAAACGGAAGAGCCGCTGTTGGCAGGTGTGCCGGGGGTTTCGGTACGACCTCCGCCGTTGCCTGTATTTGCGGCGGCATTTGCGGCCGCCAGGGCAGCTTTTGCATCAGCCAGCTTCTTTTCATAAGCTACGAGATCGGTGGAAGTGGCTTCCGCTTTTGCTTTCAGTTCGTCTTGCTGTGTCACCAGATCCTTCTGTAATGTTTTCAAAGAATCTTGCTGTTCTTTTAACGTTGTCTGTTCGTCTTCTACCGCCTGGCGGGCCGCCTGCAGCTCCTGCAGCATTTCACGGTCATAAGAACTGATGGTCTGTATGAAATCGGCCTTATTCAGGAAATCGGTCATGTCCTTGGCAGAAAAGAGCATCTGTATCAGATTGGTATTACCGGATTCATACATAAACTTGATCCGGTCTTTTGCAGCATCGTAATGTTTTTTCTCTGTTTTTTTTGCCTCATCCAAAGAAGCCTGCGTCCTTTCGATTTCTCCGGAAGTCACATCGATCTGCATCTGTGTCTCATCAATTTTGCTGCTGATGCCGTCAAGCTCACTGTTGATTGTGGCAAGCTGGCTTTGCAGATCGGAGGTTTTGTTTTGAAGGCTTCCTATATCCTCGTCAGCCGCAACGGGTAATACGGAAAGCGACAGTATGAAAGTACAAGCGATCGCAGTGCAGGCGCGTAGCTTACATTTTAATCGTGTTTTCATAATGAAAAATTCCTTTCTGATGTATCAAATAGAATTGCATCTAAATCGGGTTGCTAGATGATTATACTACAAATTGCTTTATTAAGCAAACTCTGATAAAATAGGATAGAAAAATTTAATAATTTATTACACGGAGTTGATAAAATGAAACAAATTAAAATGATTGGAATAGATATGGACGGTACGCTTCTTACAACGGATAAAAGATTGACAGCGCATACAGAAGATGTGCTTTGTCAGGCCATCCGGAAAGGGGTGGAGATTGTAGCCGCTACCGGAAGACCGCATACAGGGATTCCGGAGGAATACAGGGAAATCCCGGGTCTGCATTATGCCATTACAGCCAACGGAGCAAGGGTAGTCAATCTGGTCACCGGAGAAGTGGTATATGAAGCATTGGTTCCCCGAAAAAAGGCAGAAGAGATACTGAAGCTTTTTTCGGAATATGATATGGTGGAGGAGCTGTATAAGGACGGACAGTCGTATCTGAATCGGTCGATGCTGGAGAGACTGCCGGAGTTTCAGGCGAATCCGCATATGGTGGAATATATCAGGACAACCAGAAAAGCGATGGAAAACGTCTGGGATTTGCTGGATAAATATCCGGATGGGTTTGAAAAGGTGCAGGCATTGTTTAAAAATGCGGCCGACAGAGATGAAGCGAAAAGAAGAGTAGAAAAGCTGGGAGATGTACGTGCAGTGAGTTCTTTGGATTACAATGTGGAAGTAAGCCGTGCAGATGCAAATAAAGGGAACAGCCTGATGATTTTAGCGGAAAAGCTGGGGCTTGATCCGGAAGAGGTCATGGGCTTCGGAGATAATGATAATGATCTGGAAATGATCCAGAAAGCGGGCCTGGGAGTAGCTATGCAAAATGCGATACCGGAAGTGAAGGAAGCTGCGGATTACATAACAGATACCAATGACCGGGAAGGCGTGGCAAAAGCAATCGAAAAATTTGTGCTGGCAAAAGAAATGACAGAATAGGTTAGTGGAAGACCGAAAGGAGGTTACACATGTTAGAAGTGCTGAAAGTGATTTTTTTGGGAATTGTAGAAGGAATTACAGAGTGGCTGCCCATCAGCAGCACGGGACATCTTATATTGGTGGAGGAGTTCTTACAGCTGAACCAGAAGGATTCCTTTACGAGTATGTTTAATGTAGTGATCCAGCTGGGGGCGATCATGGCAGTGGTTGTACTTTATTTTCATAAGCTGAATCCGTTTTCTCCGAAAAAGACGGAAAAGCAGAAAATGCTGACGATTCAGCTGTGGATAAAAGTGCTGATTGCATCGGTTCCGGCAGCAATCATCGGATTGCTTTTCGACGATTTCATCGATAAACATTTGATGAATTATGTGGTGGTTGCCATAACCTTGATCCTGTATGGCGTTGCTTTTATTGTCATTGAAAACAAACACAGAGGAACGACACCGAAGGTTAATCGATTGACAGAGCTGACGGTTCCGATGGCGTTGCTCATAGGCTGCTTTCAGGTGTTGGCACTGATCCCGGGTACTTCCCGCTCCGGCGCCACGATCGTAGGTGCACTTTTGATCGGAACGGCAAGAGGAGTGGCTGCTGAGTTTACGTTTTTCCTGGCGATTCCGGTTATGTTCGGGGCAAGCTTTTTGAAATTGGTCAAATTTGGCTTCCATTTTACATTTGCAGAATTTTCACTGTTGATCCTGGGATGCGTCGTATCATTCTTAGTATCGGTGGCAGCGATCAAATTTTTGATGGGATACATCAAAAAGCATGATTTTAAAGTGTTTGGATATTACAGAATTGTCCTGGGAGCGATCGTTCTTTTGTATTTTGGCATTGCATCTCTGTTTTAAGCAGATTTTTATAAAGAGTATTTTTATTCTTAAAAAGAAGATAATTTTGTAAGAGGAATGCTTGCTTTTTTGATTAAATATGATAGAATATAAAACGTATATGCATGATTATTCAATATACAGACTCGTTATTGCACAAAACCTGATGTAAAATGACGAGATTTGTTTAGGAGGAGAAGAATATGAAGAAAAAAGTATTAAGTGTACTGCTTGCAGCAGCATGTGTGCTTTCTATGGCAGCATGCGGTTCCAAAAAAGATGATTCCTCAGATGAGCCGGTAACAGCAAAAGTGATTGATATCGATCTGACAGATGAGGAGTATGCATTCGGCGTGGATAAGACACAGCCGGAGCTTCTGGAAAAGGTAAATGCATTTGTAGATAAGATCAAAGAAGACGGAACTCTGGATGAGATATGTGAAAGATACTTTGGCGGCGGCGAGCCGAAAAAGATCGAATCCGCAGAGCTGGACAGCTCCAAAGATCAGTTAGTCGTAGCGACAAACGCAGAGTTTGAGCCATTTGAGTACATGAAAGGCGATTCTTACTGCGGGATCGATATGGAGATCGCAGCACTGCTTGCAGAAGATCTGGGCAAAGAGCTGGTAATCCAGAACATGCAGTTTGATGCAGTTTGTCTTTCTGTAGGTCAGCAGAAATGTGATATCGCAATGGCTGGTCTTACCGTAAATGAAGAAAGACAAGAGTATGTTACTTTCAGCAATTCCTATTACCAGGCATCTCAGCGTCTGATCGTGCCGAGCACAGACAAGAGTTTTGATGACTGCAAAGATGCAGACGCAGTAGTTGAGAAGCTGAATAAACTGACAGACAAAGATAAGATCGGTGTGCAGGCAGGAACGACAGCTCAGTACTTTATCGAAGGAGATGAAGATTGGGGATTTGACGGATTGCCGGCAACATGTGTTCCTTATAAAAACGGATCTTTGGCTGTACAGGATATGCTGAACGGAAATCTTAAATATGTGATGATTGATGCAGCGCCTGCAGCAGCGATCTCATCTGCGATCAATGAGGTACAATAATTGACCGGATATAATAAGTGAGAAAATACAGGCGCTTATGCGTCTGTATTTTG
>CAKRWZ010000111.1 GCA_934418295.1 uncultured Mediterraneibacter sp.
GGATGAGCGATCATCCGCGAAATTACATTACGAGTTCAAATAAAAAAATTGCTTTCAAATCGCCGCTTCGGCGGTCGCACAGGTGTGCGCGGAAGGGCCTCCCGTTGGGAGGCCTTTTTTGTTTGGTTTTGAAAAAACCCTCATTTTGCCGGATAGTGATTGTTGATGAAGCATTTTTTTGTGAAAAATCTCTTGATTTGATTATATCATTTCCCTGAAATGATAGCAATAATAAATAGTTTGGTATAGAGAAGAGACTCGGATGGCCTCTTCTTTTTTATTTGCAGAAAGGAGGCTTTTGTGAAAAAGCGAAAATGGATAACGGTTATGTGTGTACTTCTTATGATGATAGGAAGCACATCTGCGGTATTTGGGAAAAGTCAAATTGTAAAAACATATGATTTCCACCCTAAAACAGCATCGAATCTCACGTATGATGCACCTAAGACTATAACTGAGGATGGGAAGAAATATGAACTGACAGATGTTTCCTGTAAAATCAATAAGAAGAAAACAGTAGAAAAAGTACAGACGATCACATCAAAGACAAAGGATGATTATCCGAAAACACTGACAGAACAAATTTCAGGAAAAGAGGTCACACTGAAAGCAACCGGTGATATGGTCTGGAAAGAGGTGAAATCAGAAGGCGTGATCCGGACGCAGGAATATAAGCGGCAGAGTGATATTCCTAAAACGATAAAAAGTACTCGGCCGGATGCGGATGGCAATCAGATCGATATCACACTGGAACTTACAGACACGCAAAATGCTTCGCGGACTGAAAAATTTTCTGCCCCAGCCAAGTTTTATTCCCCGTCGCCAGATGGGAAACTGTATATGTTTAATGGAAAGCGTGTACAGATTGATGGCAGCACGCCAACATGGAGCGGATATGCCGCAGATGTGAAATCATACCTTGGAGTGAATGGAAATACTTATCAGATCACAGGCGGAAGCTGGACAGGCCAGCCCGTCAAACAGGGTGATCGATACGTCAGAACGGCCAGCTTTTCCGGAACAAAACAGGTGCCGCTCTTTAGGGCCACGTATCAGGAAACCGCAGATACTACAATGCAGTATCAGGCTGATGTTACGTACACATATCTGACAGCGACAGCGACTGCTACCTATGAACCAGTAACTAGTATAGCAAAGATCATTGCTATAGGTGCAGGAATCGCAGTTTTGATTGCAGCCGTTATAGCTCTGCTTGTCCTTCTGGCTAAAAAAAGAAAGAAAAAAGAGGATAACGCATAAGAACGCATGTTCTTGATAATGCGTAAAAAATCATGTATAATAAAGAAAAAACATAACATAGATCAAAAAGGAGGATGGTAAATATGAAAGTAAAGCCCGTAAAAGCTGGAGAAAAAACAATGGATGAAATCAAGGAAATGATTAAAAATCTCGACGATGACACGATGATTTCGATTGACTTTACCAGTCTTGCAGCAGATTTAGAGGAAAGAAGTCATGAGTAAACGATTAAAACTAGTTAGCGTCAGATTAAAGCCTGACATGGATGTATATAAAAAAGCTCCATTTGCCACGTCTTCGGATGTGGCTTTTTTAATGGCAAAGGAAATCGCACAATTTGACGAAGACATGATCGGGGTCTTGAATCTGAATGCCAAGCTTGAGTTGATATCAATGAATGTAGTCAGTCTGAATGCGTTTGAAAAAAATATGGCTGATGTTTCCGCGGCCAGTATCTTATCGAATGCCGGAAGTACGCTCCTGATCAGTAAAGACGGCAGTGATCAGGAGCGAAGGGAGCGAAAAATCGAATTAACAAAGCGTTTCCAAAGTAATATGGAGATGCTGGGAATCCGTGTTCTGGATCACATTGAAGGAAGGGAAGAAATCGACCATTCCGTTTATACCAGTTATGCAGACGAAAAATATATTGAATGGATTTCTGAAAAGCCCCAAAGTGTGTTTTTATCAGAACATTCAGCCCAGATCAAAAATATTGATCCGGCCATGAACTGTTTAAAACTCAGGGCTGACAGATATTTCAAAAGCAATCATGAAAGCGGGATAACAGAGGAGTCTGCTCTTGCGATCATTCAAAATGAACTTTCGGCAATGGACCGGGAAGTCATGGGGGTGCTTTCACTTGATGAAAACGCACAGCCGATCCATGTGAACTATGTTGCAATTGGAGATCTGAATTCAACTACGGCTCACCCACGGGAAGTGTTCAAGGCTCCCCTTTTATCCGGGGCAGATTCCGTGATTCTCTTTCATAATCATCCTTCTGGACATACAGATCCATCGGCGGCAGATAAAGACACTGCAAACCGGCTGAAATACTGCGGGCAGATTCTCGGGATTGTAGTGAAAGACAATCTCATAATGGGAAAGGATGCCAGATATAGTTTTGTCGCAGCTGGAGAGGCAGGATGGGATGGTGCGGAAACTTATAAAATCGATCCGGAAAGTCGGATGTTGATCAAAGAAGAACAACCGGAGTTTTGTAATTCCGGCTGGAGTAAAGAACATAAAGTGACAAAAGAATTATCAAAAGCGATACAGAAAGCATACGGCATTGATCTGTAAACTAATTAGAGAGGAGCAAGTAAATGAAGACGGTAATATCAGGAAGGCTCATCAAAAAACCGGAATTGAAAGGAGTCGTTTTAAAGGACGGCAGGGAAGAGGTCGTTTGTGATTATAGTCTCTGGGTATCCGATGCGTCAGCACCTGTCAGGACAGGCAGTGACGGTAAACCGCATAAGGCAGATATCCCGTTTTCCTGTACGGCGTGGGGTGATAACGCACGTGAGGTTGCGGAAAAAGGTGCTGGAGATATATTGACTGGATCTTATACTACGCGATATAGCGAGATCCGGCCAGCAGGTACAGAGAAACCGATCGTATCTCCGGTATATGTGATCCGCAGGATAGATCCAGAGAATAAGATCCAGAAGCAGATGTCAGAATTACTGACTGGATATGAGACCGGCAAATTTGATGATGTAAGCAGACAAGATCCGCAGCCGGATTTTGGAGAGCGGGAAATAGCTGATCCTCAGCCGGAAAAGGAAAACGATCTGGAACCGGAAGCAGATGTCTGAAAGAGGTGACGTATGGAGCGATCACAGATACTAAAGCCAGTTTTAGTAATAGCGGAATCAAGGTATGCACAGACAACGAAGGAACTGAACATCGTTCGTTTAAAGAATGGATTCATTACCTATCATTTCGGATTATGGAACTACAGTGAAATAAAGCAGCTGGTCAGAGAATTAAAAAAAGAAGATATTTTAAAGGAAAATGAGCTGGACAAATTCCAAAAAGATTTCATTCAGCAGATACATAATGGCACAGTACAGAAAGAAAAGGAGATTGATTTAGTATGAAAAACTGTCAGGAAACGAAAAAAAAGAAAGTTAATAAGATAAGAGTAAAAGAGCGGCTGCAGATGGTCGCTCTTTTATGTTGCGCAAGTCTGACAAGTCTGGCAACCGGTATCAGCCCGGTATTTGCGGACAAGATCGGTGATGCTGCAAACAGTGCGGCTACCGGAATCCAGCAGAGTGCTGTGGGACTGGTAAAGCCGCTGATCATCATTGTTGTTGTTGTTTTAGGACTGGCACTTCTGGGCGTCGGTGGAAAACGGGCAAAGGAAGAACAAAAAGATGCGATCTGGGAAAAACTTTTAGGAGTCGGAATCATTATAGCGGCAGTTCCGATTTCAGCATTGGTCTTTGGGTGGTTTTAGGATGTGTTTTTCAGGGAGAAAATAGATGGATACGATGGAAAAAATAGATTTTTTAAAAAGCATGAAAAGCAGCTGCAAGGATCCCGAAAAGATCGATTTGATCGATGCAATCATTTATGATGTGGAAAAACCTTTAGCGGCTTTTTGCAAGGGGGAAGCTCTTTACCGATATGACATGGTTTCCATGAATAAGGATATAGAAACAACTGGAGAAGTCCTGACAATAGCAGATCAGGAG
>CAKRWZ010000112.1 GCA_934418295.1 uncultured Mediterraneibacter sp.
GAATGGCTCAATCGCTTTAAAATTCGCGATTATAAGCAGGCATACCAGTTGATTTTTGAATATCTGGAAGCTTTCTATAATACGAAACGAATTCACAGCCATTGCAATTATATGTCGCCAAATGAATTCGAACGAGTGTATGAAAGAACGAACACTGAGGCTGAGCTTTTGGCAGGTTAAATGGGGAGAAATTTCTCATTTTAACTTGTACTAAATCTTGACATAGGACCAATGGTCTTGCAGGACTAAGAATTGTTCTGTGTATAATGCCGCAGAATGACTGGCTCAGTGAAGCTGCTCCGCTTTCCTGGGGCATCTACCGTAATATTCCGTTTGCACTGTTGGGACTGATTGTCATCGTTTTATTCTATAAAAGTGCAAAAGAAAATAATGATAAATCTTTCCGTTGGATGTGGCTGACAATCGTTCTGAGCTTTGCGTTCTATATTCCGGTTGTGCTGTGGGCGGATGTAATTCCAATGATAGGTATGCTGATGATTCCTAAGACCTGTGCATATGTTTGGTCTGTACTGATTGGCTATAAGGCAATGAAAAAAGAGGTCGCTTGAGAACTGCATTTCTATCGGAGCGATTTATTCTGTATAATTATGAGTCTGCATCCACTGAATGAGGTTTCCGATGGCCGGATTGGTGTTTTCCTGTCGCCAGCAGATCTCAAAATCCACTTGTTCGGCAGAGCCGTCTTCCCGCAAAAGCGGAACGATCACGAGATTTCGGGCGTTCCAGTAATGGCGGACGGCATATTCCGGCAAAATCGCCACACCAAAGCCTGCCGATACTTCTAACAGCACCGTTTGTACTTCGCGGTCACGGGCTACAATATTTGGAATAAAGCCTCCGCGGTTATAACAGAGCAATACTTCTTCGGCTTCGTCATTGGAGCGTCCTTGCGGCTGCATGATGATAAAGTTTTCTTTTGCCAGCTCTTTGTATTGCAGATGGTTCTGCCCGGACATGCTGTGACCGGGATATAGTATGGCCATCATGGAATAACGTTTTAAAAAATGATGCTGCAGATCCTCGTAGTTTCTGGTGTTTAGGGACAGGTTAAAGGCGATATCGCAGGAGTTTTCCTCCAGCAGCTCATATAATGCATTCATATTTTCACGGATCAGATGCAGCCGGATATTTGGATATACTTCATGAAAGGTACGAAGTGTTTCAGAAAAACGGCTCTGCTCGTAGCCTCTTATAAACCCGATGGTCAATTCACCGGAGACGCCTTCTGCTGCGGAACGCGCCAGCTTGCTTGCCTCTTCTGCACGAAGAAGGATGGCTTTTGCTTCATTTAAATAAATTTTTCCTGCGGCAGTCAGTTCTACATGATGCTTATTCCGCAAGAACAGGGCAACGCCGACTTTCTCTTCCAGGGAACGGATTTGTTGTGTCATGGCCGTTTGAGAAATGAAACATTTTTTGGCTGCTTTTGTAAAATTCAGCAGCTCTGCTACCGCCACAAAGTATTCTAATTGTTTTAAGTTCATAGGATCCCTCTTTTGTAATAAGTTTATCTTATTATAAAATGCGTTTTTGTGATTTGCAAGTTTCTTGAGGTTTCATTATAATTTATTTTGTGAATTACAAAAAAGGAAAGGGAGATGCTACTTATGAAAAAATTCAAAGACTTCTATGAGGGTACCTACGCAAAATATATTCTCCCGGGAGTATTGTTGCAATCCGTTTTGATCGGCGGCGGTTATGCTACCGGGCGCGAGATTTATTCTTATGGTGCGAAATACGGAGCGATGGGATGGATCAGCGGTCTTGCGATCGGAATCGGATTTGCATTGTTTGCGTTTTTGACCTTCGAGATCTGTCGTATTTATAAGGTTTACGATTACAAAAACTATATCAAAAAAGTCATCGGTCCGCTTTGGCCTATCATGGATATCCTGACGATTTTGATCGCCATTCTTCTGATCGCGGTTATGGCGGCGGCCACAGGCAGTATATTTGAGGAAGTAGGGCTGCCCAATATCTTGGGATCTGTGTTTATCGTCTTGATCTGTGGATTGTTGAACTTTAAAGGAGCAAGGTTTATTGAGAAATTTGAGTCGATAGGTACTGTTTTGCTTTATGCGGGGTATATATTGTTTACGATCTTAGTGTTGGTAAAAAGAGGCGGCAATATTCCGGAGGTATTCAGTACAATGAATACCAGTGCATATGACGGAAGTGTAACGGTTCCGCTTTGCATCGGAACCGGGATCTTGTATGTGGCTTATAATATCAACTCTATCCCTATGGGAATGTTTTCACTTACCCGTCAGACCAAACGGAAAGAAACTTTGATTTCCGGTATCATTGCCGGTGCGTTGATGGTGATTCCCTGGTTTCTTTCTTATTTTGCTATGATGTGCTTCTATGGAGATACCTCCATCGTCGGACCAGATGTTACGACACCGTGGATGGAAATGATCAGGGCAGTCAGCAGGGGACCATGGCTGCTGGTGTTCTTTAGTATTGTCATGGGCTGGACGCTGGTGGAGACAGCAACGGGCTGTATTCATATGATCATCGACCGGTTTGATGTGGCCATGTCGGAAAAAGGAAAAACGAAATTGTCGGATGCGAAACGTGGAATGGTAACGGTCATTACGTTGGCAGCAGCGCTGATCTTGTCCCGCATCGGCGTGGTTACTTTGATCGAAAAAGGATATTCCTATATCTCTTACGGATTTATCCTGTTCTATCTGTTACCTACGCTCATTGTCGGCGGTTATAAGATTATAAAACATCGCAGGGATTGAAAAGAAGGAGAATCATTATGAAATATGTAGGTTATTATAATGGAGAAATCGGTGATCTGACGGAAATGAAAATTCCGATGCTGGATCGTGCCGTCTACTTCGGAGACGGATGCTATGATGCGACGACTTTTGCAAATAATCATATTTTTGCAGCAAAGGATCACATGGATCGTTTTTATAACAGTTGTAAATTGTTGGAGATTCCGTTTACTATGGCAAGAGAAGAACTGCAGGCAGAGTTGCAGAAATGTATTGATGCAAATGAAGAGGATCACGGAATGCTCTACTGGCAATGTTCCCGGGGCACAGCTCTCCGCGGTCATCAGTTTCCGCCGGAATCGGTAAAACCGAATCTGATGATTTTTACCGTTCCCTGCGATCTGGTCCCGTTTGATCAGACGTTTCGTCTGATTTCAATGGAAGATACCCGGTTTTTACACTGTAACATTAAAACACTAAACCTGATTCCCAGTGTTATCGCTTATCAGCGCTGTATAGAGCAGGATTGTCAGGAGACGGTATTTCACAGAGGAGAACGGGTTACGGAATGTGCGCACAGTAACATTCTGATGATTAAAGACGGAGTTCTCTGTACGCCGCCCAGGGATAATCTGATCTTACCAGGCATCACCTTAAAGCATCTTTTGATGCTTGCAGAGCAAAACAAAATTCCGATCAGGGAAGCGCCGTTTACGATGCAGGAGCTGGCCGATGCGGATGAAATCATTGTCAGCAGCTCCGGCGGACTTTGCACCAGGGCGCTGGAGCTGGACGGCAAACCGGTGGGCGGAAAAGCCCCTGAGCTGATTAAAACCTTGCAGGATGCTTATGCAGCTTACTATGCTGAGGATACAAAATAAAAGAATAAGTTTGTAAGAAAGAGGAAGGGCTATTTGATTTTGGGAAAATCAAATAGCCCTTTTAGGGAATTTCTTGAAGCTTCACTGTATAACCCCTCTTT
>CAKRWZ010000113.1 GCA_934418295.1 uncultured Mediterraneibacter sp.
CAGCAAAATATAATTCGGTACGGGCGAATGGGTCGATGTATGTGTACTCCTTTCGGATGTTGTTGATTTAGAAAAAAGATAAAGGAGCGAAGCTTATGCTCAATATAGAACACCTGCAAAAATCTTTCGGAGATAAGCAGATATTAAAAGATATCAGTCTCAGCGTTGAAAACGGCGAGATCGTTACGATCATCGGCCCCAGCGGAACGGGTAAAACCACATTGCTCCGCTGTGTTAATTTTTTGGAACATGCAGAAAAAGGAACGATCACGATCGACGATGTGTCGGTAAACTGTAAACATGCTTTTGGACATCATGTCATGGATCTGGTGCGAAAAAGCGGAATGGTATTTCAGACCTACAATTTGTTCCGGAACAAAACGGTGCTTGAGAACGTTTTGGAAGGACTGCGAGTTGTTAAAAAAATTCCGAAAAATAAAGCGTTGGAAATTGCGAGAACACAGTTGGAGCGGGTCGGAATGACGGAATGGGAAAATCAATATCCCAATCAAATATCCGGTGGACAGCAGCAACGAGTCGCTATCGCCCGGGCTTTGGCGATGGAACCGTCGATTCTCCTGTTGGATGAACCGACATCGGCTCTTGATCCGGAACTTTCAAAAGAAGTCCTGAATACGATCCGAAAAGTGGCGGAGGACGGCAAAGTGTCCATGCTGATCGTGACACATGAGATCGAGTTCGCAAGGGAAATTTCACACAGGATCGTTTTTATGGAAAACGGAAATATAGTGGAACAAGGGACACCAAAAGAAATTTTTAGTAATCCGAAAGAAGAAAGAACGAAACAATTTATAAGACGTCTGTATCCGATAGATTATCAGATCTGACAGTAAATTAGAGAAGAAAGAGGTATTGATCATGAAACATAAAAGAATTATTTCATTGTTACTCGCTGTGGCTGCACTTACATCTCTGACCGCTTGCGCAGGAGGAAAGAGTGGTGATGACAGCGGCAAATCAGATGTACGCACCGTTAAGGTAGCGGTTGCACCGGGATTTTACCCGATTACTTATGCAGATGATAACGGAGAGGCAGCCGGTTATGACGTGGAAGTATTCAAGGCTATTGATGAGCGACTTCCGGAATATGAGTTTGTTTACGAAGTAGTGGATAAAGAAGCAATGAACGTAGGAGTTCAGACGGGAACCTATCAAGTAGGTATCAACTCCATGTTCAAAACAGATGAGCGTCTTGAAACTTACATTATGCCTGAAAATAATATGGGGTACACGGCAGTGGGCTGCCTGTATCGTGAAGACGAGGAAAAAATCACAAGCTTTCAAGATATTTACGACAGAAAACTCCGCATTCATCCGAATCCGGCTTCCGGTGCGATCCAGAAAGTGATTGAAGACTGGAATGCAGAGAATCCTGATTCAACCTTGAAAATAGACGTTGTTTCCGCACTCGATAACAATGAAGGTATGGATTCCGTCCGTGCAGGAGAATACGATGTGTTTTTCCAGCTTCTTCCTGTTATCAATCTCTGGAGCGATGAATCAAAGGCGGGACTTGCAGTTTCGGATCCGTTGGCTGTAGTTCCGACATTCCCGATCATTAACAAGGAAGAAACAGAACTGAATGATAAAATAAATAATGTTCTTGCAGATCTGAAGGAAGACGGTACATTGTCCGAGCTTTCAGCAGAGGCATTCGGATATGATGTATTCGAACTGCAGAACAATTAAAATTTGTTGAGGTAAAGGTTATGCTCCGTGAATCTTTTGATATCGATTTTATCAAAACAATCATTCCAAAACTTTTAAATGCAGTGCCTTTGACACTGGAAATAGCGGTCGCATCCATCCTCTTCGGGTGTCTTGTGGGACTGGTTCTGGCATACATAAAGGTTTCCGGACCGAAATGCCTGAAATCGGTCGTCAATGTGCTGACCACGCTTCTGAGAACGATTCCGGATGTGGTTTTGCTGTATCTCGTATATTTTGGGCTTCCGATTTTTACAAAAAGCGTATTCGGGATCTCGCTGGATCTGTGGCAGAAACAGACGTTTGTGATCATCGCATTAGCGATCGGATTTTCTGCAACTGCAAGCGAAATGTTCAGAAGTGCTTATAATTCTTTGGAAAAAGGACAACTGGAAGCTGCCCATGCTGTCGGGATGACAGTGTGGCAGCGATTCAGAAGGGTAATTTTCCCGCAAGGCTTTTTTGTGATTCTTCCTAATTTAGCAGGCGCCTGCCTTGCGATCACACAGGCAACGGCTTTGGCATATACATTGGGGATTATGGATATCACAGGGAAAGCAAGGATTCTGGACATCAATGCAGGCGGTCTGAAAACTTTTGAAGCCTATTTGGCGGTGGCGCTGATCTATTGGGCAATGAGCTTTTTGGTCAATGCTGTTTTCAAAGGATTAGAGTTTAAATTCGGAAAAGGGCTGCGGACCGTTGCCACGAACACGAAATAAGGAGGCTGCATATGGATTTTAATTTTTCGTTTATATGGAAGACATTGCCTGACGTACTGGCCGCTGTTCCGATGACACTATTTTTGACAATATTGCCTGTTGTTCTTGGAGCTGTGATCGGTTTCTTTCTGGCTCTTTTGAGAATCAAGAAGATTCCGGTGCTTTATCAGCTGACCGGTCTGTACATTTCTTTTTTTAGAAGTGTCCCCCTGATCATTCTTTTGTTCTGCAGTTACTATGGAATTCCGAAACTGATCAATTTTGTGGCACACGACGGGAACAGGGTGCTTGGAGTTACCGATGTTTCTGCACTTGTAGTGGCGTTAATTGTTTTGACTCTGTACTCCGGTGCATATATTACAGAACTTATCCGCGGTGCGCTGAGCTCTGTTGATATGAAACAAATGGAAGCTGCGCATGCTGTCGGAATGACGAAAAAGGACAGCTATCTGCGGATCATCCTTCCGCAGGCAATTATCGTAGCCCTTCCAAACTATTTTAATTTTGTGCTGAGTACATTAAAAAACACGTCTGTCGTATTCGTGATTTCGGTTATGGATATGATGGCGACCGCGAAGATAGCGGCAGAAGCAGGATATCGTTTTATCGAAGCGTATGTGTTGGTCGGTGCTCTGTATGTGATCATCGGATTTGTTACCGAGAAGATATTTAAAAACATCGAAAAAAATGCCAAACGTCATGTGGGGCTTGAAACTTAATGAAATGAGTATCAGAAAAGTGAGGAGAAGAAAATGAAAAAATATTATATTGAAGAATATCCGAATATATCGGAAGAAGCAAAAGGATATATTGAAGGCACGCATGATCGTGCGATGTGGCTTCACTATCTGCTTGAAACCGCAGAAAAGCTGGGGTATGACGTGGAGGCGCTGACAGATGATGCAATCTTTAAAAACGGGAAGGCGGCCACTGCGTCATGGGATTGTAAAAATGCAGAAGATTTTGCACGCAGCATGACCGATGGCGAGATCGGAAAGCAGGCGTTTCATGCGAAATTGATCGAAGCAAACGATAAACATGCGATCGTTCATTTCCATTACTGTCCGCTGGTGGCTGCATGGATCGCCGAAGGGCTTCCGGAAGAACGGATTGAGGATCTCTGCAGACATGCCTGTAAAGGGGATCGGGGAAGAGCGAGCAATTTCCCTATCACGTTGAAGTTCCCCAAACAGCTGGCAAAAGGTGATGAATACTGCGAACTGGATATTACAACGAATGACTGAGCCTGTATACACGATTTAAATG
>CAKRWZ010000114.1 GCA_934418295.1 uncultured Mediterraneibacter sp.
GGAAGTGCATGGATCAACGATGATCCGGCCATGATCAAGATCGCAGAGGGAGGAATCTCGGCACCGGCAGACAAGTATACGGGTTACAAGCTGGACGAAAAAAATCCAAAGTACCCGGAAGCAGGAGCAGAAGTTGAAAGCGGAAGTGTGTTCACGGTCAATTATGTATCGGTACCGGTCATTCCGGATGCGGTAACTCCGGTAAATCCGACCCAGGTGAACCCGATTCCTTCGGATCAGACGCCGACGATTCCGTCACAGCGGATAACTCCTTCGGATCAAACTTCCGGCAATCGTTCTTCTTCGAAAGATAACGATGACAGAGAAAGCTACTCTGAGGATATTCAGGACGGCACGGTACCGTTGGTCGGATTTGACGGCGGCGTATGGGCATTGCTGAATCTGATCCTGACAGTGGCAACCGTATTGCTTTCCTTGATCCTTTTGATCGGATGCTTCGGAAAGAAGAAGAAAAACGAGGAAGAAGAAACGGAAGATGATGAGGAGACTCAGGAGAAGATCCGTAAAAAGAAATTCTGGCGGATATTGAGTCTGATTCCGGCAATCGGTGCTGTGATCGCGTTTATCCTGACAGAAGATATGCGCCTGGATATGGTGATCATCGATCGTTGGACACTGCTGATGGCAGTGATCGCTCTGGTTCAGATCATCCTGGCAGTGTTCAGCAAAAAGAGCAGCAAAGAGGAAGAAAACGAGGAAGACAGCAAAGCGGATCTTGCATAAAGAAAACAAGAAATGGTATAAAAAGTGTGAGTATAAGCAATAACTATACAAAATATAGAACAAAGAGGAGCCGTATTCCGGGAGACAAGGATGCGACTCCTTTTTGTATGGCGACGAGGAAAATGCGGCATGCTTGCATGGCAGCATTTGACGACCGCTAATCAGCGAATAAAACTCGCAAAGCGTGTTTTATCGCTGTTGCCAAGCATACGACAAAAAGGTCCGGCGGATCTTTTTTAGTTATGGCGACGAGAAGCAATATTATCTGATTATATAACGGAAACTGCCTGTTTAATGGAAAAATATGCGTGATAAAAATATGAAAAGATAATAGTCAGATATTTAACGATGTTTCCGAAAAAATAATGGCAATCTTTCAGGCTGTATTATATAATATTCCTTGGAAATTAGACATTAATGGAGAATCTTATGGAACGAAAAAAACTATTGATTGCAGATGATTCCGAGATAAATCGGGCGCTTCTTGCAAGTATATTAGATCAAGAGTTTGAGATCATCGAGGCGGCTGACGGCAAGGAAGTAATGGAGATACTTCAGAATTATCATGAAGATATTTTGGTGCTTTTGTTGGATATTGTAATGCCGGAGATGAATGGTTTTGAAGTGTTGGAGGAGATGAAGTATAAGGGATGGATCGCAAAAATCCCTACGATCATGATTTCGGCGGAGACCAGCGGTTCTTATATTGAAAGGGCATTTGAACTGGGAGCATCGGATTATATCAACCGGCCTTTTGTACCCGGAGTGATCCGGCGGCGTATCATCAATACCATTTTGATGAACACCAAAAAGCAGCAGTTGATGGAAGTGTTGGACGGATGGTTTTCCGGTCAGGAAAAAAATAATGAAATCATGCTGGAGATCCTGGATTATGCAGTGGAATCCAGAAGCGGTGAGAGCGGAAACCATATGTTTGGTGTAAGTTATCTGACCGATCTTTTGTTACGTCGTCTTTTGGAAAAAACAGATAAATATATGCTGAACCTTTCGGATGTGGATGATATTTGTATGGCTTCCGGGCTGCATGATATCGGAAAGCTGATGATCTCCCAGAGGATTTTACAGAAACCGGGCAAACTGACGGCGGAAGAGTTTGATACCATAAAGAAGCATACGAAATACGGTGCTAAGATCGTGGCAGAGGTTCCGGATTACCAGAATGAAAATCTGGTCAAGTATGCGGTGATGATCTGCCGCTGGCACCATGAAAGATGGAATGGAGAGGGCTATCCGGACGGGTTAAAAGGAGATAGGATTCCCATTGCGGCCCAGGTAGTTTCTTTGGCAGACGCTTATAGTGCATTGATCAACGAGAGAAGCTACAAGGAAGCTTTTTCCCATGAAAAGGCGATGGCTATGCTGCACCGCGGGGAATGCGGAAGCTTTAATCCGCTGCTGTTAGAATGCCTGGACGATGTGGAAGAAGCCATTCGACTGCACAAATCGGAATTGCATACACAGAAGAGTCATTATAAGCCCCACGGAGCCATGGACGAAATGTACCGCGGCGAAGATCGGGCAGCTGCGCGAATCACCCGGGAGCTGGAAGAAACAAATATCAAAATAGAGTTTTTCTCAGATTTGTGCCGAGAGAGCTGGTTTGAATATACTTCACAGCCGGAATCGTTACATTTGTCCTATGGTGCGATGCAACGGACAGGACTTCCGGAAATCATCGTTAACCCGACAGAAAATAAAGCACTTCTGAAAGTGATCGGCAGCGAGACGATCTCACAGATCGAAGAAAAACTGAGACAGGTGACGACAGATACCTCTTATATAGAATTTACGACTAAATTTTTCTTGAACGGAAAATGGTGCCGCTGCCAGATCGTAGCGTTGATCCTTTGGTCTGCGTCCAAAGAAGAAAAATGTAGAGGCCTATTTGGAAAGGTCGTGGACATAAATGAAAATTATGAACGATTAGAGGAATATGACAAAGCGTCCGTTCAACAGACACAGCAGGTATTGCTGCCGGTGCTGGCGGAAGAGCAAGATGTATTGAAAATTAAAAAAGATCAGGTGGGCATGATCCTGCAAAGCTACCGGAAAATGTTTGATACAGTCCGGTTGGTGGATCCGGGGATCTGTATGCAGGTGACGACAGGAGCAGAGGGTCATTCTGTGGAGAAAAACGAAAACTGTTATGCGATCTGGGGCAGAGCACGGCGCTGCGAGAACTGTATTTCACAAAATGTGATCCATACAAAAAAAACGCAGTCAAAGATAGAGACCATTGGAAGAGAAGTATATTATGTGGTTGCCATGTGTGTGGAGATAGAGGGAATGTATTATTCGCTGGAATGCGTCAACCGAGTCCAGACTGCGGATATGGGTACCAATGAAAATATCCTGAATCAGCTGTTGGTGCGAAACCGGCAGGTTTATACGGATTCTGTTACGAAGATTTTCAACCGCCGTTATTATGAGGAGCATATACGAGGACTGACCGGCGAATATGCTATGGCGATGATAGATGTTGATAATTTTAAGGAAATAAATGACTGGTTTGGTCATGCGGTGGGAGATAGCGTGCTTTACCGGATCGCACAGACGATCCGTTCGGTCCTGCGCAGCAACGATAAGCTGATGCGTTATGGAGGGGATGAGTTTTTCCTGCTGTTTCACGGGTTGCCGGAGCAGGTTCTGGAAAAGAAGCTGGACGGGATCTGTAAGGCGGTACGCGACATGGAAATTCCGGAACATCCGGAGGTGCGGCTGAGTGTCAGCATCGGAGGGCTTTATGCATCAGGAAGAGTTTCAGAGTTGATCAAAATGGCAGACCTTGCACTTTATCGGGCAAAAGCCCAAAAAGGACATGTTGTACTTTTTAAGGAGGAGACGTTATAACAGTCAAAGAATTTTATGAACAGATCGGCGGTTATTATGAACATGGCTTTCCGCTGTGCATGGTCAGCGAATTGACAATGCAGAT
>CAKRWZ010000115.1 GCA_934418295.1 uncultured Mediterraneibacter sp.
GCCTTACAGGATATGCCCTGAATCCGGCCCGTGACCTCGGACCTCGTTTGGCACATGCAATTCTTCCGATCAAAGGGAAAGGATCATCCAATTTCCAATATGGTTTGATCGTTCCGATTATCGGACCTATCCTCGGAGGAATCGCAGCAGTATTGCTTTATGGTGCTATTCCGTGGTAAAATGCTATAAGGGACTGCAGTCAGTTTGACTGACTGCGGTCATCAATTAAATATCGCAGGTCAAGAGAACGGAGTCCGACAATTTGCATATTACCAAGTATGTCTTTTTGTCGGACTTTTTTATAAAGTAAAACTGGAGGGTAATCAAATGTATGACGTAATCATTATTGGTGCAGGAGTATCCGGTTCTGCATCGGCGAGAGAAATTTCCCGCTACAAAGTAAATGCGTGCGTACTGGAAAAGATGGAAGATGTCTGTGAAGGAACTTCCAAGGCAAACAGTGCGATCGTACATGCCGGGTTTGATGCGGCAAATGGCTCTTTGATGGCCAAGCTGAATGTAGAGGGAAATTTGATGATGGAACAGCTGTCAAAGGATCTTGATTTTGAATTCAAGAAAAACGGATCTCTGGTAGTCTGCAGATCAGAAGAAGATATGCCAAATCTGCAGGCACTGTATGACAGAGGTGTGGCAAACGGAGTCAAAGAGCTTCGGATTCTGAATAAAGAAGAGGTTCATGAAATGGAACCGAATCTCGCAGATGACGTGGTGGCAGCATTGTATGCGCCTACAGGTGGAATTGTCTGTCCTTTCGGACTGAATATTGCACTTGCAGAAAATGCAAACACAAATGGTGTTGAGTTTAAATTCAATACAGAAGTTACCGGAATCCATAAGATTGACGGTGGCTGGGCAATCGAGACAAATAATGGCGAATATCAGACAAAATGTGTTGTGAATGCAGCCGGTGTTTATGCCGATGAGATCCACAATATGATCAGCGATAAAAAAATCAAGATTACTCCGAGACGAGGAGATTATCTGCTTCTGGACAAGTCGGCAGGCAATCATGTTTCCAAAACGATTTTCCCGCTTCCGGGTAAATTTGGAAAAGGTATTTTGGTATCCCCGACGATTCACGGCAACTTGATCCTTGGACCGACAGCATTGGATATTGAAAATAAAGAAGGAACTAACACGACAAGAGACGGCCTGGATCAGGTAATCGAAAAAGCGGGAGGAAGTGTAAAGAATCTTCCGCTGAGATCTGTGATCACTTCTTTTGCGGGACTTCGAGCCCATGAGGCGAACCATGAGTTTATCATCGGAGAAGTAGAAGGCGCAGAAGGCTTTGTAGATTGTGCGGGAATTGAGTCTCCGGGTCTGACAAGTTCTCCGGCGATCGGAAAAATGGTGGCAGGAATTGTGAAGGATATTCTGGATCTGGAGGAGGATCCGACATTTGACGGAACCAGAAAAGGCGTATTGAAACCGGACACTCTTTCAAAAGAAGAACGGGATCAGCTGATCCGTGAAAAACCGGCATACGGAAATATCATTTGCCGTTGCGAGATGGTTACAGAGGGAGAGATCATCGATGCGATCAGAAGACCGTTGGGCGCAAAATCTCTGGATGGCGTTAAAAGAAGGACCAGAGCTGGTATGGGACGTTGTCAGGCCGGCTTCTGTACACCGCGTGTCATGGAAATTCTTGCAAGAGAATATGATAAAGATATGCGGGATATCACGAAAACAGGCGGCAAATCTAAAATTGCAGTCGGAACAAACAAAGATTCTATTTAGGGGGCGCGCAGATGAAATCATATGATATCGTTATAGTAGGCGGAGGTCCTGCGGGCCTTGCGGCAGCAGTTTCCGCAAAAAAGAGTGGAATTGACAGTATTTTGATTCTGGAAAGAGATAAAGAATTGGGAGGAATCCTGAATCAGTGTATCCATAATGGTTTCGGCCTTCATACATTTAAAGAAGAACTTACGGGACCTGAGTATGCACAGCGTTTTATCGACCAGGCATTGGAATTGGGAATTGAATATAAACTGAATACCATGGTTATGGATATCAGTCATGACAAAGTAGTGACAGCCATGAACCGCACAGACGGGATGTTTGAAATCCAGGCGAAAGCGGTTATCTTGGCGATGGGATGCCGGGAGCGTCCGAGAGGAGCTTTGAATATCCCGGGTTATCGTCCGGCCGGTATCTTTTCGGCAGGAACAGCGCAGCGTCTTGTAAATATGGAAGGAGATCTTCCGGGACGTAAAGTTGTGATTCTCGGTTCAGGAGATATCGGGCTGATCATGGCAAGACGTATGACCTTTGAAGGTGCTCAGGTTCAGGTAGTAGCGGAACTGATGCCGTATTCAGGCGGCTTGAAGAGAAATATCGTGCAGTGTCTGGACGATTATGGAATTCCGCTGAAATTGAGCCATACAGTTGTGGATATTGAAGGAAAAGAGCGTGTAGAAGGGGTTACGATCGCCGCAGTAGATAACAAGGGTAAACCGATTCCGGGAACAGAAGAGCATTATGAATGTGATACCCTTCTTTTGTCTGTAGGTCTGATCCCGGAAAACGAACTTTCAAAGGGAATGGGCGTGGAACTCAGCTCTGTTACATCCGGACCGGTCGTAAACGAAAGTCTTGAGACGAGTATCGAAGGTGTATTTGCCTGCGGTAATGTACTGCATGTACATGATCTGGTAGACTTTGTTTCAGAAGAAGCGGCTGCGGCCGGAAAAAATGCAGTAAAATATGTCAAAGACCAGCTGAAAGAGGAAGGTCATGTAGTAGATGTAAAGGCAGTTGACGGTGTCCGTTATACCGTTCCGACGACGATCAATGTGGATCGAATGGATGATGTGCTGACGGTGCGCTTCCGTGTGGGTGGTGTATACAAAGATCATTTTGTCAGTGTATATCTGGATGACGAAAGAATCGTTCACAGAAAACGTCCGGTAATGGCTCCTGGTGAGATGGAGGAAGTGAAACTGAAAAAAGAACAGTTGAAACAGTATCCGGATCTCAAGACAATTACGGTAAAATTGGAGGAGGCATAAAGATATGGAAAAAAGAGAATTGATTTGTATAAATTGTCCTCTTGGATGTATGCTTACGGTGGAAATGGATGGAAAAAAAGTGGTCAGTGTATCTGGAAATACCTGCCCGCGCGGTGAAGCATATGCCAAAAAGGAAGTGACAAATCCGACAAGGATCGTTACATCTACTGTAAAAGTAGAAGGCGGAAAAACACACATGGTATCCGTAAAAACAAAATCGGACATCCCGAAAGAAAAAATCTTTGATTGTGTGAAAGCGCTGAAAGGTGTAACGGTGAAAGCACCGGTCCACATCGGAGATGTGATCGTAGCAAATGTGGCCGGAACCGGAGTTGATATGGTGGCAACAAAAGAAGCAAAATAAATGGATCAATTTGTTTTTCAAAAAAGATACAGTCGGTCAGGAAAGGCCGGCTGTATCTTTTTTAGTAGCGACGAGTTGATCTAAAGGCCGGCATACCGCATGGTGACAAGTCAGTATCGTGTCTAATAGTCGGCTTGCAGAATGACAGAGTTTGTGCTACCATATGTATAACAA
>CAKRWZ010000116.1 GCA_934418295.1 uncultured Mediterraneibacter sp.
GAAGCATATTCCCGCCAAGGCGGCCACCGAGGACGCCGAGGGCAATATCGAGTATTGGCACTGCGGCGGCTGTGATAAGTATTACAGTGACAAAGACGGCACCAAGGAAATCAAAAAGGCCGACACCGTAACGGCTAAGCTGCCGAACGATTCGAAATCTTCTCAAACCGGAGACAACAGCAACCTCATGCTGTGGATCGCATTGCTGTTCATCAGCGGCGGTGCCGTTATTGGCACAACAGTTGTCAGCAAAAAGAAAAAGCACAACGGTTAACAAAGTAGTTTAACTCACTCAGCGGCTATCGGAAACGGTAGCCGCTTTTATCTGCCCGAAATTTTGAAAAGGCTTCACTCTTTAAATCACATAATCATTTATATAGCGGTCTTTTTGCTGATCCAAAATGTCCTGTAAAGTAATTCCGTCAAGATACTCGTTGATCACATGAGAAAGTCCTTTCCATACCGGCAACATGGCGCAATCCCCGCTGCGCTCGCATTCTGTCGGATCCTCATCCACGCAGGAAACCGGAGACAAGGAACCTTCTGTCAGCCGGAGAATTTCACCTACCGTATATTTATCCGGTGCTTTTGCAAGCTGATAACCGCCCTGTGATCCGCGAACCGTTTTCAAAACCCCCGATCGATTAAAAATGGGGATGATCTGTTCCAGATATTTTTTTGATATATTCTGACGTTTGGCAATGTCTTTCAAAGCAATAAAGCCGCAGTTCTGATGTTCGGCCAGGTCGAGCAACATACGCAGCGCATAGCGACCCTTTGTAGAAATTTTCATGTGAAACACCTCATTAAAATAATAACCCTATAATACCATATATTATACTAAATAGATAGGTTTTATAAGTTATAAATGATAGACGCGAAAACAAGAGGAATATTTGCGTTTTAGAAAACAAAGGCGGTAATTTACGATGACTTTACAGCAAATATATTATACGATCAAAATTTCTGAAACCGGGTCGATGAACAAGGCGGCGGAAATTTTGTATGTGGCTCAGCCGTCTCTTAGCGGCGCTATACATGATCTGGAGGATGAACTCGGTATAACAATTTTTCACCGAAGCGGTCGGGGTGTCACGTTGACTAATGACGGTGTTGAGTTTTTGACGTATGCAAGACAGGTGTATTCTCAATATGAAGCCCTGCTGGATAAATATGGTGATTCCGGTAAACGAAAGAAAAAATTCGGCGTATCTACGCAGCATTACTCCTTTATTGTGAAAAGTTTTGTTGAAATGGTAAAACAGTTTGATACAGAAGAATATGAGTTTGCTGTCCGTGAAACAAAGACAAAAGAAGTGATAGAAGATGTCAGTACACTGAAAAGTGAGATTGGTATTTTGTATCTGAGCAATTTTAATCAGGCAGCAATATCAAAAATCTTGAAATCCAACGGACTAGAGTTTCACAAACTGATCGACTGCAGCGTTTACGCATATTTGTGGAAAGGACATCCGCTGGCAAAAGAGCCCTCTTTAAAGCTGGAGCAGCTGTGCGAATATCCCTGTTTATCGTTTGAACAGGGCGAAAGCAGTTCCTTTTATTTTGCGGAGGAAATGTTCAGTACGAATGAGTATCCGAGAACGATCAAAGCAAATGACCGGGCTACCATGCTCAATTTAATGATCGGATTGAATGGTTATACGGTGTGCTCGGGTATCATCTGTGAAGAATTGAACGGAAGTGATTATATAGCAGTGCCATTGGACAACGCAGATGGCGATTCGGAAAACGGCCGCATGACGATCGGATATATCGTAAAAAAGAATCAGATATTAAGCAAAATGGCGAACTTGTATATAGAAGAAACAAAGAAATATTTACAAAAAATGGTAGAACCAAAAGACGCTCCTTTGTAAAAGACAGGAGCATTTTTTGATATAGCCAAAACCTATAACCTAGTATACCTATATGTTATTAGACAAACAAAAACGCTTCCTGTATGATAAAATCACAAACTCAAAGGAGGTACTCAATCGGAGAATATGTTGAAAAGCTTTGCGGTGAAAGTGACATCCCGTTCGAACGCCCTCCCATCGGAAAAGACCATATGACACCACCGTATATCACCCCGTTTTCGGTAAAGGCAGTCGGGACAAAGGGTGGTGCAGGATGGATCGGAAAGAGTGATCTGCTGATCACTTTTGAATATGGACCTAAGATCACCACGATGGGCGCCGTGTTCTATGCGGATGATTTTACAGTCGGCACACCGGTAACAGAAAGCCGATGCGGAAATTGCCATCGTTGTGTGGATGCCTGTCCATGGCATAATATTTATGGAAATTTGTGGCATGAAGGAGTGACTCGTGATGATCTGGTCGATTATCACGGATGCAGTGTATCCCGTTATCTTGTGTCGGACAAGAATAGTATCGATATCCCGGATGTCGGGAAAAAAGTTGCATGCTGCGGTTGTATGATGGCATGTCCTGTAGGTGTCAAAAATGTTTTGGCGGTCATCGACAGCCAGAAGCAAAACGTTTAGATGGAAGAAAAAAGGGAGAGATCAAAATGTACAGATGTATTTTTTGCGAGTTCCTGGAAGGAAAGACCCCGTGCACAAAGTCTTATGAAAATGATCGTGTAGCGTCTTTTGTTGATTGGAATCACTGGAATGGTGTCCATGTGGTAGCTTATACAAAGAAACATATTGGATTTAAGCAAAAAGGGACTCCTGAATTTGAACAGGCTAAGCAGGATCTTCTGGCTGCCGTGCCGGAGATCATAAAGTTTGAAAACCTGGAAGAAGATGTTACCGTTTTGGATTTTGATGATGACAGCAGCGTCTGTCAGGATGAAGAGCATATTCATATACATGTGACAGGAAAGCGCAAAGCATGAGAGAAAAGCATAGCACGCTGACAAAAAAGATCCTACGGATCTTTTTTGATTTTTCCGGAATATGGAGAAACGCCCGGAAAACCGTTCTGATTTCGAGTGCAAAAAAGAAAATGCAAAAAAGTTAAAAAAGTGCTGGACAATTAAGCTGCCATCGTGTATATTAAATAGCGGACACTTTGGAGAAGTACCCAAGCTGGCCGAAGGGGCTCCCCTGGAAAGGGAGTAGGTCGTTAGTAGCGGCGCGAGGGTTCAAATCCCTCCTTCTCCGTTTTCTTTTTACAAAAGCTTGATTGAAAGACAATGTAAGAAGGAGGCTGTTAAAAAGAGAAAAAATAAAAATAAAATTTTTATAAAAAAACTCTTGACATAAAGAAACAGCCATGGTATTATGGTTAAGCTGACCCGCGAGGGAAAGCAAAGGACCTTGAAAACTGAACAATAGACAACAAACACATCCTTGAAAATTCTT
>CAKRWZ010000117.1 GCA_934418295.1 uncultured Mediterraneibacter sp.
ACTTTATTTTTTGATCTTCAGAATCCGCAGATAAGACTTTTGTTCCGCCGTGATCCGGTAACTTTCAATGGCTTTCTGGATCGTCTTATTATGCGTCCAGACGTCTAACCGCTTTTTTTCGATAAACGGCAAAATCTGCTCGTATTGCTTGGCCAAAGCTGTCGCGAAATACCATGCCCGCATCATATTGACATAATATTCTTCCGACCGGATCCTTGCTACTTTCTCCGGATATTGTAATTGAAACGCATCACCCAGATAATAGTGCATCAGCATGCCGATCCCGAAACGGATCGTATATGTCTGATCCGATGCCATCCAACGGTCGATCTCTTTTTCAAACGCCTCCAAATGGTTCTTCACCACCCGGACCGCCAGCAGATCACAGGTTGCCCAGTTATCTATGTAAGGCAAAAAGCGATTCAGTTCTGCAACACACTCTTCATAATCTTTAATCTGCTCGATCAAAAGTCCGTGCAGATTGTTTTCTTCATAATAAGTATGGGGCAAAACCTGCAAGAAAATTTTTGCCTCTTCTGTCTTGCCATACACTTTGGCAAACGCCCGCAGTGCAGGTGTCCGCACACCGATCACCCGCTCCTTGTCCATCGTCGGCATCAGCTTCGCATGAAAATCTCGGTATCCCACGTCTTGCATCGCAAACAATTCCTCTTGCACTTGCCTGAGTACAAATTTTGTATTCATATTAATTTTACCCTTTTATAAAATCCCCCGGATCCGCTCCAGGCATTCTTCGACGGTCTGTCTGGGTGCCGCCACATTGATCCGCTGGAATCCGGCTCCTGTTTTGCCAAAGATTTTTCCGCTGTCCAGCCACAGCTTTGCGTCATATATGATGCGCCGATCCAGTTCTTCTGCGTCGATGCCTGTTCCCCGGAAATCCAGCCATACCAGATAGGTTCCTTCTCCGTCGATCATACGGACGCCCGGCAGATTCTTTTCCACATAGGACTTTGTATAGGCAATATTTTCTTTCACATAGGCCATCATATTATCATACCATTCTCCGCCTTTTTCGTATGCTGCCTGAGCTGCTGTCAGCCCCAGTGCGCTGAGCTGGCTGATCCCCGCTGCCGCCACCTGGTGGCAAAACCGATGCCTCAACTCCTGATCAGGGATGAAAATATTGGAAATCAGCATACTGGCCAGATTGAAGGTTTTGCTGGGTGCCGTGCAGATCACAGAAATTTTTTCATATTCTTTTTTAACGTCTGCAAACACTGTATGAGCTCCACTAAATACAAAATCATGATGAATTTCATCACTAACTACCAGAACTTGATGTTTTAAGCAGATATCACCTAAGCGCGTCAACTCTTCCCTGGTGAAAACGCGTCCCGTCGGATTATGAGGGCTGCACAGCAAAAACAATTTTACATGGTGTTCGATGATCTTTTGTTCAAAATCTTCAAAATCGATATAATAGCGGTTATCTTCCCCCAGATACAGGTCGTTACTGACCACCACTCTGCCGTTATCCCGGATCACTTCCGAAAAAGGATAATAAACCGGCTGCTGGATCAACACAGCGTCTCCGGCTTCCGTAAAAGCTTTCACTGCCATTGCCAACGCAAATACTACACCCGGTGTTTTTATCAGCCATTCCGGTTTGATTTTCCAGTTGTGGCGGCTCTCCATCCATCCTGTCAATGCTTCAAAGTACGCATCTTGTGTCTCAGTATACCCAAATATACCATGTTTTGTTCTTTCAATCAAGGCATCCTCCACATATGAAGATGTTTTGAAATCCATATCTGCCACCCAAAGAGGCAATACATCCTCCGGCATATTTCTCTTTTTTGCAAAATCATATTTCAGGCAATCGGTTCCTTTCCGATCGATGATCTCCTCAAAATTCAAATTTCTTTCCGGCATATTTTCATCCTTTCTGCTCGGTTTTTAAAATGCACGAGCTCTCAACTTTCAAAATATCTGGAAGATTTAAGATTTAGAATGTCTGAAAGATTCCGGACAATTCTTCCAAAAGATCCCCCGCATCTTCGATTCCCACCGACAACCGCAGCGTACACGGTGTAATTCCGTTTTCCAAGCGGACTTCTTCCGGTACATCTGCATGGGTCTGAGTCGTCGGATATGTGATCAAGGTCTCCACCCCGCCCAGGCTTTCCGCAAATTTGATCATCTGCACTTTTTCCAGGATCGCCAGGGCATGCTCTTTTGTGTCCATCTGAAAAGTCAACATGGAACCGAATCCTCTGGCCTGCCGTTTCATGATCTCGTAACCGGGATGTTCCGGAAGCCCCGGATAATACACTTTTTCCACCTGCTTCTGCCGCTCCAGCCAGTGTGCGATCTTGATCGCATTCTTCTGTGCCTGCTCCATGCGAATCCCCAGCGTCTTGATTCCTCTCAGGATCAACCAGCTGTCAAAAGGTGCCAGGCCGGCTCCCGTCGTCTTGATCAAAAACCGCAGTTTTTCCTGTATATCCGCCCGATTTGTCACCAGAAAACCGGCCAGTGTATCGTTGTGCCCGCCCAGAAATTTCGTGCCGCTGTGAATGACCACGTCTGCACCCAATTCCAACGGATTTTGAAAATAGGGCGACAAAAAAGTATTGTCTACGATCAACAGTACGTTATGCTTTTTCGCAATCTGAGATGCTTTTTCAATATCCGATACCCGTATCATCGGATTGGTCGGCGTTTCCAGATAAATTGCTTTCGTATTTTCTTTTATCTCATGTTCGATATCGTCTTTTGCACAATCTATATAGGTAAACTCATAATGATTTTTCTTGGAAATATTCTCAAACAGCCGGATGCTTCCGCCGTAGAGATCCGACTCTGCAACAAAATGATCCCCCGGCTCAAAAATTTCCATCAACAGTGTGATAGCCGCCATTCCGCTGGACAGCGCAAAGGCATCAATGCCGCCTTCCAGGCTCGCAACCGTTTTTTCCAGCTGCTCCCGGGTCGGATTTTGCAAACGACTGTAATCATATCCGGTGCTTTCCCCCACCCGCGGATGTGCGTACGTTGCCGTCTGATAAATCGGATAACTGATAGTTCCGTAATGCTCCGTTTTTCCTTCTGTCTCTTCTAAATGCAAACATCGGGTATTCAAACCTCTTTTCATGCTCTTTCCTTTCTCCAAAAATGTTGCTTTTCCAGTTTTTCTTTTATTTACCTACCATTTTAATCAGTTTATATTTCATGCTTGTATCCTATCACATTTTCTGAAGACTTCATAATTCAAAAATTTTATTATGAATTATAGGAAAAAACTATATCCCGGACTTTGGTTCGTCGTAGCGATAAAAACCGC
>CAKRWZ010000118.1 GCA_934418295.1 uncultured Mediterraneibacter sp.
TTGCAGTGGATCCGGATTGCAGAAATGAAGGGTTAGGAGCAAAGATCCTGGCAGAACTGGCGGAAAGAACGGAACAAAGTATCTGTCTGGAGGTCGAACTTCCGGAAACAGAGCTGGCAAAACGAAGGATTGCTTTTTATAAAAGAAATCATTTTTTCTTTAACGAGTATGCATATGAACAGCCACCGATTTTTGAGGGGTGCGCCCCGTTGCCTCTTCGGATCATGACGACAGAAAAAAAAGTCGATTCGGAAGAATTTCAGAAAATCAAACAGGAATTATATGAAAAGGTCTACCGTCTTTAAGACGGTAGACCTTTTATTCTTTCATTTGTTTTGTCCCCTTTTTGTAAAATGTAAAAGAGATTTCTTAAGTTTTGCGAAAGAATTAACGGAAAAAGTCCGGGTGTGCTATAATTAGGATCACAGTAAGTAAAAGAAAACAAAGCAAGTACGGAAAGGTAAAAAGGAATGCTAAGTATTGAACATCTTACAAAGAAATACGGAGATAAAAAAGCGGTGGATGATCTGACGCTTCATATTGCGCAGGGAGAGATCTATGGCTTTATCGGACATAACGGAGCGGGAAAGACGACGACTTTGAAGTCTGTGGCCGGGATCCTGCAATTTGACGAGGGGGAGATCACGGTGTGCGATACTTCGGTGAAAAAGGACCCGCTGAAGTGCAAAAAGCAGATCGCTTATATTCCGGATAATCCGGATCTGTATGATTTTATGTCCGGGATCCAATACTTGAATTTTGTAGCAGACATTTTTGGTGTAGACGCAGCTGTGCGGCAAGAGCAGATCCGAAAATATGCAGATCTGTTTGAGCTGACCGGAGACCTGGCTCAGCCGATCTCTGCGTATTCCCACGGAATGAAACAGAAGCTGGCGATCATTTCCGCCTGGATCCATGAGCCGAAACTGATCATCATGGATGAGCCTTTTGTGGGGCTGGATCCGAAAGCTTCTCATCTCTTAAAAGGAATGATGCGGGAACTCTGTGACCAGGGGGGTGCGATCTTCTTTTCCACCCATGTGCTGGAGGTGGCAGAAAAGCTTTGCGATAAAGTGGCAATTATCAAGGAGGGACAGCTGATCCGTTCCGGATCCATGGAAGAAGTCAAAGGGGATGACAGTCTGGAAGAAGTATTTCTGGAACTGGAGGGAGAAACATGTTAAAAACCTTATTAAAAAAGCAGATGATGGAGCTGTGGAAGACCTTTTTCGTCAATCAGAAAAAAGGTACCAAGCGTTCCAAGGCGTCTACGATCCTTTGTATCGTGGGCTACGCACTCCTGATGGTTGGCGTTTTGGGCGGCATGTTCGGCTTTCTTGCAAAACAGCTTTGTAAACCGCTGGTAACAGCCGGAGTGGGCTGGCTGTATTTTACGATCATGTCTATGATCGCACTGGCGCTGGGGGTATTCGGAAGTGTGTTCAACACCTTTTCAGGGCTTTATATGTCCAAGGACAATGACCTGCTCCTGTCGATGCCCATTCCTCCGGGATATATTTTGCTCTCCAGGGTGTTGGGAGCCTATCTGTTGGGCGTGATGTTTTCCGCGGTAGTCATCGTTCCGGCGGTCATCGTATACTTTATTGAAATCCCGCTGGATGCCTCTGCGGTATTCGGGAACATTTGGCTGGTGTTTCTGCTCTCCGTGTTGGTGCTGATCCTGACCTGCTTTTTTGGCTGGGTGATCGCCAAGATCAGCAAAAAATTGAAAAATAAAAGCTTTATTACGGTAGCGGCAGCATTGCTGTTTCTGGTATTGTATTATATAGTGTATTATAAAGCGGCAGCATTGATCGGCAGTGTGATCCAAAACGCCGTCCTTTACGGAAAACGGATCCGGGGAGCAGCCTATCCGCTGTATCTGTTTGGTCAGGTCGGTACGGGAGACTGGATGGCGATCTTGCTTACGACGCTGGTGACGGCGGTGCTTTTGGCAGGGACTTACCGGATCATGAGCAAAAGCTTTTTGGGTATCGCCACGGCCACCGGCAAGGTGACAAAAATACAGTACCGGGAGAAAAAGATCCGCATGAAATCCGTTTCCGGGGCGCTGTTTGCAAAAGAGCTCCGTCGATTTACCGCAAGCCCCAATTACATGTTAAACTGTGGACTTGGAATGGTATTTCTGCCGGTAGCCGGGATCTTTCTGCTGATCAAGGGATCATGGATCCGGGAAATGAGCACAATGCTTTTGGGCGGAAAAGAGGATCTGCTGGCTGTGATCCTGGTACTGGGAGGTGCTACACTTAGCGCCATGAACGATATGGCGGCGCCCTCTGTTTCGCTGGAAGGAAAAATGATCTGGATCGCCCAGTCTCTTCCGATCACTTCGTGGCAGGCGCTGAAAGCGAAGCTGCAGCTGCAGCTTCTGATGACCAGTGTGCCGGTTCTGTTTTGCAGCATCTGTGCGTTGATCGTATTTCGACCGAGTCTGGTTTACGGAATCTTTCTGTTGGTGATGCCGTTGTTGTTTACCCTGTTCTTTGCCTGTATGGATCTGACGCTGAATTTGCGGCATCCTAATCTGGAATGGACCAACGAAATCTATCCCATCAAGCAGGGACTGAGTGTGACCGTGGCCCTGCTGGGCAGCTGGGGGTTGATTGCTGTAATGGGTATATCTTACTATTTGTTGTATGAACACATTGGCGGATTAGCGTATTTGGTAGGACTTGCGACTTTGATCCTGGTGCTGACACTTCTTTTGTTTGGATGGCTGAAGAAAAAAGGTACAGTTATTTTTGAAACACTTTAAATTATGAAAAGGAGGAGAGCGATGAAAAAGAAATGGATGCTGTTTGTTCTGTCTGTTTTGACGGCAGCCCTGGCGGCAGGCTGTACGGGGAAGAAAGCAGAGAAAACTCCGACAGCGGATCAGAAGCAGGAGGAGAACAAAGAGGAGAAAAAGAATTCCGACGAGGACACAGAGGATCCGGCTGATAAATCCGGAACCGACGGAAAAGAAGACGTGTCCGGAGATTACAAAGGCAGTGTGACATGTGAAGACTTTCCTCCGGAGGGCAGCTATACGGTCTATCAGGACGGAAATCCTTATGACTGTGTGGTGGTTTATATAGAGAAGGAAGGCGACTGCAATATCCGTTTCCGGTTTGCGGAAGCTGTGATGTCGGAGAATGGTGATATTAAAGAAACGGATCTTTTGGAAGAGCATATTGCACATTATACAGAAAACGGGTATTTTGAATATCAGGATGAAACATATCATCTGTGTTTCTGTTATAAGAATGAAAACGATGGGGAAG
>CAKRWZ010000119.1 GCA_934418295.1 uncultured Mediterraneibacter sp.
GTGCATAACGGCTGAGATCACGGATCGTCCGCTCCAGTTCTGCCCCGTCATTGACCCCTTTGCAAAGCACGATCTGCCCGTTCATTTCAATCCCACCCTCATAAAGGATGTCGGTCTTCTGCAAAATGTCTCCGGCAAACCGATTGTGGAGCATCTTACAGCGCAGCTCCGGATTGGTCGTATGGAAAGAAATATTCATCGGCTCCAGATGATAACGGACGATACGCCGTACCTCCTCTTCCTTCATATTCGTCAGAGTAATATAGTTTCCCTGCAAAAAAGAAAGTCTGGAATCATCGTCTTTAAAGTAAAGTGTCTCGCGCATTCCCGGCGGCATCTGATCGATAAAGCAGAACATACATTTATTGCTGCAGGAATGATACTCGTCCATCAGGCTCTGGTCAAACTGCATTCCCAGAGTCTCCTCTGCATCCTTTTCGATCTCCAGCTCCCACTGTTCCCCCGAAGCCTTTTCGATCAGCAGTGTCAGTTCTTCTTCTTCTTCTTCATAAAAACAATAATCAAATATATCCTTTATCTCACAGCCGTTGATCGCCAGCAGCAGATCCCCCGGCTCTATCCCCAGCTCCTCTGCTATGCTTTCGTTTTCTATCTGTATGATCTTATGTTTATGCTTCATCTGGTTCTCCCTGATTTCCGTTAGTCATTATTGACCTCTTATCTGAAAAATGATACCATAATATTAAAATTTGAGCAATACAGGAGAGGTATCATGGCAAATATTGAATTGTTGGAAAAAACACTGCCCGTAGCTCCGCTGAAGATCATCGCGCTGGAAAGCTGCGCAGAGCTCGGGCAAAAAGTAAATGATTATATCGTTTCTTTTCGGAAAGGCACTTCAGAAACTTTGGCTGCCACCCGTTATGTGAATTATGAGATGGACAACTATCTTGTCAAAAGCAGCTGTCCGCGTTTTGGTTCCGGAGAGGCAAAAGGAGTCGTGCACGAATCCATGCGGGGCGTCGATCTCTTTATCATGGTAGATGTCTGCAACTATTCTCTGACCTACAGCGTCAACGGACACGTCAATCACATGTCCCCGGACGACCACTACCAGGATCTGAAGCGTCTCATTGCTGCTGCCACGGGAAAGGCCCGCCGTATCAGCGTGATCATGCCGTTTCTCTACGAGAGCCGTCAGCACAAGCGCACCAAGATCGAATCTCTGGACTGTGCCCTTGCACTGGAAGAGCTGATCGGCATGGGCGTTTCCAACATCATCACCTTTGATGCCCATGATCCCCGCGTACAAAACGCGATCCCTCTGGACAATTTCGACACCATCAACCCGGCTTATCAGTTTGTAAAAGCACTTTTAAAAGCCGAACCGGATCTGAAGATCGACAAAGAACATTTGATGATCATCAGCCCGGATGAAGGTGCCATGCACAGAGCAGTCTATCTTTCCAATGTCCTCGGCGTGGACATGGGTATGTTTTACAAACGCCGTGATTACTCTACCATCGTAAACGGCAAAAATCCGATCATCGCCCACGAATTCCTGGGATCCGATATCTCCGGCAAAACCGTTATCATCATGGATGACATGATCTCTTCCGGAGAAAGTATGTTGGATGTTGCCAAACAGCTGAAAGAACGTGGCGCACAGGATGTTATCGTCTGCACCACCTTCGGCTTGTTCACAGACGGTCTGAAAAAATTCGATGAGTACTATGAAAAAGGCTATATTTCCCGCGTCATCACTACCAACCTGACCTATCTGCCGCCGGAAGTTACCGAAAGCCCTTATTTCATCATTGCCGATATGAGCAAATTCCTGGCTTTGATCATCGACTCTCTGAACCATGACATCCCGGTAGGAAAGATCATCAACCCCACCGACAAGATCCATGCCATTGTGGATAAGTACAAAAAATAATCTGACACTCCTGCACAGGGAAGCATACGACAACGGAAATAATCATCCACCCGCTTAGCGGGTGGTTTTTCAGTTTCGGGCATAGCCCTTTTCTACTAGCTACCCACTAGTGGGTATTTTTATTGGCCTGCCAGCCACGCGCAGATTTACTTGCTACCCGTAAACGGGTCTCTCGGATCAAATAAACTCAGCTGATCCATTTCTCGATCTACCTTTAACTGGTTGGCTATATATTCTTTTATCGCTGCAGTATTTTTTCCCACTGTATCGACATAGTATCCTTTACACCAAAATTCGCGATTCCGGTATGCAAATTTCATATTTCCATATTTTTGAAAAATCATTAAACTACTTTTCCCTTTTAAATATCCCATAAATCCGGAAACGCTCATCTTCGGTGGAATACTTAATAGCAAATGAATATGATCAGGACATATTTCTCCTTCTATAATTTCTACTCCTTTCCATTGACATAATGTTCTAATAATTGCTCTTATGTCTTCTCTTTTTTCCTTATAGAATACTTTTCTTCGATATTTGGGCGCAAACACCACATGATATTTGCAATTCCATTTTGTATGTGCTAAGCTTTTCACGTCTGTATTTTGTTGTGACATTATACGGTCCTCCTAATGTGTTTTTATTTACGTAACTGGCAGGTCACGTTTTTACAATAACACATTAGGAGTTCAAACAACTGAATACATCGCTAAAGCTTCTATTGAACCACGCGACTATCGCGTGGTTTTCTTTATACAATCACAAAAGCCCGGATGAACCGGGCTTTTTGCATCCCCAGATCTCGGGGATCCTTATCAGATTTTTCTCAAAAGCAACGTGCTTTCTCAGGCTTTTCCTTCACTTCCGAGTACTTCTTTGATCTTGTGAGCAACGACTGCTTTTACGTTTGCTCTTCCGACTTTCAGATATTCTCTCGGGTCGAAAGCTGCCGGATTCTGGTGCAGCACCTGGCGGACACCGGCCGTCATTGCAAGACGCAGATCCGAGTCGATATTGATCTTGCACACTGCGGATCTTGCAGCCTGTCTCAGCATCTCTTCCGGAATACCGATAGCATTTGGCATATTTCCGCCGTTTTCCTGAATGATCTTTACATATTCCTGAGATACGGAAGAAGCCCCGTGCAAAACGATCGGGAAGCCCGGAAGACGTCTTGCCACTTCGTCCAGGATGTCAAAACGAAGCTGTGGTTTCTGTCCTGGTTTGAACTTGTATGCGCCGTGGCTGGTGCCGATGGCGATCGCCAGAGAATCTACTCCCGTACGGTCTACAAACTCTTCTACCTCATCCGGCTGCGTGTAGCATGCATCTGCGTCAGACACATTGACATCATCTTCGA
>CAKRWZ010000120.1 GCA_934418295.1 uncultured Mediterraneibacter sp.
AGCTGTTCCGGAAATCCGGATGGAGAACTTGTCACCGTCTTTCCAATCTCGTCCCTCCAGCTCTTTGAAAACTTCCAATGGAAGCTCTGTGGAATCTACAGCTTTTGCACTGTAATTGTTTGTAAAGGTCAATTCCACACTGTGCTCATTCTGCTTGGTCTCTCCCTCAGCTGTTCCGGCATTCAAATCTTTCGTAACGGTTCCGTTTTGACCGTCATCTTCGATCTTTGTCAAGGTAAAGCCTTTCGCCTCTGTGATTTTCTCCTCTACGATATAACTGCCTCTGACATTCGGGATCATCACCGTTTCATCTGCTTTCAGATTCAGCTCTGCCTCGCCGTTTTCATTGAAATCCAAAACGATTTCTTCCTGCTGTCCGTCTGCCAGAGTCTTGGTTCCTTTTACTTTTCTTCCATCCTTTTTGCTGTCCAAAGTTACATGGAAGGTAAACTCACGATCCGGAGCTGTCAATCCTTCCTCTGCTGTCACCTTTTTCGTGATCAGCAGATCATTTGGCGCATCCACCTGCAACAAACCATTATTTCCAAGATTGATCTCTACTCGGTTATTAGCCGAATTATTGGTAAAAATACCGTATGCATTCTGCGCCAGATCAGCTGTTTCCGTCAGATTACTGTCCTTTTCTTTTAGCCATTCACGCATATTTTCCGTCCGCGGGACCCCTTTACGAATCCCAAGCCCGGTCTCGCCGTCAACCGTGATGACGCTTACCGTTCCGGCCGAAAATTCAGATCCTTTATAAGCATACAGCTTTTCCTTTATATTCTGTCCTTCGTAATAAATCTGTTTGTAGTAGTACGTCGTGTCTGCATCCAACGCATCTCCTGTTGCCGGCTGTGTACATTCTGCATCCGTATATAAAATATGATCTTTCTGCACATAATAATATTTGTTGGAAACAGCCGGTACGAAGGTGGCCAATGCATCTCCGTAGCTGCCTTGTCCGTCGAATGTCTGATGTCCGGAAAAATAGTTTGCGTAGAAATTCACCATTTTCTTTCCGTTTGCATCTGTCACTGTGTTTTCTTCTACATAATTATCATCCACACCCTGGTATGTTTCCAGGTCTACAGAAGCCTTGATCCCTACACTATAAAGAAGGCGCAGCGGTTCAAAGCCATTGTTGCTGTATCCGTTTTCCTTTACGCTGCCATCCTGGTTCAGTGTAACCGAACTAATCCGCATCGGAATCGCACTGGCAGGCACTTTTACCTGAACAAACTGCCTGTCTGCATATTCTGCATCTTCATCTGAAGCCGTAATAACCTGTACCAGAATGATCGAAGCATTTTTCTGACCGGACATCGGCGTCTGGATCTGACCGGAAAAGACATAATTGTCTACTGCTGCCCCGGTTAAAGTAATATCCTGCCCTTGCTCCTCCGTTTCTCGGTTCATTCCAAGATTTAATGTCACCGTCTGGTTTTCTTCCGTCGTCTTGGAAACTGCAGTCAACACTGCTCCGTTGTACACCAACGCATCCATAGATTTGACATCCAGATATTGCCCGATCGGATCCAGATACGTCACATAGCCATCCTGGTCTGCCAGTTCTTCATTTGACAGATAGGTCGGAAGATGCGGGATACTCATGGTAATATCCGACAGGATGTCATCAAACACATCCTGTACCTTGGAAGCATCTGCCGCATCATAATACCCATCGTTATATTGCAAGGATGTGATGTCATTCTGGTTCGGATGATTCATCATGTAAGAATTCAGACGCGAATTACTGTTCACCTGAACATATACAGAATTCCCCTGCAAATATTGCTTCCATCCACCATACTGTCCGCCGTACCATCCGCCTGCACTCTGGTCGCCCCGGATATACTTTGCCATATCATTGTTATCGTTCCAATGATTCTTCGGATCCAGCGTCATATAAGACAAATCTTTTTCGTTCTGGCTTAAAGAAGTAATGCCTAGCCCCACTGTATAGACTTTCGCTTTATAGGCATCTTTCCATTGAGAAGTATCCGTTCCCTGATAATTTCGGTTGATGGCTTCTTTCATATAAGAAGCGACTGCCATGGCTTTGATCCCGTTTCCGTAATAGGCAGTGCCTCCCGGTCCGTTAGAGTAATTATTACCCGGATGCCACCAATTGTTGCTGCTGGAAGAGTAAGTCGGGACACCGTCAGAAAGCAGGATCACCACCGGGATCCTCTTCAGGGTCGTTCCGTCCACCTGGACCGTCGTACTTTTCTCAGAAGCCAACATATACATTCCGCCATATATGCCCACCTGTGTGTTCGTTCCGCCGGTCACTTCCTTCTCCACTGTCTTGGAATTTCCCTCGCTGTCCTCCAGAGTTCCCTTGATCCGCGGACCACCCCTATCGTTTGTGTAGGTCAGATATTTTCCGTCTTCCTTCGTTTTATAATGTGCCAAAGGAAGAAGCTCTTCGTAAGTAGAAGAAAATGCCATGATTCCTACTCTGGCATTTTCATTCATTTTCAGCACTTTATCCATGGAATTGTTCAACGCCTCCACCGTATTTTTCATCCGGCTGGCTTCTACCATAGAACCGCTGACATCAATCACAAAAACCAGATCAATTGGAGCTGACGTCTGTCCTATGATCTGCTCTTCTGTTCCCAAAAGAGAATAGATGATCTGAAAATCCGCATCTTCATTCTTTTCGATCACTTGGGAACCTGACACACTGGTTCCCGTCGTGGAAACCGATTTGTCAGCCCAGAGCTGCCCGGAATTTTCTGTGTCGTAGGCGCCTCCTAATACCTCATTATAATTATCTTTCGTGCCTTCGTCTGCCTTCACAGACGCTGCCAGTGCCGTAGACGGAGTCAAGGTGCTAAACAGGATCGCACCCGCTGTCGCCATTGCTACAGCTCCGGCAAGAACCGCTCTCAAAGACCGCTTCTTTTTCCTACTCTTTGCCATGATATTACCTCCTCTTCCTTCTAAAATCTGTCACCTCTCTAGGCTTTTTCACTGCTTCCTTTTTGTTACTATCCTGCTTTTGGACGCAGTTATCCTAATTTTGTAACTTACCTAAGTATCAAATATTTTGAACGCAAATTCAACAATTCCAGTGCGAAAAGCAATTTATCGACGTGAGTCAACGCAAACAAATGTAACCTTGAATTGTTTCCATACAGCGATAAAACACGCTTTGCGAGTTTTATCCGCTGATCAGCGGTCGTCAAATACTGCCATGCAAGCATGCCGT
>CAKRWZ010000121.1 GCA_934418295.1 uncultured Mediterraneibacter sp.
CCTACGGAAGAAATCGCTAAGGCGCGAGAGTCATCCTCCCACCTCAATAATAAGGTCAAGAACCTGCTCTACGCAGTTATTTCCTCCGATATCTGCGTCGTGAAGACCGACCTGGACGGCAATATCCTGCAGCAGACGGACAATACAAAATATCTGGCTGGCTTCGATATAAAGAATTATACTGAGGAGGACGGCAAATTCCATGGGGATCTGTATTCCGTCGTTACCAAGGATGACGCCAGATATGTGATCCTGCTTGATACGACTGACTGGTTCCACGATATTCTGAAATGCATCGGCATGTCGTGTCTGGGTCTGATCTTCGCAGCACTGGTTTTCGCTGCTGTGTCACTGTATCTGTCGAAAAAAATCGTTCGTCCGGTAGAGGATGCGCTGGTGAAGCAAAACCAGTTTATTTCCGACGCCAGCCACGAGCTGAAGACGCCGATCTCGGTGATCAATGCCAACATTGCGGTACTGGAACATGAATACGGCGAAAACAAGTGGATGGGCTACGTCAAGGAGGAAGGCCACAAAATGAACCAGCTGATCAACGAGCTGCTCAGCCTGTGCCGTCTGGATCACGACATGAGCGAGCGGACAAAATCCGTTCCCGTGGATCCGTTTCAGATGTACGACGCTATCATGGAAGCGGTGCTCCCCTTCGACAGCATAGCCTTCGAAAAAAATGTGACCATTTCCACAAAATGCAGCGAGGATCTTCGCAGCAAGGGGAGCCGTGAGGACTTCCAGAAAATCATAACGATCCTTACGGATAATGCTGTCACCCATGTCAATTCCTGCGGAGAGATCGGCATCCATGTCAAGCATGTGAAAAGCACTCTTCACGTGACGGTTTCCAATACGGGCTCCGTGATTTCCGATCAGGATCTGCCGTTTATCTTTGAGCGGTTTTATAAGGCTAAGGGATCTGCAAAGACTCCTGCGAAGAGTTCTGCAAAGGCTTCTGCCAAGGATTCCGTGTCTGCATCGGGCGGCACTTCGGAAGGCAAAGCGGGCAACTTCGGTCTTGGTCTTTCCATTGCAAAAGCCCTGTGCGAAAAGAACGGCTTTACCATCAGTGCCCGCTCGAAAGACGGGAGCACTTATTTTACGGTGGTGGTCCCGTATCTGTAGCTTCTTCCGAGGTTTTGCGGATTTTCTGCCTTGCCAGAGCCGAAGCGCCGTGCTACAATGGGTCTTGCGTAGAGTAGGTATTGTGCGTGAAGTGTCATAAGATGGGATGTTGCTTATGAACGAAAGCTTTGCTGCGGTGCAATATCGCGTCCGCTACTACACTCAGGGATTTAATATACTCCTGTTCTTTTTGTGTAGTTCAATCTACGACAAACAAAGAAAGGAGTTTTTTAATGGAACAAAAGTCTAATACCAAGCGTCTCGTGGTTCTGGCGTTTCTTATCGCACTGGAGATTATACTGACCAGGTTCTGCTCGATCCAGACACCGATCGTGCGAATCGGATTCGGATTTCTGCCGGTAGCCATGATGGGTATTTTATACGGTCCGATCTGGGCCGGGATCAGCTACGCAGTCGGCGATCTGCTGGGCATGCTGATCTTCCCGTCAGGTGCTTACTTCCCTGGATTTACCCTGACAGCGTTTTTGACAGGAATGATATTCGGGTTCTTCCTCAAGGGTAAAGAGATCACCTGGAAAAGCGTACTGCCTGCCAGTCTGCTCGTGATCCTGGGATGCAATCTGTGTCTGGATACGTTATGGCTCTCCATTTTGATGGGTGACGGCTATCTGGCATTGCTTCCTGCACGTATTTTAAAATGCGTGCTGATACTGCCTGTCCATCTGATTTTGATCCCGTTCGTGTGGAACCGAATCGTATCGAAGATACCGTTTGCCGGACAGATGACGGCGTAGAGAAACTTTCGCTTGACCCCAAAAGCCCTTATGATATAATAAAATCAAGAGGAAACCGTAAAACGGTTAGCCTATGGAGTTTTGATAACTGCCTTCAGCTACAAAATGAAAGGCAGTTATTTTATTTCCCGCACTATTCTGTACAGGATCAGGAGATAAATTACACCGAAAATGCAATCCATCATACCAACCACCTCCTTTTAGGCTAATCCCAACGGACCCCTTTAAGGTGTGGCTAACCGCTTTCACTTGTTCCTCTTGATTGGTTCATTATATCATTTTTGTAAGTATATGTAACTATTTTTGTTTTTATTCTTTAAATTTCCATTTATAACTGTATTTCATGAAAATACCCCTAATACTGGGTGTCCAGTATTAGGGGTACATATCATTTAAGGTTCGCTTCGAAGCTGTTTTATTTTACTCTTATATTGTCTCCTGCTCCGGCAAAAGATTTTTCATGCTGTTCAATGTGATTCCCAGCGTGGAGACGTTGTGGAACATAGCCGATGTTGTCGGCGGAATGAGCCCAAACACGCCTGCACCGATGAGTCCGGAGTTGATGCCTACGATGGAGCGGTAGTTGGAATCGATCCGTTTCATGAGACGGTTACTGAGCTTCTTGAGTGTCACCAGTTCATACAGGTTATCTGCGCCAATGGTGATGTCGGCAATTTCACGAGCCAGCTCTGCGCCATCGCTGATAGCAATGCCCACATTCGCTGCCGAAAGAGCCGGAGAATCGTTGATCCCGTCGCCGACCATAATGGTCTTGGCTCCGTTTTCCCGTTCCCTCTGAATGAAGCTGGCCTTGTCTTCCGGAAGCACTTCGGAATAGTATTCGTCCACACCAACACGTTTGGCGATGACTGCTGCAGTTCGTTCGCTGTCGCCCGTCATCATCACCACCTTGGTGATACCTGCTTCTTTCAGTTGTCTGATGGCGTCTGCCGCTTCTTCACGCAGAGGATCTTCGATGCAGATCACAGCTACCAGCTTGCCGTCGATAGCCATGTAAAGGTGAGAGTATCCTTCTGGCAGGTTTTCAAACTCTGTCTTAGCGGAATCGTCTACCATGCATTTTTCATCTTCAAAGATGAAGTGATAACTTCCGATCACGACCTTTCTGTCATCGATTTCAGAGGAAATACCGTGAGCGAC
>CAKRWZ010000122.1 GCA_934418295.1 uncultured Mediterraneibacter sp.
AAAAATTTCACAAAGAATTATTTTTGAAGAAATTCTTTCAGGATTTTTTGGACTGCGATACTTTGCGTATGGCGGTCGTCTAAAAGAAGACAAAGTTCTCTTCCGGGAGCGGGTTCTTCCAGTTTAACCGGGAAGGCATCTCCCCTGGCGATGACTTCCCGTGCCAGCTCCTCCGGATAAAAGCCGATGCCCAGATTGTGGATGATCATCGGCAGTATCTGATCGGCGGTCGCGGCCTCCATATCCGGTCGAAAGGTCAGGTCGTGATTCAGAAAATATTGAATGTAGAGCTCGCGGGTTGAGGTATCTTTTCCGAGAGAGATAAAGGGATAATCCGACAGCTCCGCCAAGCTGCTGGCTTTTTGGGAAAGGTGCCTGTATTTGGCACCGCCGATGAGGATCTCCCGAAAAGAGTGCAGCGGGATTTTGCGGAGAGGTTTTTTGATATTGGCAGGAGTGGAAACGATGGCGAAATCGATCCGCCCGTTTTCCAGGGCGACGATGGCCTGAGGGGTTGAGTAGTTTGAGATTTTCAGACGCACATTGGGATATTCCTCATGGAAACGTTCCAGACGGTCCAAAAGCAGCATGTGCAAAGCGGTTTCGCTGGCACCTATGGTGATGTGGCCGCTTTCCAGGCTTCGGTCCCGCCGCAGTTCTTCTTCTCCGTATTGCAACTGCTCATGTGCAACTGTCACATGGGAGAGAAGCCGTTCTCCCTCAGGCGTCAGTTTGACACCCCGGTTGGAACGGACGAAGAGCTTGCAGTCCAGTTCGCTTTCCAGGTTGTTCATACACCGGGTGATATTGGGCTGATTGTTGCCGAGAATCTCGGCGGCTTTTGTGAAGCTGTGATAGAGTGCCACGTAGTAAAAAATGCGGTAATAATCATAGGTGATCAAAAGAAACTCCTTTCTCTTAACAGGAACTGCCTTCACGGCAGGTCTGTTTAGATATATAAATAACATATAATGGCGATATGATTTATATTCTTTACATCTTACAACACAAACAGTATAATACAATTGTTTTGAGAATGCAAAGGATAGAAAGGATGGAGGTATTACTATGAAAAATGAATTGTTTTCAGCATTAGGTATCGAAAACGCGGCAGGAAATGTTCATTTTAATCTTGCCCCGGCGAAACTGGTAGAAGAAGCCTTGAGAAAAGGCGAAGGAATTTTGACTGATACGGGAGCGCTTGCCGTTACGACAGGAAAGTATACAGGTCGTTCCCCGAAAGATAAATATATTGTAGATACGACAGATGTCCATGATAAGATTGCATGGGGAAGCGTAAATGTCCCGATGAAAAAAGAGGATTATCTGGCAATCAAAAAGAAAATGTGGAAATATCTGGAAGACAAAGAGCTGTATGTATTCCAGGGCTTTGCAGGAGCAGATAAAAAATATACCAGGAAATTTACGGTCATCAACGAGCTGGCAAGTCAGAATCTGTTTATTCATCAGTTGTTGATCCGTCCGGAGGGAGACGAGCTGGAGAATTACGGAATGCCGGACTTCACGATCATTTCCGCGCCTGGTTTCCAGTGTGTTCCGGAGACAGACCATACACATTCAGAAGCAGCGGTTATCGTAAACTTTGAAGAAAAGCTGGTTTTGATTGCAGGAACAAAATATTCAGGAGAAATCAAGAAATCTGTATTCTCAGTAATGAATTACCTGATGCCGGTTGAGGAAGATGTGCTTCCGATGCACTGTTCCGCAAATATGGATCCGGAGACAGAGGAGACAGCCGTATTCTTTGGACTTTCCGGAACCGGAAAAACCACTTTGTCCGCAGATGCATCCAGAAAGCTGATCGGTGATGATGAGCATGGATGGTCAGACGACGGTGTGTTCAATTTTGAGGGCGGATGCTATGCAAAATGTATCAACCTGGAAGCAGAAAACGAGCCGGAGATCTACAATGCGATCCGTTTCGGAAGTGAGTGCGAGAACGTTATCGTAGATGAAAAAACGAGAAAAGCAGATTACTTTGATGACAGCATTACGGAAAACACCCGTGTGGGCTATCCGATCACTTATATCGACAACGCACAGATCCCGGGAAAGGGTGGTATCCCGAAAGTTGTGATCTTCCTTACGGCAGATGCTTTCGGTGTACTTCCTCCGATCTCCAGACTGGATGAAAATGCTGCAATGTACCATTTTGTTACAGGATTTACTTCCAAGCTGGCAGGTACAGAGCGTGGTATCAAAGAGCCGCAGCCGACCTTCAGCACACTGTTCGGCGAGCCGTTTATGCCGCTGAATCCAAATGTATACGCAGAGATGCTGGGAGAGAGAATCCGCAAATACAATACGAAAGTATATCTGGTAAATACCGGATGGACAGGCGGTCCTTACGGAGTCGGAAACCGCATGAAACTTTCCTATACAAGAGCAATGGTTACGGCTGCATTGAACGGAGAGCTGGAAAAAGCAGAGTATGAGCATGATGATCTGTTCAACCTGGATATTCCGAAAGCTTGTCCGAATGTACCGGCTGAGATTCTGAATGCAAGAAATACCTGGAGTGATCCGGCAGCTTATCAGGAATCCGCAGAGAAACTGGCTACAATGTTTGAAGACAATTTCGAGAAAAAATACCCGGATATGCCGGAGAACATCAAAAAAGCCGGTCCGCATAAAAAATAAAAACAGGCTGAAAGTCGAAAGCGGAAAATGGCTTATAAAGCGGATAATACGTAAGAAAAATAATACGTGAAAAAGAGTAGTGCATAAAAAGAGCGCTTCGAAGTCATCAGATTTATGATTTTGCAGCGCTTTTTTTCTTGCTTTTGAAAGACGGCAGGAGTATACTTTACTGCGGTAAATGAGAAAAAGGAATACAGATAGAGAAGGAAAGAGGGAAAACTTAGGACTACATTATTGTCGGTATCCGTTGCGCTGT
>CAKRWZ010000123.1 GCA_934418295.1 uncultured Mediterraneibacter sp.
ATTTTAGCAGAAATATTTTCCCCACTCTTCCATCAGCCGTTCTGCCGACCAGGCCGCATTGGCCGGACTGGAAGACGGAAGTTTGACCGCCTCTCTTTTACACAGCGGAAATAAATACTTTTTATAAAGCCGATATGCCGTCGCACCGTTGCAGCAGATCCTTTCGATCTTTGCCGCATCCAGGATCCGTCTGATATCTGCCGGTTTCACATTGCGGATGGAACTGTCGCTGGAGCCGGTAATATCACACTCTGCGATCACATCCCAAACTGCGATCCCGTTGCGGAGCAAAAAGCACTTCTTTTCTTCCACTGTCTGGGGAACGGCTTCTTTGCATATCCCTGCCAAAACTTTCCAAAATCTGTTTTGCGGATGTCCGTAAAAAAATCCTGCCTCTCTCGATTTCACCGAAGGGAAAGAACCCAGGATTAAAATCCGGGAATTCTTATCATATACCGGCTCGATCTCATGTTTGATGCTCATACGTATCGTCTCCTTGTCACATACAGCGATAAAACACACTTTGCGAGCTTTATTCGCTGATCAACGGTCCTCAAATGCTGCCCTACCACTAAAAAAGATCCACCGGACCTTTTTGTCGTATGCTTGGCAACAAAGAAGGTGCATGTAAAACACATGCACCTTTTCTGTTCCTTCTATCTTTACATCCTGTTCACAAATTCTGATTAGTTGTTGATCAGTTTGTCTTCATCGCTCCAGCTGTACAGTTTACGTACTTCAGCTCCTACCTTCTCAGACGGATGCTCTGCAGCTTTCTTTCTCATAGCTTTGAAGTGTACCTGACGTCCTGCAGGTGACATATCCAGAAGGAATTCTTTTGCAAATGTACCATCCTGAATGTCGGACAGGATCTTCTTCATTGCTTTCTTTGTATCCTCTGTGATGATCTTCGGTCCTGTAATATAATCGCCGTATTCAGCAGTGTTGGAGATGGAATATCTCATTCCTGCAAATCCGGACTGATAGATCAGGTCTACGATCAGTTTCATCTCATGGATACACTCAAAATATGCATTTCTCGGATCATAACCTGCTTCGCACAGTGTCTCGAAACCAGCCTGCATCAAAGCACAGATACCGCCGCAAAGAACTGCCTGCTCACCGAACAAGTCTGTCTCGGTCTCTGTTCTGAATGTTGTCTCCAAAACGCCGGCTCTTGCCCCGCCGATACCTAATGCGTATGCCAATGCGATATCCAAAGCTTTTCCTGTAGCGTCCTGCTCAACAGCTACCAGACAAGGAACACCTTTTCCTACCTGATACTCGCTTCTTACTGTATGTCCCGGTCCTTTCGGAGCGATCATGGTAACATCTACGTCTGCCGGAGGTGTAATGCATCCGAAATGAATGTTGAAACCATGTGCAAACATCAGCATGTTTCCTGCTTCCAGGTTCGGTTCGATATCTTTCTTGTACATATCTGCCTGCAACTCATCGTTGATCAGAATCATAATGATATCTGCCTGTTTTGCTGCTTCTGCTGCCGTAAATACCTCAAATCCCTGCTCTTCTGCCTTTTTCCAGGATTTGCTTCCCTTGTAAAGACCGATAATGACATCACATCCGGAATCCTTCAAGTTCAAAGCGTGGGCATGTCCCTGGCTTCCGTAGCCGATGATCGCGATTTTCTTGCCTTCCAGAAGTGAAAGATTACAATCTTTCTGATAATAAATTTTTGCTGCCATTTTTAAAACCCTCCTAATTTATTTCCTGCAGAGACTGATCTGCCAGGTTTCTTTTGTTTACTCGTTCAGAATCCCTCTGTATGTAAAAGTCTAAAGATATGTGATATCCTTCATGCCTCTTGCCAGCGCCGTGATACCGGTCCTTGCCAGCTCCAGGATCTCATAGCCGTCCAGCAGATTCAGAAAAGCTTCCAGCTTCGACTGATTTCCCGTCAGTTCGATCATCAGGCATTCCTTTTCCACATCTACCACTTTGGCCCGGAAAATGTCTGCCAGAGAAACGACCTCCGGACGATGGGATGCATCCACGCGGATCTTTACCATGATCAGCTCACGATAAACGGACTCATCATCCTTCAAAAGCTTCACTTCAATCACATCTTCCAGTTTTCTGATCTGTTTTTCAATCTGGGAAAGGATCAGTTCGTCTCCGGAAGAAACGATGGTGATCCTGGTAAATCTGGGATCCGCAGTCATACCCGCCGTGATACTGTCGATACTGTATCCCCGCCGACTGAAAAGTCCTGCGATCCTGCTCAAAACTCCCGAATTGTTGTCCACCAATAAAGAATATACTTGTTTTCTCATTTCTACACCTATTCGCTTTCCAAAAACAGAGTGCGTTCTGTTTTATTATCATAACAATTTCATATCTGTTTGTCAAGGGATGAATTACAGAATCTTTTTTGATTTCTTTATCTTTTGTAATTTCTTTCCGATCCCTTTCAATCTTTTTCCGTTCTGTAACCATCCGGATTCATGGACTGCCATCTCCAGGAATCCGCACACATATCTTCCAGATTTTTCTTAGCTGTCCATCCCAGTTCTTCACGGGCTTTCGTGGCATCACAGTAACACTCTGCGATATCTCCTGCCCTGCGCGGCTTGATCTCATAAGGGATTTTCTTTCCGCAGGCCCTTTCGTAAGCCTTCACCACATCCAGCACGCTGTATCCCACTCCGGTTCCGAGATTGTATACACGTACACCACTGCCATCCTGCATCTTTTCAATGGCTTTCACATGGCCTGCCGCCAGATCCGTCACATGGAT
>CAKRWZ010000124.1 GCA_934418295.1 uncultured Mediterraneibacter sp.
CTTATCTATACTAACCTTATCTATACTAACCTGTGGTGTCATTTGGTATGTCACTTGGTTGTCATTTGGTATACCATCTGGTTGCCGTTTGGTTGTCACTTGGTTGTCATTTGGTATACCATCTGACAACCGATATACTCCGTCTATTATTTGAAGCTGCTTTAATTCTTTCTGATATACTGTTGGATTATGCCGATCACCCCGAATGGAATTATTTCTTTTCCAGTCTGTTATAACAATTATTCCATTCCCCATCTGTAATACATATCCTCTCGAAATCAAAACATTCAGATCATCTTTTCCACAGTTGACTAATGTCGTTATTTTCTTCGGAGACGAAACAAATCCGTCATCATCTGCACGCATGCCGAGATGAAAGTACAAATTTTGTGAAGTGGCCGGCATATCCAAAAACTGATCCGTATCAATCACGTCTAATGAAAACATTCTTTTATTCGCCATTTCAGTCTCCTATTCATTCCCGCAAATATCATTAAGGTATTTATCCATAACAGCAAAATTTACTCGGACACATTTTCCCACCTTAATGATTGCACCAGCTTCTCCAGCAATCCGCCGCATCGTATTTCTTCCAAATCCATACCGCATAACTGCCTGTTCTACTGTCCCACTGTACTGTTCCACATTTGTGTTTCGGGTTAAATTTTTCATAAAATCCTCCTTTTATTCTTCTTTTTATTCCCACTTGATAACAATAGTGTAACATGATAAAATGTTTTATTATATACCCATTATTTTTACATATTTTTTATTGAAAGGATTTTTTGTTAAATATGAAATACAATATTGCAAATATAGGAAATCGCTTAAAAGCTGAGCGAAAAAAAGCCGGTATTAAAAGTCAAAATGCTCTCGCAGAGTACCTGAACCAAAATAATTATCGCTCATATACACGGCAGACTATTTCAAAATGGGAACACGGGCTTGAAATGCCGCCCTTAGACGTCTTAATCACGTTATGCGATTTGTTTAATTGTGAATTGGGATATTTACTTTGCGAATACGATTGCAAAACAAGAGAAAAAACCGATATACATAAAATGACAGGGCTATCTGAAGCTGCTATTGATATCTTGTGTAACTGGAATAATATAGGCAACATAAGCGCACACACGAATTATTCCTGGGCTCGTAATTCCCTTCATGTTCTCAGTGATTTACTTGAACGGGACATGCTTTTGGTCCATGAGGTACTGCTTCCAATAAAAAATTATGTTGTAAACCGTCTTTCCTATGCAGCCCCCGATAGCGAATTAAAGTCTTCAAATTTTACACGAAAAGATTTTCTTGATAAATACCAACTGGCTCTTTTTACTGCAAGCACTGGTCTAACACGATGCGCTGATGATATATACAAAAAGAAAAAAGAACTTTAAGATACAATATATGGGATTTTCTTCTTCAAGTACCACTTTAGTACCACTTTGCACAAACAATGATAAATTCAGATAAAAAAGAAAGGGCTGGAAACAATGTATTTCCGCCCTTTTCGAAGCTAGATAAACCATGATAAACTCAATACTTTTAAAGTTTTGTTTTACGAGTGGAAGGTCTCGAACACTCGGCTATAACCATAGCACAGTTCCGTGGAAATTGCAAGACGGGGGATGCTCCGGAATACCGCACGGAGTATCACAGGAAACATATCGAACGCTGTGCCGCCGTTGCTTTCTACCCCCACTCCACCATGGCCCGCAGTTCATCAACAACTTTTCCGCTGGTCTTTCCGGTCTCATCGATGGTGACATCGGCATATTTCTCATAAAGTTCTGTCCGCTCATCGTAAAGATCACGAAGCGTCATGCCGTCCTTCAGAGCTACCCCGCGGTCCACCAGGTTCCCAAGCCGCTTTTCCAGATCCTCATAGCTGATCTTTAAATAAACCACAGTTCCGATCTCCTTCAGATGCTCCATGGCAGTCTTTCCGTAGATCACGCTGCCGCCGGGAGCGATGACGGCCCGGTCTGCCTGAATGCCGCGGTTCACCTGTTCTTCAATGGCAAGGAAGCCCTCCAGGCCGTCCTGGGCAATGATCTCCTTTAACAGCCGCTTCTCCTGATTCTGGATCAGAATATCGGAATCAATAAACTGATAGCCGATCCGCTTAGCCAGCAGCACACCGACCGTGCTTTTCCCGGAGGCCGGCATACCGATCATGGTAATATTTTTCCAGTTGTGTCTCATATCGTTCTCTCCATGCTTTTCAGTCCAAAAACTTATCCAGCTCGGCTTCCACCTGTGCCCGCTTCCTGAGCTTCGGCTGGCGGATCAGGCGGCCCCGTGCCATGACCAGATCAACGTTTCGCAGAACCCGCAGATCCTCCAGAGGATTTTTCGCTGTCACGATCAGATCCGCACACTTTCCGGGTGCAATGGTTCCTGTCACATCGCCGATCCCGGCCAGGCGGGCGCTCTGCTCCGTTGCCGTGTGAAGGGCAAAGGCATTGGACACGCCGACGTATTTATGGAAATAATACAGTTCCCGCCAGAAATCATACTGCGTGATCCAGGGGCAGCCCACATCGTTCCCCAGCACCACCGGAATTCCGTTTTCCAGAGCTGCCTTCGCACAGTCGATGATCCCCTCGAAGACCACGTTGCCGTTATACTGCTCCACCTCGGACGCATTGGTAACCGACCGGTC
>CAKRWZ010000125.1 GCA_934418295.1 uncultured Mediterraneibacter sp.
TGTCCGACGAGGACAAAAAAGAAGTTTTGGACCTGATCAATGCAAAACTTGGCCAGAAGTAGGCGATAACAGGAAACAGCAAAAAAGAAACATCAGAAGAGAAAGTAATGGGGACCCGCTCTGTGTGAGCGGGTTATTGGCGTACTTATTTTTATTTAAATGGGTTACTAAGGCGAAGTTATAATACAAGTTGAATGACAAAAGGGAAATTTTGTCTTACAAGAATTGGGAGTAACTATAAAGTAGAAAATGTTTGATAGTACAAAGTAAATCCACATCAGTAAGGGGGTGAGGGCATGGCGTATAATGAGTTGGTAAAAAATTTTGAGCGTATTCGTGATTATATGAGGGAGTTCTATGTTTACGGGTTCAAGAGCAGGGATGAATTTACCAGGAAAAGTGCCCGATCCTACGATGATGAGCGTCGCCGATTGGAGAGCTGGCTTGGAGATTATATGCGGTTTCGCCAGACGCCGGAAGGGAAAAACGTATTTCTCTCCATTGACAGCCGGTTGACGAAGCACAATCCGTTATTTAAGGCGTGGAAAACGAAGAGCTTTACAGACGGTGATATTACGTTACATTTTATGCTTCTTGATATTTTGTCAGATCCGAGTATCTGTATGACGGTTGGGGAGATAACGGATCGCATGGATGCATATCTGTCCGAATTTCCGGAACCGCGGTTGTTGGATGAATCGACGGTACGGAAGAAGCTGAAAGAATATGTTTCACAGGGAATTTTGACCTCAGAGAAAAGGGGAAAAGCGTTCTGTTATCGAAGAGCCGGAAGTACCTTGTTGCCGGATAAAGAGATATTGGACTATTTTTCCGAAGTGCTTCCGTGTGGGGTGATAGGCTCCTATTTGCTGGACAAGACGGAGCCGGCAGAGAGTCAGTTTGCATTTAAACATCACTACATAACCGGAACGATGGACAGCGAGATCCTTTATGCGATATTTCTTGCGATCAGAGAAAAGCGCAGTATTACATTAAAAACCGTTCACAGAGACAATGACCGGATCGCGGAGAATCAGGTGATTCCTATCAAGGTCATGATAAGCGTTCAGAACGGCAGGCAATATCTTATGGCATATGTGCCGCGATTTAAAAGGATCACACCGTTTCGGACGGACCATATTCTTTCGGTGAAACCGGGGGATAGAAGTGAGAGGTTTGATGAACTCCAGAATACGTTTCGGGACATGCTTCCGCACATATGGGGTGTAAGTACTCAAGGAAGAACGGGAGCAAGAATGGAACATGTGGAATTTACGATTCGTTATGCAAAGAATGAAGCGCATATTCGCAATCGATTGGAACGGGAAAAGAGATGTGGCCGGGTGGAGCATTTGGATGAACATACCAGCAGGTTTTCGGCAGATGTGTTTGATGCCAGTGAAGTGATCCCGTGGATCAGGACGTTCCTTTGCAGGATTACGGAGATCCATTTTTCAGACAAGAAAATGGAAGAACAGTTTCAAAACGACCTTGCACAGATGTATGCGTTGTATGGCATCGGAGAGGATACGTAAATGATTTTCAGTGAGCTCTACGGAGCGTATTATAACGCGGTTGCAGCGATTTTGGCGGAAGCGGCTGTGCATCCGGTGTCGGATGAAAAGATGGAAATGATCATAAAAAAATATGCTTTTTCGGAAAGTGTGTGGACGATTTCAGATGCGATCAAAAGCAGGTGGCAATTGTTAAAACCAGACGGATCGACGCCTATCATCCATGCACCGACCATGCCGCTTACCGTTTTGCAGAGAAGGTGGCTGAAAGCGATCGCCTGTGATCCGCGGATAAAACTTTTTGGAAATTCGGTGTTCGATGATCCAGATGTAGAACCGCTGTTTCTGCCAACGGATTATCTTGTATTTGATAAGTATGCTGACGGAGATGACTATACGGATGAAACGTATATTTCCAATTTCCGCTTGATCCTTGATGCAATCCGTGATAAGTATCCACTGCAAATAGAGGTGTTGAACAGAAATGGCCGTCAGATCCGTCGGGTCGTATTGCCGGAGTATTTGGAATATTCGGAAAAAGATGACAAATTTCGGCTGATCTGTGTCGGAAATAAATTGGGAAGTACATTCAATCTGGGGCGTATTGTCAGCTGTAAACGGATGGAGGAAGCCTTTGAAACAATGCCGAAGAAACGGAATCCGGCAAGAACACGAAGTGTCGTTTTTGAATTGAAGGATGAACGAGACGCTTTGGAACGGGTGCTTCTTCATTTTGCCCATTTTGAGAAAACGGCGGAACGGATAGAGAAAAACAGATATGTGGTGACGATCCATTATAATAAGGAAGATGAAACCGAGATGGTGATCCGTATCTTATCCTTTGGCCCGGTGATAAAAGTAACGGCGCCGGAGCATTTCATAAATTTGATCAAACAGAGATTATTAAAGCAAAAAAAGTTGTGAGCATGTATGTTCGCAACTTTTTTTCCATGATAATCCAAAGGAAGTTTTATAAAATAACAATACGACAAGGGAATGCTGTAAGAAGAAGGCCGCAATAGCCGCAATGGCGCGGGCGCTCCTTCAGGCGATAAGGTTAAGGGTTGTAAGGCTTGGATTTAGAATGGAGAGGGAGATACGATGTTAGAAATAAAAGGAAAAATCA
>CAKRWZ010000126.1 GCA_934418295.1 uncultured Mediterraneibacter sp.
GGAAGAACGGCAAGATTGCTCTCCGGCTATATTTTAGATCTCAATGGCTATGGATTTCATGGAATCGGCTCTTTGGAAGAGTATTTTGCTTATGATACAGAAGAATACTACGCATCCTTACAGATGGGTCTTCCTGCACTATATTATTCGGGAAGAGAAAATCCGCCTCATCCTGAAATCTGGATCGACTACTTTCTGCGTATGGTGGAACTGTACTCGTCCAAGGTATGTGAATTATCCCGTCAGCACAGGACAAGTGAACTGATAGAGGGATTGTCGTATTTGAATGTAAAGGAGAAAACCTTTCTGGTGTTTTTGCTGAAAAACCATCTGTATGAGTTTACTCCGATCGAGGTCAGTCGAATGATCGGGCTTTCCAATAAGACGGTGATCAATCGGTGTGCTAAACTGACGGCTAACGGATTTTTGATTCCACATATTGTTAAGGAGAGGATACGCTCCTATCAGTTGAGTGATTATACGAAGGAACATTTAGAAGAAATTATAAATCGGCAGGGAGAAAAGGAGTGTTTAAATGTTTAATCCAACCGCGAAACAATGGTATGAAAGAGCGTACCAGTTGCATTATAAATTTAAAAACTATAAGGAAGCTTATGCAACATATTTATTAATTACAAGGGGATATTCAAAAGAGCAGGAAGCAAAGTATGCGTTACAACAAATGGAAAATATTAAAAAATCCAGAGAATATTCTGAGAAAATTGAAGAGTATGCGGCGTGGTTTGCGGATTCTTTTTGCGATATGGAAAAAGTTGTACATCACGTTATACATTATATAGAACAAGAAACAGAGCAGTTTCCTGCTGAAAATCGTATCGAATGTAATTTAGCTGTGCTGTCAAAAGATGAGAAAAATTTGTATTGTTGTAAATATGGAAGAATAACGAAGCAAATTCAATCAATGGTTGAGTCTTTTAATATTGAACAGAAAATTGCTGTTATAAAAGAATTTATTGATGATATTTTAAGTGGCGAGCCTGTATATATTATTCCGTTAAATAGTATAGTTTATTACCAAGATAAGGGTGATGTTGCATATTCCACATCTATTTCCGGTGGAGGCGGTAGCAGTAAAAGTATGAGTCTTGGAGGCACTGTACTAGGGGGGTTGCTATTTGGTGAAGCAGGAGCGATTATAGGAAGTAGAGCGGGGACAGGTGTGCATATTAATGAAGTACAGTCAGAAACGATCGAACACGATAATCGATATGTTACTTTGCGATATCAGGATAAGATAAAGGGGTATGTAGACATCCAGTTAGGTTATGATACTTATGATGCATTGAATAAACTTATCCCGGATAAGGAGTATTCTTATGTATCGTTGAATAAGGAGCCTATAGCATTGGATTCGAAAAAGATTGAGCAACAGAAAAGTTTTCCTGAAATTCCAGTGAAACAATTACGGCAGTTAAAAGAGTTGTTGGATGATGGGATTATAACGCAATCGGATTTTGATGCAAAAAAGAAACAATTGTTAGAAATATAAAAAAGAAAAACAGAGAATCGATTCTGATACAGATTCTCTGTTTTCTTTTTAAAGCCCCTTGATATATTTTCCCGGATCTACCGGTTCATCCTTTAGCTTCATCGAAAAATGCAGATGTTCCGCTCCGCTGGCTTCGAAGGTGGACGTCTTGCCGACTTTTCCGATGACATCTCCGCGTGAAACGACCTCGCCCAGTTCCACAAGGCCGTCCTCGGCCAGATTTCCGTAGAGGGACAGTAGATCGTTTCCGTGGCTGATCTCCACGATCATGCCGTAGCGATCATCCTTTTCGATACGAGTCACAGTACCGCTGGCACAGGTTTTAACGCTGGTTCCTGCCGGAGCGGCCAGGTCAATGCCGTCGTGAGTCATGTACTGATCCAGAGTTTCCCAGTAAATTGGCATATCCATGGAATAGTTTTGGATCACTTCTCCAGAAAGGGGCTTTATAAAGCTGGCAGGCGAGCTGCTGCCGGAACTTTTGCTGTCCTGGCTGTCTACGACCTTTGCTGCTGTGTTTTCGGACGTTTTGCTGACCGCTTTTTTCTTGACGACTTCCGCCGCCTTATCGATTTGCAGGTTGTCACGTACTTTATTAACGGTGGACGTTACTGCAAAGACTGCAACCAGAGCTGCCAGACAGAAGAACAGCACCAGTGCGATGGCAGGGCGATCCTTTACTTTCTTTTCCTGTCGCATGAAATTTCACCTCCATGGAGTTAGTATCGACGGGCAAGCTGGAAATCATACTGGAATGAATGAAAACGACGGCAACTTTTTATGATTTTAATAAAAAAATACTTAAAATAATCATAGTTTTTTCAATTGTGCTCATAAAATATCTGCAGATAAGCTTTTTCAAATAACATATAGAGCGATTACATTCCGATAATAGATAATATATTGTTGGAAAGGGAACTCGTTTGTACAAGTTTTTCAAATAATAGAAAACAATGGGCTCGATTTCATTCTCGAATCAGAACCCTTTGTGATAATTATGATTTGAGAGATAAATTTTGTTCAAAAAGTGGAATGTGATGCCGCGAACCACTTGTAATCCCAAACAGGCATGGTATAATGAAGCCATTGTGATTGAAATCAAAACATTAGAGGTGAA
>CAKRWZ010000127.1 GCA_934418295.1 uncultured Mediterraneibacter sp.
CTTTGCGGGAAAACACCGGAAGCTTCTGCAGGAAAAACAGATACGTCCGGAGATTCTTTCCGATACGGTGTTTGCCCATGTGTCGGACACGAAAACACCTCAGGGTGTGCTTTGTGTGCTGCGGCAGAAAAACTATACGCTGGCAGAAATGCTTAAAGACCGGGCACCGCTTCTTTTAGTGCTGGACGGCTTGCAGGATCCCGGCAATCTGGGAACGATCTTTCGGACGGCAGAGGCAGCCGGAGTGACGGGGATCGTGTTGAGCGATGATTGTGTGGATCTGTATAATCCGAAGGTGATTCGCTCGACGATGGGATCCGTTTACCGGGTACCGTTTGTGTATACAGATGATCTGCCATCTGCGTTGAAAAAGATGCAGGAAAGACGGATTACGCTTTATGCGGCACATTTGGACGGAAAAAATACATATGATAAAGAAGTCTATCTGGAAGGTACGGCATTTCTGATCGGAAACGAGGGAAACGGGCTGAAACAAGAGACGGCCCAGGCTTCTGACCGGCTGATCCGGATTCCGATGGAAGGCCAGGTGGAGTCTCTGAACGCTGCGGTGGCAGCGTCCCTCCTCATGTTTGAGGCGGGGAGACAGAGAAGAAACAGGAGGTAAACATGTCAATCAATGATATTGCATTATGGGTATATTGGCTGGGGCTGTTCATTTTGCTGATGATCATAGAGCTGGCGACCATGGGGCTTACGACGATCTGGTTTGCGGCCGGCAGCCTGGCAGCGCTGGTGTTGTCGCTGTTTGATGTGGCGCTGCCGATACAGATTATCGTGTTTTTGGCGGTAGCGGTGATCCTGCTGATCTGGACCCGGCCCATCGCGATGCGCTATTTCAACCAAAACCGCACGCGGACTAACGTAGAAAGTGTGGTCGGAAAGACGGCGCTGGTAACGAAAACAATTGATAACATTCATTCTGAAGGAAAGGTGAACTTAAACGGGATGGAATGGAGTGCAAGAGCTTCCCGAGACACTGACGTATATCAGAAGGATGAGATCGTTCAGGTGATAGAGATTCAAGGAGTAAAGCTGATCGTTGAAAAACTGCAGAAAGCAGAAGTCAAAGAAACAAAAATAGCAGGAAACAAAGGAAACGAAGAAAGTAAAGACAAGGAAAGTAATTAAAAGAGAGTAAAGGAGGAATCAGACGATGACAACAATTATTGTAATGCTGATTTTGGTCGTTCTTGTGGCACTTATTTTGATCTCCTGTATCAAGATTGTACCGCAGGCAAAGGCAATGGTAGTGGAAAGACTCGGAGCTTATCAGGCAACCTGGAGCGTGGGTCTGCATTTTAAAGTACCGATTCTGGACCGTGTTGCGCGAAAGGTAGATCTGAAAGAGCAGGTGGTAGATTTTCCGCCACAGGCAGTGATTACAAAGGATAACGTTACCATGCAGATCGATACGGTCGTATTTTATCAGATCACCGATCCGAAAATGTTCTGCTACGGTGTGGCAAACCCGATCATGGCCATCGAAAACCTGACGGCAACGACACTTCGAAACATCATCGGTGACATGGAACTGGATCAGACCTTGACCTCCAGAGAGACCATTAACACCAGCATGAGAGCGTCCCTGGACGTGGCAACGGATCCTTGGGGAATTAAGGTTAATCGTGTGGAACTGAAAAACATCATTCCGCCGGCAGCCATCCGCGATGCCATGGAGAAACAGATGAAAGCCGAGCGTGAGAGACGTGAGTCGATCCTTCGTGCGGAAGGAGAAAAGAAATCCACGATCCTGGTGGCAGAAGGTAAAAAAGAATCGCAGATTCTGGAAGCGGAAGCAGAGAAGCAGGCGGCGATCCTGAAAGCAGAAGCAGAAAAAGAGAAGATGATCAAAGAGGCAGAAGGTCAGTCAGAGGCCATTCTGAAAGTGCAGAAGGCCAATGCAGACGGTATCCGTTATCTGAAAGAGGCCGGTGCGGATGAAGCCGTGCTGACCATGAAGAGTCTGGAAGCCTTTGAGAAGGCGGCAGACGGTCAGGCTACCAAGATTATCATCCCGTCAGAGATCCAAGGGATTGCAGGACTTGTAAAATCTATGGCAGAGGTTGGAAAAGAAAAATAAATGGTATGAATACAGTGATTGATTTGTCGAAAGAATATGGGATTGTGCTGGATGGCGGCGGTGCGCGAGGCGCGTATCAGATCGGTGCATGGCTGGCGCTTCGGGAAGCCGGCGTGAAGATTTCTGCTGTGGCAGGGACATCGGTGGGCGCGTTGAACGGCGCACTGATCTGCATGGATGATCCGGAAAAGGCCAGAAAGATCTGGGAGGAGATCACATTTTCCAAAGTGATGGATGTGGACGATACCTGGATGGAAAAACTGTTCCGGGGTGAAAATAAATTTTCAGAAATTCTTTCGGAGATCCATCAGGTGCTGACAGACGGAGGGGTGGATGTGACACCTCTCCGAAATCTGATCCATGAAATCATTGATGAGGAGCAGATCCGTCACTCCGGAAAAGAATTTTGTCTGTTGACCTTTTC
>CAKRWZ010000128.1 GCA_934418295.1 uncultured Mediterraneibacter sp.
AGGGGGGGTGTGTACTATAATATTCGTATACATTTGTTGAAAAAAGAAAGATGAGGGGCGAACAAATGAAATCAAGAAAAATATTAGTATGTGCCGTTGTATCGCTAATCATGGTTTTTGTGATGGCGGTACCGATGACGGCAAGTGCAACCGGAGCGGAAGTGAAGATAGGAGATCAAACCTATTCATCCTTGTCTGATGCATTTCAGAATGCAAAGGATGGGGATACGATCACAGTTATGAACAATGTTTCTGTTTCTGACAAAATTACCGTTTCTAATGGGCAGAGTATTACACTGGATTTAAATGGACATGACGTTTCATTTGATTCCATGAAGCATATTCAGATTCAGCATGGCAATTTAAACATTGTGGGAAAAGGATGTCTTTATGAAAAAGAGCCATATTTTTCCCCAATTATGCTGTATGGTTCTGCAACAGATCAGGCAAATTATAGTGTAGTCACCGTAGGTAAAAATGTTACCTTAAAGGGCTGGGCTGGCTTATTTATTGATAACAATAACGCCGCTGGCAATTATGGAATCGTGGCAACTGTTTACGGAACTTTACAGGGTCAGAAGGATACTTCTGGAGATGGAGGATCGGCATTGTATGTCAATGGATCGATTAAAAACACGATAGGTAACGTTCCCAAAATCACACTTGACGGAGCAGTATTAAATAATGAAGCTGGCACAGGCATATATTTGGCTGGTTATGCTGATACGACCATGAAAAATTGTACGGTTACCAGCAGTAGTGAAGGAAGTGCAGGTATCGAAATTCGTGCTGGTAAGTTGGATATTACAAGTTGCGTGATTACAGGTGGTTTCGGCACTTTTACAGCAAGCCCGAATGGAAATGGATCAACTTCCGGTAATGTAGCACTGGCAATCGCACAGCATACTACGAAACTTCCGATCGAAGTGACCATTCATGACGGAACTTTGAAAGGCGGCGCAGCAGTTGTACAGGATAATCCTCAGAACAATGATGATGAGGCAATCAGCAAAGTGAAGCTGAATATCGAAAACGGCTACTATCAGGGAACTGTAACCAGTAAAAATTTGAAGAACTTCATCTCTGGAGGCGAATATACGCAACCAGTTCCAGATGAATATATTAGTAGTGATGTAGACGTAGCTGCTACTTATGAAGTAGAAGGCGTGAAGACATATTTGGTAGGTAGAGCTGCTGTAAATGAGAAGATCAATACTGCTAAGAATGGCACGATCACCATTACAAAGGCTTCGGCAGGAACGACACTGGATGCTCCGAAAAATGGTGCTGTGTTGATCAATGGAACGGAGGAAACGATCGTAGTTGGAACTGGCGATGCTAAAGTAGAATTGTCTAAGGATCAGACCTATAAGGCTCCGGAACAGACGGATTCATCTCAGGGTTCGACAACGAAGCCTTCCGGTGACAAAGATTCTGCCAAGGCAGATGAAACTGTAAAGACTGGCGACGACTTCCATCTTTATGCAGTTGGAGGCGCAGCGCTGGCGGCACTGGTCGCAATGGGTGCAGTTGCTATTACGGGAAGAAGGCAGAGACAGAAATAATGGCTTTCTTATTCCAGTAAATTACAATTGACATTAGGAACTGTTTGATTTATAATAAATTAACCAGAAAAACGGTAATTATGGCCATTGAAATCACAAAAAATCCGAGGAGCTCCATTCCTCGGATTTTTATTTTGGGCTAGTTGTCGTGATGCTGGCGGTCTAACCACTTGCACACGTAATGACCAATCACTTGTGCCATGACCGCCAGAAAAATGGTAATTATGTATTCCATCGAAATCACCTCCTTTCTGATGCCAGATTGGAGTGACAACATACATAGAATAACATAATTTGCCATAATAAGCAAATAAAAACAGCGCCGAGCATGCTCTGTAGGCTGTTTTTGTTGTATAAAGAAAACCCCGCGTTAGACGCGGGGTTTCGGGAACGCTCCGGCGCATTTTTATGATTTTATCGAAGTATATTGGGGGAAAATCATAGTAATGGGAGCGAGATCAGAGCCGGAGAACGGATAAAGATCTTATAGAGGAGTATATCACAAGCAGACATTCCATTGTATTGCAGCAGAGGGTAAATCTGGGTGAAAAAATCAAGCTTTCCACTGGAAAATACTAGCAACCAGGTAAGGAAGAGAACCATAGGAAGCTATTTCAGGGCAAAGAAAGCGCTTGAATCAGATGAACTATGATTTTGATGAGCGAATATCAAACAAAAAGTGGAATTGCAATATATGGAACAAAGCTGATTCGAGAAAGGATGAAAATCTGGAAACTATTAGGATGTTTTTCATCCGAAATTGCGATTCGCCTAAAATTAAGGATGATCGGATAAAAAACCATCGTCTAAAACAGGTCGATTCATCCTTATTCCCAGCCCTCGCACAAATAAGGATGAAACGCCC
>CAKRWZ010000129.1 GCA_934418295.1 uncultured Mediterraneibacter sp.
GCTATAGCAGCGGTTGCAATTATTGGATTTATTGCTATTTTCCAGAAGCTAATGGCTACCAATGATGAATTTAAGGAGAAAATCACCAATGCCTGGGCGCAGGTGAAGGAGGCGTTCCAGCCGGCCATCGATGCATTCAATACGTTTAAGGAATCCATTATGGGAATCACGGAGACGGATGCATTCAATTCTTTTGTAGAAAGTTTTGGGGATGGTATCACAGGTCTGATCGATATCATTTCAGAGGTAGTCGGCATCGTAGCGGATCTTTTATCTGGTATTTTCGGATTCCTGACGGAGCTGTGGGAAGAGCACGGAGAAGGTCTCATCGAAAAAGTTCAGGAAGTCTGGGAAGGCATTGTAGAATTCCTTCAGACGTTGGGAGAAGGGATCCTGGAAATCTTCTCAGCGATCTTCGATGTATTCAAAGAACTGTGGGACAAGCATGGATCTTCACTGATGGATGCAGCCTCTTCTCTGTGGAACTCCATTCTGGATATCGTTTCCGTGGTATGGAATGCGATCAAAACAGTGATCGGTACGGTAGTGGATATCGTGAAAGCCATCTGGAACAACTTCGGGGAAGAGATCATGATGGTAGTGACTGCGATCTGGGATTTCATCCTGGGCATCATAGAAGGTGCGATGACCTTTATCTCAGGCGTCATCGACGTGATCGTCGGTATCTTCACCCTCAACGGGGACAAGATACTGGAAGGCTTCGGCAAAATGTGGGAAGGCGTCAAGGGACTCTTTGATGCAGGTCTGGAGTTCGTAACGGGTATCTTCTCAGCAATATGGAGCGTGATCAATAAGATATTCGACAAGGTGGCAGACTGGTTCGGAGAAAAATTCAGAGGAGCGTGGAAGGCTATCAAAAATGCTTTCTCAAACGTAGGATCCTTCTTTAGCGGGATCTGGGACAAGATCCGCAGCGTCTTCAAGAGCATCGGTGTGAAGATCGGCTCAGCAGTGGGAAGTGCATTCAAGAGTACGGTCAACAGTGTGATACGATTCGCACAAGGCATCATCAACAGCTTTATTGGAGGACTTAACAAAGTGGTGAAGATCATCAACAAGATCCCGGGCGTCAGCATCAGTCTGATCCCGAAGGCGAGTCTTCCAAAGCTGGCAGATGGCGGGATCCTGGAAGCAGGGCAGATGTTTATAGCCAGAGAGAGGGGACCGGAGCTGGTAGGATCCTTCGGAAGCCGAAGCGGAGTTATGAACAACGGACAGATCGTGGAAGCCGTATCCCGGGGCGTATTCGAAGCGGTGAAGAGCGCTGTGAGCGGCGGCGATGGCGGCAGCTTCACATTCCACATCAACAACCATCTGGATGGAAGAGAAATCGGAAAACAGGTGATCCGTTATCACAACGGTATCGTGAAACAGACGGGTATGAGCCCGCTGCACGTGTAGGAATAAAGGAGGAACAGCAATGAGTATATTAAGACGGATTCAGCAGATGAGAGCTTCCTTGAGCGGAGGCTCTTTTTTATTGGAAGCCAGCGGTGATCTGGCGGCAGGAGATGTGCTGGTGATCATGAAAACTTCCGGTGCACATCAGGAACTGCCGGAAGAAGTGACGGTCACAGAGAGAGGAGACGGCAGTTTCAAGCTGGCGGATGAGATCATGGCTTTGTTTCGTGAAGGGGAGATGGTAGTCTTCGGATATTTCACAGATTTGAAAGATCCACAGAGCCTGCAGTGGGATATTTCTGATCTTGACGGAGGAACCGGAAGAAATCAGATGGGACAGTATTTTCGGGACCGTATGACCAGTAAACGGACGCTGACCTGCTCCTGGGGAGCTCTGAGCGGAGATGATATGGCTGGTCTTCTGTGCATGATGGAGGATGTTTTCTTCCTGTTGGAGTATCCGGACGCCCTTACAGGAGAAAGAAAGCGCAGTGAATTTTATGTAGGAAACCGGACGACCCCAATGCTTCGCCAGAAGCCGGACGGCAGCTGGATGTGGCAGAACCTGTCGGCTACATTTACAGAAAGGTAGGTGAGATGAATGCTGCAAGTAAGTGAAAAGTATGAGAAACAGATTCGGGCAGATAACAGGAGTCTTCGACTGAAGGTTGAATGTCTGTATTCTCTGCAGGGTGAGGTGATCCACACCCTGCAGGGAGACGACTGCATTATCAGCATGGAACTGGAGGAAATGGTAAATTCCGAGGATGTGATCACCATGGGGAGTGCCTGCTGCGGGAAACTGACCTTAAAGCTGATCCAGGCCCCATCGGGTCGCACCCCGCTGCCCTATACAGAGGAAGAGTTTTATCAGGGGCTGTCGGCAGTGGTGACGGTGGTGGTC
>CAKRWZ010000130.1 GCA_934418295.1 uncultured Mediterraneibacter sp.
TATGTTATAGTATGAAGTATACTGCTAACAAAACAAAAGAATTCCGCTTACGCGGAACAGGTAAACAAGGAAGGGGGCTTTCCATGGACAATTTTTACGCATCGGATTTTTTAAAGCAAGAGATCTGGCCGAAATTTCTTCTGCATTTTAAGAGTGATACGACGAAGGCTTCCTATGAGGCGGATCTGACGGAGTTTTTGAATTTTATAAAAAAGGATTTTCTGGATATGGAGCAAGGGGATGCGGACCGGTTCTTCACGTATTTGCAAAGGAAGGTAAAGGCAGGGGTTCTCCGAGCCTCCACGGTTTCTAAAAAGATCCGGGAACTGCATTCTCTGGCGGCTTATATCTTGGAAAACCAACAAGAACTGGAAGTGATCCTGCGGGCGGATTACAGGGACTGGTTTGCAGAGTATCTGCCAAAACTGGAGCGTCAGGAAAAGTTTGTGAAAATGGTGCCTTTTGCAGACATTGACCGGTTGCTGCAGGCGGCCCGGGACGACATTTTGGTTTATACGATTCTGGTGTTATTGTATCGGGTAGGGTTATCAGCGACGGAGATCATAGGGCTTTATCCGGAGGATTTCGGTCGGTATGAGGAGGGCGTTTATGTTTTTACGAAAAAGAGAAAAGAGCCTGCTTATGTGCCGGAAGATGCCTGGAGGGTGGTGGAAGCTTATCTGGCTGAAAAAGGAAAATCCGAGAAGGAGCCGGAGAGTGAGTTCTTGTTTTTAAACGGTCAGGGGCGGCCGCTGAATCTGATGTATATCAGCAGAATGCTAAAAAAAACGGAAGAGAAAGCAGGGACGCCTTTTTACAGTGCCCAGCAGCTGCGAAACAGCTGTGGAGTGACGTTGTATGCCTATGGGGCAGAATCGGGCCAGGTGGCGTCCTCCCTGGGGATCACCCAGACACAGATCCGGCGTTATCGCAATCTGACCTATCGGGATCAGATCAAAAAAGAAGCGGGACAGCTGGTCATGCTGGCGGTGCTGCCGCCGAGAGGGGAATGCCGTTGACGTTACAGAAAAAATCCATTATGATGATAGAGATCAAAAAGTAAATCATGGAGATAAAAGGTTACAGATTATAAAATTTTTTTATAAAAACAGGGGGAAGAATATGAAAAAACCAGTGTTAGTGATCATGGCGGCCGGTATGGGAAGCCGTTACGGCGGTCTGAAGCAGATCGATCCGGTGGATGAGCAAGGACATATTATCATGGATTTTTCGCTGTATGACGCGAAAGAAGCCGGATTTGAAAAAGTTGTTTTTATCATTAAAAAGGAAAATGAGGAGGCCTTTCGGGCAGGTGTAGGAGAACGGATCGAGAAGGAAATGGAAGTATCCTACGTGTTTCAGGAGCTGTCCAATCTTCCGGAGGGCTATCAGGTGCCGGAGGGCAGGGTAAAGCCTTTCGGAACGGGTCATGCAGTCATGAGCTGCGTCGGGACGGTGGACGGACCTTTTGCAGTGATCAATGCAGACGATTATTACGGAAAGCATGCTTTCCAGATGTTGTATGACTATCTGACGACTCACGAAGATGATGAGCAGTGCTATCACTATGTGATGGTTGGTTATATTCTGAAAAATACGTTGACGGAAAACGGGTTTGTCTCCCGCGGAATCTGTCAGGTGGATGATGAGGGACGTTTGGCGGGGATCACAGAGCGCACCCGGATCGAAAAACGGGGCGAAAAAGTGGTATATTCAGAAGACGGAGGAGAAATCTGGGAGGAGTTGTCTCCGGAAAGCACGGTTTCCATGAATATGTTCGGCTTTACGGAAAGTATGCTGCGGGAGCTGCAGGCGCGTTTTACGGATTTCTTAGAGAAGAATCTGGAGAAGAATCCGATGAAATGCGAGTATTTCCTGCCATCTGTGGTAGAAGAGCTTTTGGAAGAAAAGAAAGCAGAGGTGCAGGTACTCCGGTCCTCCGATCGATGGTATGGGGTGACCTACCAGGAGGATAAAGCGGCCGTAGTCGATGCGATCCGGAAAATGAAAGAAGAAGGACTGTATCCAAAGCGGCTCTGGGGGACGGCAAAAAAAGATTTGGAATCTGGTTCAGCTGCCAGACACACGACAGACGAAAGGAATGCTGGAGAAGCTGGGAGTATTCGGGGATGATTATCCGACACCGGACGGGACCGGAGTGAGAGATTACATCCATGTGACGGATCTGGCGGCAGGCCATGTGAAAGCCATTGAAAAGATGCAGGATGGCAGTGGTGTACGTGTATA
>CAKRWZ010000131.1 GCA_934418295.1 uncultured Mediterraneibacter sp.
TTGATCTTTCGCTCAAGGCGTAGCGCACAGGCGACGACTTCTACTCGTCGCTCTTTCTGTGGAACCGCCTTGATCTTTCGCTCAAGGCGTAGCGCACAGGCGACGACTTCTACTCGTCGCTCTTTCTGTGGAACCGCCTTGATCTTCGCTCAAGGCGTAGCGCACAGGCGACGACTTTTACTCGTCGCCTGTGCTTAATTCCAGCCCTAATTCTTTTAATTTTGTGAGAACTTCTTCTAATGATTTACGTCCAAGGTTACGAACTTTCATCATATCTTCCGGAGTTTTATTTGTCAGTTCTTCTACTGTATTGATCCCGGCTCTCTTCAGGCAATTGTAGGACCGTACAGAAAGTTCAAGTTCATCAATACTCATTTCCAGAACTTTTTCTTTTTCATCGTCCTCTTTTTCTATCATTACTTCTGCTGATTTTGCGACTTCAGACAAGTCTATGAACAACTTCAGATGTTCGTTCAACACTTTTGCTGCCAGGCTGACTGCCTCATCCGGCATCAATGTGCCTTTTGTCCAAACGTCCAATGTCAATTTATCATAGTCTGTAATCTGGCCCACACGGGTATTTTCTACCGTCAGGTTTACCCGCTCAACCGGTGTATAAATAGAATCTATCGGGATCACTCCAATCGGGAGATCTTCCTTCTTATTCTTATCAGAGCTTACGTATCCTCTTCCTTTTGTGATGGTAAGCTCCATATATAATTTGCTGTCTTTTCCGCCGCTCAGTGTCGCAATGACTGTCTCCGGATTCATAATTTCAATATCAGAATCAGCCTGAATATCAGCGCCTGTTACAACGCCTTCTCCTTCAAACTCGATATAAGCGGTTTTGGCTTCGTCTGACTCAGATGTATTTTTAATCGCCAGTGATTTCAGGTTCATGATAATCTCAGTCACATCCTCTTTTACGCCGGGGATGGAACTGAATTCATGAAGAACGCCGTCAATCTTAACAAAGCTGATTGCAGCTCCCGGAAGGGAAGAAAGCATGATTCTTCTCAGTGAGTTACCGAGTGTTGTACCATAACCTCTTTCCAGCGGTTCTACTACAAATCTTCCATATTTTTTATCATCTGAAATTTCTGTAATTTCGATATTTGGTTTGTTAAAATCAAACACTACAAGGCCCTCCTTATGGGTTAAAATAGGTTGAGGGATGTCCACATTTACAGTTATTGAATCACTTACAACAAGTCATCAAAACGCTGCTTATTTGGAGTACAGCTCGACGATCAGCATCTCATCAACAGGAACATCGATTGCTTCTCTCTTCGGAAGCTCTTTTACTGTACCTTTGAGATTCTCTGCGTCTGCTTCCAGCCACTCCGGTACCATATGTCCTGCAGTAGCTTCCAGAATTTCTTTGTATCTCTGTGAGCCTTTTTTATTCTCTTTGATTTCAATAACGTCTTCTGCTTTTACCAGATAAGACGGAATGTTTACCAGCTTGCCGTTTACAAGTACATGCTTGTGGTCAACGATCTGTCTTGCTTCTTTTCTGGTTCTTGCAAATCCGAGACGGAATACTACATTGTCCAGTCTGCTTTCCAGCATAACCATCAGGTTTTCACCTGTTTGTCCTTCCATCTGTTTTGCTTTTGCATAATAGTTTCTGAAAGGTTTTTCCAGAACGCCGTAGATGAATTTTGCTTTCTGTTTCTCGCGCAGCTGGAGACCATACTCACTCATTTTACGGTTTGCTCTTTTTAACTGTCTGTATGATTTTTTATTGATTCCTAAATAGATCGGGTCCATACCTAAGGAACGGCATCTTTTAAGAACTGGAACTCTGTTTACTGCCATATCTTTATCTTCCTCCTTAACATTACACTCTTCTGCGTTTCGGTGGACGGCATCCGTTATGCGGTACCGGAGTTACGTCTCTGATACTTAATACATCGATTCCGCATGCCTGAAGGGCACGGATCGCTGCTTCTCTACCTGAACCTGGACCTTTTACAAAAACGTCAACTGTTTTCAGTCCATGTACCAACGCTGCTTTAGCTGCAGTCTCTGCCGCCATCTGTGCTGCATATGGAGTAGATTTCCTTGAACCTCTAAATCCCAGACCGCCGGCGCTTGCCCATGAAAGAGCATTTCCCTGTGCATCAGTCAGTGTAACGATGGTGTTGTTGAATGATGACTGGATATGTGCCTGTCCGTGTTCAACGTTTTTCTTGACACGTTTTTTTGTCACTTTTTTTGTAACTTTCTTTGCCAT
>CAKRWZ010000132.1 GCA_934418295.1 uncultured Mediterraneibacter sp.
CATCACAATGTTCATCTTGTCATTCATGGAAGATAAGAAAATGATCGGCACGCTGGAAATCCGGCGGATCTCCTGACACCAGTAAAACCCATTGTAAAACGGCAGTCCGATATCCAAGATCACCAGCTGCGGATCAAACCGCACAAAATTCTCCAAAATCCGCTTAAAGTCCTTGGCGCATTCCGCCTGATAATTCCAGGAACGCAGATGCTCCGCCAAAAGCTCCGCTATGGTCATATCATCCTCTACGATCAAAATCCGATACATCCTCAACCTCCGAACGTTCTTTTATCCCTTCTTGTGATTCATTTTTTATCTCATCTTGTGGTTTTGTTTTTTCTCTTCTATCCCGGTCTTTTACTGTATCTTCCGAATCTTCGGCATCTTCTGCACCTTCTGTATTTTTTTCATTTTCAGCATCATCCGGTTCCAGGTTTTCTTCTGGGTCTTCTTCCCATTCTTTCCCAAACTCTTTTTCCGGTTCCTTCACCAAGTTTTCTTCCGGTTCTTCCACCACAATTGTGCTGATGATCTTTGTGCCGGAAAGCTTTTCATAGAACAACGGCTTATGCATGATTTCCATAATACACGCAAACATCAGATAAAACAGATACATACCTGCAACCGCCCCGAAAAATACCAAACGCACCTGAACATTCATCTGCAAAATCGGGTTCCAATCCTGTAACAGCAAAAACGGGATTCCACAAAATACAACGGCAACGCTTACATAGCGTACCACATACTGGTACCAATGCGTTTTTCCTTCCTTTGAAGTCGCTACGCGGATCCGTGTGATCCGCTTTCCCGGTGTTGCCCCTTTCATACAAATCGCAAACACCAAAAAATAGCAAAAAAACAATACAATCGGAAGCCACGGCAACTGTACCGGAAGCCAGGCGGCAGCATAATTTCCCGCCACTTCCCACAATATCAGACACATCACGTCCAAAAATCCAGCCGTCAGCCTCCGCACAAAAGAGACCTCTCTCCCTCTCCGAAAACTTGTCCGATCAATCTGCTCCCTGGTAGGAAGCACTTTCAAAACCGGCTTCACCGTTAAATATCCCAAAAGCCCGCCAAACGTATTCGCCATCAGATCGTCCATATCAAACAACCGATAACTTCTGGGATAATAAAAGTACAACCCCGTCAGCTGTGTCAGTTCAAAAAACAAAGACAACAAAAAAGAATAACATACCGTTTTCTTCAGTGAGCATTTAAAATAATAACGCAGATACATTCCAAAAGGCATGGTCATCAAAATATTGAACACCACCTGGAAAACCGCTTTGTTATTGATAAAATGCATCACTGACAAAGCACCTTTTGCCGCCTTATGCGCCTCGGTTATAACATCAGAAATAAAATGAAATGGGATCAACTGCGCCCTGGCTCCTGTCATCTGCGCCACTGCTTCCCTCGACGGAAGCGGTAAAATCACCAGAAAATACGCACAGATCATATAAAGAATAAAAGAATACACAATCACGATCCGCATGCTGAGCACCGATCCATACTTGTGATAATTATAAATCATATACGGCAATGTAAATAAAGCGGCAATCGCCGGAAAAAACAGCACTGCCTCTTTAATGATCGAAAAATAAAATGCCATAATGCCTTTCCCTCTTTCGTATAAAAACTTTTCTCTTGCATTATAGCATAAACCCTACCCTTTCGGCGCCAAATCCGAAAATGTAAGCCAAATGTAAGTTTTTCTCCTGACTTTTCTTCCGCTTTCTCTTAAATCTTTGATTACAAAATTTTCGCTTCGCAATCCTCCAACAAACCGCGACATCCCTCCGTCACATCCCGGTAAGTAGCCTCAAAATTACCGGTATACCACGGATCCGCGATATCCTGCCCTCTTCTCTGGGTAAAATCCAACAGCTTGTACACCTTATGCTCCGGATCCTCGCCCAAAATTCGCAGCATATTCCGGATATTCGCACTATCCATCCCGATCAGATAATCAAACGCTTCATACTCTTCCCGGCGCAGCTGGCGCGCGCGGTGATCCCCGCAGGGAATTCCTGCCTCACGCAACTTCTTCCGGGTACCCTGATGAACCGGATTGCCGATCTCCTCCCGGCTGGTGGCTGCAGAATCGATGTAGAAATGAGATTCCAGTCCCGCTTGTTTTATATAATGCTTCATAACATATTCTGCCATGGTAGAACGGCAGATGTTGCCGTGGCAGATAAAGAGCACTTTTATCATCGTTGCATAACCTCGC
>CAKRWZ010000133.1 GCA_934418295.1 uncultured Mediterraneibacter sp.
CTCCTTGTAACAGCCGGCTTTTTGACAGGGCGGCGAAAAAAATACGGATATGCGTAAAAACCTGCTTGACACCGGAATTTAAGGTGCTTATAATCCGATTTGGTTATTGTTGGAGTTTGGGAGGAAAGAAGTGGAAGAAGTACTATCGAGAAATAGCTTTTTCGGGACGGCACGTATCGGGAAAATTTTGTTAAAAATCGCGCCGCCGGTGATGCTGGCACAGTTGATCCAGTCTTTGTACAATGTAGTGGACAGCTTTTTTATGGGAAAATATTCCAGTAATGCACTGACGGCGTTGACGATCATTTATCCGCTGCAGCTGATTATCATCGCACTGGCGGTGGGAACCGGTGTCGGTGTCAACACGTATATGGCGCGGAAATATGCCCAGAAGAAACCGGAGGATGCGGACGGCGCCGCCGGGACAGGCATGGTGTTGGCGGTACTGATGTGGGCGGTCTTTGCATTGGTTTCCGTATTGATCATGCATCCGTACATCCAGTTATTTACCAAGATTGAGAAAACGACGGAAGCGGCTTTGATCTACGGAAATATCGTTTGTATCGGAAGTATCGGTGTTTTTCTGGAAGGAAACTGGACGAAGGTACACCAGTCCCGGGGAAATATGCGTCTGCCTATGCTGGCGCAGATCGTGGGCGCAGTGACGAATATGGTGTTGGATCCGTTGCTGATATTTGGGATCGGACCATTTCCAAAGTTGGGAGTGGCAGGTGCTGCCTGGGCGACTGTGGCAGGACAGATCGTGGCAGCGGTGATGACTGGGATCAAAGGATATCGGAAACCGCCAAGTTTCCGGAAAATGAAATATTATGCCGGCAGGATTTATTTTTACGGCTACTCGTCCGTCGTGATGCAGGCTATGTATACGGTGTACATAGTGGTGCTGAATGCGATTTTGGCGGGCTTTTCAGATGCGGCGGTGACGGTGCTGGGCCTGTATTATAAAATGCAGAGTTTCTTTTTTATTCCGCTGATTGGTCTGGAGACCTGTATCGTACCGGTGATCAGCTACAATTATGCCAGACATTCTTACAAGCGCTGTCGGGAAACCATGCGGGATGCCATGCTGATCTCGGCTGGCTTCATGATATTAGGGATCATTTGTTTCGTATGTTTTCCGAGAGGGTTGATGCAGATTTTCTCGGACAGTACGGAGATTATGGAAATCGGAAGCGTTGCTTTCCCGATCATCGGGAGCAGCTTTATTTCCGCCGTATTTTCGCTGATGCTGCCGGTGTTTTTTCAGGCTATCGGTGACGGGAAGAGCAGTCTGTTTTTGTCTCTGATGCGTCAGATCTTTTGTCTGATCCCGTTGTTTTGGGGCTTTTCCCTGATCGGGCTGAATTATACCTGGCTGGCTTTTCCGTTGTCGGAAACGCTGACCGGAGCAATGGGGCTGGTTTTGTACGGCAGGACACTGAAAAACTGGAAACACCGGGAAGAAGTCAACAGCATGGAATTTGAAAACGAGATGTGGTCGTAAAATACAGAAAGAAATGAGGGAGAAACAAGATGCTGGAGAAATTGGCCGAACAGGATTTTTATAAGGTGTATAATTTAATGCGTGCAAGCTTTCCGCGGGATGAATTTCGCAATTATGAAGGACAGAAGGCACTGCTGGAGATACCGGAATATCAGATCTACATATGGCCCGATGCAAAAAGACCGGAACCAAAAGCCTTTATTGCGGTCTGGGAGTTTGAATCCTTTGTGTTTGTGGAGCATTTTGCAGTGGATCCGGATTGCAGAAATGAAGGGTTAGGAGCAAAGATCCTGGCAGAACTGGCGGAAAGAACGGAACAGCGTATCTGTCTGGAGGTAGAGCTTCCGGAAACAGAACTGGCGAAACGCCGGATCGCCTTTTATGAGAGAAATCAATTTTTCTTTAACGATTATACATATGAGCAGCCGCCGATTTTTGCGGGCTGTGACCCGCTGCCCCTGCGGATCATGACGACCGAAAAACAGGTGAATGCGGACGAATTTCAGAAAATCAAACAGGAATTATATGAAAGGGTCTACCGTCTTTAAGATGGAAGACCTTTTATTCTTTCATTTGTTTTGCCCCCTTTTTTGTAAAATGCAAAAGAGATTTCTTAAGTTTTGCGAAAGAATTAACGGAAAAAGACTGGGTGTGCTATAATTAGGATCACAGTAAGTAAAAG
>CAKRWZ010000134.1 GCA_934418295.1 uncultured Mediterraneibacter sp.
AAAGTGCTAGAATTTCTCAATCCAAAAAACGGTCCAATTCTGCTGCTACATTGGCTTTTATCTTTGCCTGCGGATGTTCTGTAATCCGTCCTCTGGCAACCACTATGTCGATCTTTCGCAAAACCCTCAGATCTTCCAACGGATTTCCCTCTGTCACGATCATATCCGCACACTTTCCCGGTGCGATACTGCCGGTAAGATCGCCGATCCCTGCCAGCTCCGCACTTTTTTTCGTCGCAGTATAAAGTGCAAAGGAGTTGCTGACACCTACATATTTGTGAAAATAATACAGCTCTCTCCAGAAATCATACTGGGTAATCCACGGACATCCGACATCATTGCCCAGCACCACAGGAATCCCGTTTTCCAGTGCTGCTTTCGCACAGGAAATGATCCCCTCAAATACGATTTTCCCATTGTACTGCTCCACCTCTGTTGCATTCGTGACGGAACGGTCAAACAGCGCATAGGGAAGTGCCGGGGAGATCGTCGTGCAGAGAAACGCATGCTTCTCGCGAAACAGCTGCAGAATCTCCTCGTCTGGTTTTGCACCGTGTTCAATGGAATCTACTCCGTTTTCCAATGCCACCTTCACTCCTTCCGGAGACTCCACGTGGGCTGCCACCATGTACCCTGCCTCGTGGGCTTTGTCGCAGACCGCCTTTACCATCTCCGGCGGCATTTTCAATTCACCGGGCACACCTTTTTCCTTTGCGTCCAGCACACCGCCCGTAATCATCAGCTTGATCAGATCTGCACCTTCCCGTTCTGCCTGTTCCAAATGCTGAAGTGCTTCTTCATTGTCGTGGGCCGCCACTGCCACTGATCCTGCCATATGGCCGCCCGGAACAGAAATGCCCTGGTTTGCCGCCAAAATCCTCGGACCCACTCTTTTCCCTGCTGCGATCTCATCCCGAAGCCGTGTATCAAAGTTTCCCAAGCCGCCCACTGTTCGGATCGTCGTTACTCCGCCCAGCAGTTCATCCTTTGCAAATCCGCACACCATCTTGTACGCTACAGCCCGGGTCAGGGCACTGCTCATGATTTTTTTGACCAATTTTTCATTGTCCCGCTGCTTTTTCTGCGGTTTTCCGTTTCCGGCCAAATGCACATGCATGTTGATCAATCCCGGCATCAGATATTTACCTTCCAGATCTATTCGTTCATAGCCCTCCGGGATCTGTCCGTCCGGTACAACATCTTGTATCTGTTCCCCGTCTGTCAACACCGCCAGACCTTCCTGCACTTCCATGTTTTCTGTTCCGTCCAATAATTTTCCGTTTATAAATGCATATTTCATAACGCACCTCTTTTTCCTGTTTGATTCGGTTTTGGTGGATTTTATTATACTAAAGGATCTGCAAGAAGTACAACTCTTTTTGTCTGTCGCATATACTATATTGTATCTGCATATAGGAAAGGATGAACTTTTATATGGCTCAATTCACCAACCAGGCTCAGCTCCGCTACGGAAACGCCGTCACTAATTCCAACATCGCTGTTGGGGAGATCTTAGAGGTTCTCTCTGCCTCAAAAACAGCTGTCAAAAAAACTTACAGCGTTAATGACAATGTAACGTATGTCATCAGCATCGTCAATTCCGGTTCTCTTCCCGTCACCGGCCTTACCTTGACCGACAACCTGGGTTCCTATCTTTTCGGCACAACTACGCTGACTCCGCTGACCTATGTGCCCGGGACACTCTTGTATTATGTCAACGGTATCCTGCAGACCGCTCCAACCGTTGAAGCAGGACCGCCTCTGGTCATCCGCGGTTTAAACGTCCCCGCCGGCGGCAATGCTTCTCTGGTCTACGAGGCTACCGTTAATTCCTACTCCCCTCCGGCTGCATCCTCTACCCTCACAAACGCCGCCACCATCTCCGGAGAGTCCGTCACGCCCATCGATATCAGCGAAACCATTACTGCCGAAACAGCACCGCTTCTGACTATTACCAAATCTGTAAGTCCTGTTCCTGTCAGTGAAAACGGCACCCTCACCTATACGTTCCTGATCCAGAACAACGGAAACGCTGCTGTCGATGTCGCTTCCGATGCAGTCATCACCGATGTTTTCGATCCGATCCTCACCAATCTGACCGCCACCTTCAATGGCACAATGCTGACAGCCGGTACCGATTACACTTATGATGAAACCACCGGCAACTTTGCAACCAT
>CAKRWZ010000135.1 GCA_934418295.1 uncultured Mediterraneibacter sp.
GAGTAAAAGTTGTTCTGGGTATGGGACATTACATACATGCTTTTGATATCCCTGAGGAAAGTAAAGAAGCTGCGAGCAAAGAGGGGAAAAACTACGACATTCTCGTATCGCCGACATCGAAGGCGATCGAGGGCTTCACACCGGAGCAGCTGGCTGATATCTATATCAAAGACATCAATGAAGGATATGGTGATACCGGGATCCGTCCGGGCGTCATCGGAGAACTGGGAACAGGTTTTGTAGTAACTGAGCTGGAGCAGAGAACGCTGCGTGCAGGAGCACTGGCACAGCAGGAAACCGGTCTGGCTATCACACTGCATCTGCAGCCGTCTAAAATGAATGGTCATCTGGACCTTGACATTCTGGAAGAAACGGGAGCTAATTTGGAAAAGGTAGTGCTTGGGCACAGAGATGGAGTTCTGGCTATTCCAGGGATGTCCTTTGATCAGGTCATGGATCATTACTACAGCTTGCTGGAACGTGGCTGCTATGTACAGTTCGACTTGTGCGGGAATCAGGAATATTTCCGGGCAGATCTTGGTAACTGGTGGCTGCCTGCTGACAGAGAACGGGCACAGGCAATCAAACTGATGTGTGATCACGGATTTGAAGACAAGATCCTCATTTCTCAGGATGAAGGACATCGGTATTATATGACAGAGTATGGCGGATGGGGACTGGCACATGTATTGACCGGATTCAGAGAGACCATGCTGGAATACGGCGTAACGGAGGCACAGTGCGATCGCATTACGAGAGATAATCCGCAGAAGATGCTGACTATATTCTAATAATACGAAAACAACGGGGCAGCCAGTTTAGAAAGCTGGCTGCCCTTGAGTTCAATTCCATTTCAGTAGCCCCGAGGAGAGGAATTTCCTTCGGGGCTACAGTTCTGACAGGACTTTATTCAAATCACTTCGTTTATTGATGCCTATTTTTTTATAGATGTTGGAGATGTGCTTTCGAAGTGTATTGTTAGAAATGAAAAGGCTTTGACAAATTGCGGGCAGTTCATCGCCGTTTAGAAGCAGAGTCAAAATTTCTGATTCTCGTGTTGTCAGCTGATAAAGTTGAATGATATTCTGAATGTTTTTTTGAGAGTAACCCGTATTTTGGGCCTCTCCGGCGATGGATCTATGGAGACGCAATGCCAGATGATTTTTAAAAAGTGAAAGAGCTTGTTTGTCTCGCACTGTAAAGTTCCCCGCAGAGCGGGAGCGGAATAAAGAAACCGTACCCACATGCGTTCCCTCCCATGAAAGGGATAGGATTGCAGCATAATAGATGTTGTTGGGCAAAAAATAATTTCGAAAATAGATATTTTCGTTTTGTTCCTGTGCGGATAGGAGTTCGGATAGCAGGAACACCTCGTTTTGACCAGAAGCATAGATCCAGTTTGTAAAGTCGTGCTTTTCCAGATTGCCCCAATAGTTGCAAAGATAATTTTCAGAGAAGCCGATATCAACGGAGTCGGATATATAATGCTCATCTTCACCGCTGGACAGGAAAAAATTTGCCTTTTCATAGGGAATCAAAAAACGGATCCTTTTTAGAAATCCGTCACGCATTGCTCTGTCTTCCTGGGATTGATGGATTTCTAAAATAATGTTATTTATCAAATACCATTCGTTTTCTGTAAATAGCATGTGAAACTCCTTCGCTGCAGATATAGCACATTGTTTGCGAAAATAGATTTTGATTTGAATTATGATAAGTCTGATTATATTAAGAATATCGTAGCGGAGTTTAGGAATATTGTCAACATATCGACTGAGGGTACGGGAGTATTTTTATAGGGAATGTGAAAAAGTGTGCATAAGAAAAGGAGTGCGAAAACAATAAACTGTTTTTCACACTCCTTTTGTACTTGTCTATTTTGCAATCAGCTTTACCTTTGGCTTCAGGCAGTCGATTGCGATTTGAATGGTCCCCTGCAGATATACGTCGCTGTAATCCTCCTGCAATTCAAATTCCGGAAGAAATTCACTCGGGAACATTTCTTTGCATTGATCGCAGATTTTTTTATAGATTTCCGCTGTAAAGCTTTTCCCCATGAATACGATCACGGAAGGATTGAGCGTAGATATGATGGCAGAAATCGAGAATAAAGTCTCGTTTATCAGTTTTGCATCTTCGGGAGT
>CAKRWZ010000136.1 GCA_934418295.1 uncultured Mediterraneibacter sp.
GGAATGAAGGATTTTCCGGAAAGACCAAATTTGCGGAAAATTCTGTCCATAATGAAGGCTACACGAGCCATATATCCGCAAGACTCCAGGAATGCCAAGAAGAGGAAGAGTACCAGCATCTGCGGTACGAATCCAAGTACTGCACCTACACCGGAGATAATACCGTCTACGATCAAACCTGTCAGCCAGTTTGCACATCCGATGCTCTCAAAGAAACTCTGAGCTCCCGGGATGATCCATTCACCAAATAGGGTGTCATTGGTCCAGTCTGTCAGGATAGCACCGACTGTTGTTACAGATACATAATATACCAAAAACATTACAACTGCAAATATCGGAAGTGCCAGCCATCTGTTTGTAACGATCCGGTCGATTTTGTCAGATGTAGACAGCTTTTCTTTTCCTGCTTTTTTATAGGACTCTTTGATTACGCCCGCAATGTAATTGTATCTTTCATTTGTAACGATACTTTCTGAATCATCGTCCAAAACTTTCTCCGCTTCTGCCACGATGCTCTCTACGTTGGGAGCCGCTTTCATCTGCTCAACGATCTTGTCATCTCGCTCAAACAGTTTTACTGCATAGAAACGTTTCTGCTCTTCCGGAATGTCAGAACCGAGCATTCCCTCAATCTGATCCAGATATTTTTCAACAGAATCATCAAATTTATGTACCGGAGCCTTGACTGCTTTGTTCTGTGCGACTGCTACAGCCTTTTCAGCAGCCTCTTTGATGCCGTCGCCTTTCAGTGCGGAAATCTCTACAACCTCGCAGCCCAGCTTCTTGCTTAGCTCTTTTGTATTGATCTGATCGCCTTTTTTCTTAACAACATCCATCATGTTGATTGCGATCACAACCGGAATCCCCAGTTCCATAAGCTGTGTTGTCAGGTAAAGGTTTCTCTCAAGGTTTGTTCCGTCTACGATATTCAAAATGGCATCCGGACGCTCTGTAATCAGATAGGTTCTTGCAACCACTTCCTCCAGAGTATATGGAGACAGAGAATAGATACCCGGCAAGTCCATGATAACTACCTCTTTATTCCCTTTCCATTTACCCTCCTTCTTTTCTACCGTAACTCCCGGCCAGTTTCCTACAAACTGATTGGAACCTGTGAGCGCATTGAACAATGTTGTTTTACCGCTGTTCGGGTTTCCGGCAAGTGCGATTTTCACTCCCATTTTCTTTCCTCCAATTTCCTTTAGACTATTTATACTTAGTTATGACTTACCAAATAGCAAAAAATTATTCCGTTACTTCGATCATTTCTGCATCGGCTTTCCTAAGGGACAGCTCATATCCTCTTACGGTTACTTCCACCGGATCTCCAAGAGGCGCAACCTTTCTTACATAAATCTCAGTTCCCTTGGTGATACCCATGTCCATGATTCTTTTTTTGACAGCACCTTTTCCGTGAAGTTTTACCACAGAAATTGTCTCTCCACACTTTACTTCTTTTAAGGTTCTCATTTTTTCCTCTCCTTTAGACCATGATTTTATTTGCAATCTCGCGGCTGATAGCTACGCGAGATTCTTTTACCTGAACGATTACGTTTCCCTGGTTTGTCGATACAACGCTGACTTTTTCTCCCACATTAAATCCGAGACTTTCCAAAAATTTTTTAGTCTCTGTTTTCCCTCCGATTTTACGGATCTCTGTGGATTCTCCTTCATTGATCATTGTTAATGGCATCATAATCACCCTTCCTCACTAGCTTCAAATCTGAATTATCATTTCTTTTCGAATCAGACCAAGATTCTCCAGAAGCCTGATGGTGCGGTACACCGTCGCGATCCCGATACTGGAATCTCTCCTCCTCGCTTCGTAAAAAATCTCTTTGCAGCTTGCGTACTCATGTTCCAGAATGATCTGTAGCAGAATTTTTCTTTGATCCGTCACGCGACAATTGTTTTTGTGCAGTTGCTTGATGATTTCATTTAACCGTTCGTTCTGTTCCATGATTCCCTCACAAGTTGATATTGATTATCATTTACATTAGATTATTATATTCTTCTTGATAATGATTGTCAACATCGTTATTGACTGTTTTTTATCAATAA
>CAKRWZ010000137.1 GCA_934418295.1 uncultured Mediterraneibacter sp.
GGAAGATGCGGAGGTCGGCTACAACAAAGCAGTGCGGGAGCTGGAGCAGCTGCGGGATCTGCTTTATAAAGGAGAACGAAAAAGGGAGCCGGGCGGACATTTGCAAGGTGAAGTCACAGCACTTTTCAGCAAAGAAACCTATTGTGAAATGGTGGAGAAAGCCAGACATTATATTCGGGAAGGCGACATTTTCCAGATTGTGCTTTCCAATCGGCTCAGCGCTCCTTTTGAAGGAAGCTTGCTCAATACATACCGCATTTTGCGGACGTTGAACCCGTCTCCCTATATGTTCTATTTTTCCGGAACGGACGTGGAAGTGGCAGGGGCATCGCCGGAAACTCTGGTAAAATTACAGGACGGCGTGCTCCACACCTTTCCCCTGGCAGGAACCAGGCCGCGGGGAGCGACGGAAGAAGCGGATCTGCAGCAGGAAAAAGAACTTCTGCAGGACGAAAAGGAGTTGGCGGAGCACAATATGCTGGTGGATCTGGGACGAAATGACCTTGGCAAGATCAGTGCTTTCGGAACGGTACAGGTGGAAAAGCTGCACAGTATTGAGCGGTTTTCCCATGTGATGCACATCGGATCTACCGTGCGGGGAGAAATCCGGCCGGACAAGGATGCGCTGGATGCAGTGGAAGCGGTGCTGCCGGCGGGAACCCTTTCCGGAGCGCCTAAGATCCGGGCTTGCCAGCTGATCGGGGAATTGGAGAACAACAAGAGAGGTATCTACGGTGGCGCCATCGGCTATATTGATTTTACCGGAAATATGGATACCTGCATTGCCATCCGGATTGCTTATAAAAAGAACGGGCGAGTCTTTGTGAGAAGCGGGGCAGGGATTGTGGCAGATTCCGTTCCGGAAAAGGAGTATGAGGAATGCTTAAACAAAGCAAAGGCCGTGGTCAGTGCCCTGAAGCAGGCAGAGGAGGTGGAAAATTGATTTTATTGATCGATAATTATGATAGTTTTTCGTATAACCTATACCAATTGATCGGAGAGCTGCAGCCTGATATCCGGGTGATCCGAAACGATGAAATGACGGTAGAGGAGATCCGACAGCTGCAGCCGGAAAAGATCATTCTGTCCCCGGGGCCGGGGCGGCCGGAGAATGCGGGCGTCCTGATCGAAGTGGTGCAGAAACTGGGTGGTGAGATCCCGATCCTGGGTGTGTGTCTGGGGCATCAGGCCATCTGTGCAGCCTTTGGCGGAAACGTGGACTATGCAAAGCAGTTGATGCACGGAAAGGCTTCAGAGGTTCGGGTTTCCCGGGAATGTTTGTTGTTCCGCGGGTGCCCGGAAACGATCCGGGTGGCCAGATATCATTCGCTGGCAGCAGAAAAAGAAAGCCTGCCGGACTGTCTGGAGGTTACGGCGGAGACAAAGGACGGGGAAGTCATGGCAGTGCAACATCGGACAAAGCCTATTTACGGAGTGCAATTTCATCCGGAATCTATTTTGACTCCGGACGGAAAGAAAATAATGCAGAATTTTTTGGAGGAGGAAGAGCAGCATGATTAAAGAAGCGTTGATTAAAATTGTAAACAAAGAAGATCTTACATATGAGGAAGCCCATACGGTTATGAATGAAATTATGAGCGGGGAAACGACACCGACCCAGAATGCAGCATTTCTGGCGGCACTTTCCACCAAGAGTGCACGGGCAGAAACCACAGACGAAATCGCAGGCTGCGCAGCAGCTATGCGGGAGCATGCGGTAAAAGTGGATACCGGAATGGACATTCTGGAGATCGTAGGAACCGGCGGCGACAATGCACAGAGCTTTAATATCTCGACTACAGCAGCTTTGGTTTGTGCGGCAGGCGGATTAAAGGTCGCAAAACACGGAAACCGGGCAGCTTCCTCCAAGTGCGGAACGGCAGACTGTCTGGAAGCTTTGGGTGTAAATATCCGGCAGAGCCCGGAAAAATGCAAGGAATTGTTGGAAAAAGTGGGAATGTGTTTCTTCTTTGCGCAAGAGTATCACACGTCTATGAAATATGTGGGAGCTATCCGAAAAGAATTGGGCTTTCGGACGGTGTTTAAC
>CAKRWZ010000138.1 GCA_934418295.1 uncultured Mediterraneibacter sp.
GCGGAAAATGTAAAAAAGTTTCAGTGAAGACGCTGTGAGAAGAAGATGCGGCGAGAGGTTGGCACACATATTGCTTTAGCGTAGTACAGAAATGCCTTGGTCGCTTGTCGCCGCAGCTTTTGAAAGTCGCTCGCAGGCCTCTTGCGTTGTACGATAAGTGGACAGGGGAAAATTAGGAGGAAAACTATGGAAGTCAACTATGGCCTACTGGCCCTGATTCCCCCCGTGGTCGCGATCACACTGTGCTTTGCGACCAAGCAGGTGCTTGTGTCCATGTTCGCCGGATTGTTTGCCGGTGCGCTGGTCATCTGCGGATGGAACCCGCTCAGCGCTGTCGCCTACACGCTGCAGACACTTGCAGACAACATGGCGGATAACGTGATCCTGCTGCTGTTCACGCTGTTCATGGGCGTCGGCATCTCGTTCATCTGGCGCCTCGGCGGCAGCTTCGCACTGGCGGAAGCGGCCAAGAGAAGATTCAAAAAGAGACGTTCCGTGTGCCTCGGTACCTGGGGCCTCGGTATGCTGTGCTCCGTGAACGACTGCCTGGTCGCCGCGGTCGACGGCAACGTGTTCCGCGATATCTGCAAGGATTACCGCATTTCTTCTGAAAAGTTCTCCTACGTGCTCGACTCCACAGCGGCTCCCGCGGCAGCGCTGTTCATCTCCGACTGGATCGCCTACCAGATCAGCATGATCGGCCAGGGCATCGACGCCGCCGGCATCGAGGGCGTCTCCGCCGTCAGCGCTTACATCAACGGCCTGCCGTTCAACATGTACTCCATCCTGACGCTCATCTTCGTCGGCATGATGATGTACACCGGCCGCGACTACGGCCCGATGCTCAAGGCTGAGGTTCGCGCGCTCACCAAGGGCGAGTTCGTCTCTCCCACTGCCAAGCCCATGCTGAACGTCGGTTCCGAACTCGGCGAGGCCAAGAAGACCAAGCCCATGATCCGCAGCTTCGTGCTCCCCATTGCCGTCGCTTTCGTGATCATCATCAGCGGCATCCTTTACACCGGCATCACCAACCCTGACCGCACCGGTTCCGGCCTCATGGCTATCCTTGATGCGTGCGACGCGCAGCTCGCGCTCTATTGGGGCTCTTTCGGCATGGCAATCACCGGCATCGTTGTTGCACTTGCCTCCAAGATCATGTCTTTTGAAGAGACCATGACCACCGTCGTCGACGGCTTCAAGCTCATGAGCATGACCGGCGCGATTCTCGTGCTCGCGTGGTCCCTCGGTTCTGTCACCAAGAGCATGGGCCTTGGCAACTTCGTTGCGACCTATGTCGGCGGCAACGTTCCGACCGGACTTCTGCCGCTGCTGGTTCTCGTCTGCTCCTGCCTCGTCGCGTTCGCGACCGGTACGTCCTGGGGCACGATGGCCATCATGACCCCGCTCGCCATCCAGCTCGGCTACGCCGTCACCGGCGACGTGCTGTTTGCCACCGGTATGACCGGCGCAGTTCTCTCCGGCGCGATCTTCGGCGACCACTGCTCCCCCGTGTCCGACACGACCGTTATGGCGTCCATCTTCTCCGGCGCGGATCACATTGACCACGTTGGTACGCAGGTGCCCTATGCCGCTACCGTCATCTCCGTCATCGCGGTGCTGTATGTAATCTTCGGTTTCACCGAGCTCTCCCCGTTCATCCTGCTCATCATCGGCGTTGTGGCGCTGTACTTCCTGCAGATCATCCTGCACAAGTATTCGATGAAGAAGTACAATATCGACCCGAACTACACGAAGTACATGACCGAGGACCACAAGAAATAATTGCACATACTCTCTCATCTCTCTCATCCCTTTGCACACATGAAAAAGCGCTGCCGCTCTCCGGCAGCGCTTTTTCACGTTCTTTTTAGAACGTTCACAATTTGTTTATTGACATTGGAATGGAAACAACTATAATGATGACGTTCTAAAATTAGAAGATTATCA
>CAKRWZ010000139.1 GCA_934418295.1 uncultured Mediterraneibacter sp.
GTACAGCAGAAAGCACTCCCTCAGCATCCTCGCCTTCGATCCCCAGCTTTTTGTCTGTACTTGCCCCGATGTTGATCAAAACGGCATCGTACTCTTCCCGCAGCTGTTGGATCGTGATATCCTTTCCGATACATTTCCCGAATATCACTTCCACACCGGTCTTCAGGATCGCATCAATATCCTCATCCAGACGATCCTTCGGCAGACGATAGTTTGGAATTCCGTAACGCAGCATACCCCCCAGCTTCGGAAGCATCTCATAAACCGTTACCTGATGTCCCATCAACTGCAGATAATAAGCCGCACTTAAGCCTCCCGGTCCGCCGCCTACAACGGCTACCTTTTTGCCTGTGGACGGCGCACACTCCGGGGGCGGTACTTCTCCCGCCAGATCGGCTGCCACACGCTTCAGACCGCGGATATTGACCGCATCATCCACCACATTTCGACGGCATCTCGCCTCACACGGATGCTCGCAGATAAATCCGCAGGTGGTCGGAAAAGGGTTGTCTTTTCGTATCAGGCGGATGGCATCCGCATAACGTCCTTCGCTTACCAGCGCAATATATCCCGGAATATCCACATTAGCCGGACAATGAGATACACAGGGTACCGGCTGGGTGTACTGACAGGTACAGGTGCCCTGCCGCACATGCTCCTCGTAATCCTCCCGGCATCCGATCAGACTCTTGTACACCATGTGAGCCGCTTCATAGCCGATGGCGCAGTCTGCACTGTCCATAACAGATACGGCCAGACTTTCCATCAGATCCAGCGTTTCCATCGTTGCTTCTCCGTTGATTACTTCTGTCAGAAGATTTTTCAACTGCCAAAGCCCTACACGGCAGGGAACACACTTCCCGCAGGTCTGGGTATGGCACATTTCCAAAAATGCCCGGGTCATATCAACCGGACACAATCCCGGAGGGCTGGATTCGATTCTTCGTTCCAGATTTTTGTAAAGCTCTTCCACTACAACCTGAGCTTTATCCGGAGCAGAGATTTCCATTCTACTCATAATACTTGTTTCTCCCTTCGAACTCTTACTATTCTTCAACATTTTGATATAATATTATCATGAAATCCGTCAAGTATTTTACATTATAGCAAAAAATATCCCGGAAGTCTCTCTTTCTTTTGGTTATTTTTTATATGAAATTGTATTTAATGAGGAACAATTATTGTGCAATTTTTAACAATTTTGAACGTGCACAAACAAAATATTTTCTAAAACAACAAGAAGTTACCTATAAAGAAACACCTCATTGATTTCCGCCCAAACAACAAAAAATCAATGAGATGTCTCATTTACCATTTTTCAATACTGTACCATGAATATAAAGAAATTTAAATTTGCTTCACATTCTCTATTCTATTTTTGTTCCGCAATTTTTACAAAAATGTTCTCCTTCATTCAACGTTGCTTTACAGTTAGGGCAAAGCTTTCCTGCCGAAATAGAATTTCCGCAAGATGGACAAAATTTTGCCCCCGGTTCAAGCACTCCACCACAATTAGGACAAGTTTTTTCTTGCTTTGCTCCACAAACTGGGCAAAATATAGTCCCCTCCTCAATCAACTTTCCACACTTAATACATTTTATTTTATCTGAAATTGTTTTTCCACATTCCGGACAAAACTTTACATCCTCATCAATAAACGCCCCACAGTGAGGACACATTTTTCCTAGTGTCCGTTTAATTGGACACAGCTTATGTTAGAATAGAATTGCCGAAATAGGTAGAAGGGGGTGTTCGCTCTTGGATATTCAGACTTTGGAGATCGTACAGACGGCAAACAAGCTGGTCGATACGCTCGGCACGAGAGATCCGCACAGGATTGCCCGTGAGCTTGGCATTGAGGTCGTCCCCGTGGATTTCAAACGGCAGCGTGGAGCCTATAAGGTTCTGATGCGTAACCGATTTATCTTCATTAAAAA
>CAKRWZ010000140.1 GCA_934418295.1 uncultured Mediterraneibacter sp.
TTGCCACCCCGGTTTTCTCATTCCCTTTAAATGGAAATGCCCATAATGTTCCTTCTATAACCCAAAAAACCCCTTTATACATGTTGGTTTTCCTTTTCCAAAAACTGCTTCACCATTTCTTATAAAACCATACCGTTTTCTAAACTTTGCATGGAATCGCGGATAACACATGCCAAGTCTTTTTCTATCTTAATAAATTCCATGGAACAAAATGGGTGCACAAAAGAATCCTGCTTGCAGGATTTTGCGGCTGGCTGCAAAGCAGCAATCTTCCGCTCTGCCGCAGTGCGATCCACGCGGAGCATTTTGGGTTTTATATGACGTACTTTTCTATAAAACAAAAAACAGCCGCCATGTTTCCATGACAACTGCCTTTTGTTTTATCTGCTCGGGTATATCGCCCGTGCATCATCTTTTTCTTTTAATCTCTTACCTTAATATGAACCTCACGAAGCTGCTGTTCGGTCACTTCATTAGGTGCGCCGCACATCAGATCCTGAGCCGTTCCGCTCATGGGGAATGCAATGATCTCGCGGATGTTCTCCTCGTTGCGCAGCAGCATGATCATACGGTCTACGCCGGGTGCCATACCGGCATGAGGCGGAGCACCGAACTGGAATGCATTATACAGCGCTCCGAACTTGCTCTTTAAGGTCTCTTCATCATAGCCGGCGATCTCGAATGCCTTTACCATGATATCCATGTCGTGATTCCGCACGGCACCGGAGGACAGCTCCACACCGTTGCAGACAATATCATACTGATATGCCAGAATGTCCAGCGGATCCTTGGTATTCAGTGCTTCCAAGCCGCCCTGAGGCATAGAGAACGGATTATGGGTAAAGCCGATCTGCTTTGTCTCCTCATCCAGCTCATACATGGGGAAATCGTTGACATAGCAGAAACGGTATGCGTTCTTTTCAATGAGATCCAGACGCTCGCCCAGCTCGTTCCGGATCTGTCCGGCATACTTGGACGCACGCTCCTCGTTGTCTGCGATGAAGAAGATCACATCGCCGGCTGTCAGTCCCGCCAGGGAAGCCAGCTCGCTCTTCATCTCATCGGGAATGAATTTATCGATGGGGCCCTTGTAGGAAAGATCCTCTCTTACCTCCAGGTATCCCAGGCCGCCCATACCGATGGACTGTGCAAACTTCAGAAGCTTCTCATGGAAGCCCTTGGAAAGCTGTGCATGAACCTTTAATGCACGAACCGTCTTCTTATGGAACGGCTTAAAGGTACAGCGCTGGAAAAACTCGGTCACATCCATGATCCGGAGCGGGTTTCTCAGATCCGGCTTATCGGAGCCGAACTCCAGCATGGCCTGCTTGTAGCTGATCACCGGGTAAGGAGCTTCCGTAATGGAATAGCCTTCCGGTGCAAATTTCTTAAAGGTGGCTGTCAGCACTTCCTCACCGGCGCGGAATACTTCCTCCTGATCGGCAAAGCTCATCTCAAAGTCAAGCTGATAGAACTCACCCGGAGAACGGTCGGCTCTTGCATCCTCATCACGGAAGCAGGGCGCAATCTGGAAATACTTGTCGATGCCGGACACCATCAGAAGCTGTTTGTACTGCTGAGGTGCCTGGGGCAGCGCATAAAACTTGCCCTTATACTTTCTGGACGGAACAATATAGTCTCTCGCACCCTCAGGGGAGGAAGCACAGAGGATCGGAGTCTGGATCTCCACAAACCCCATCTCCGTCATCTTTTCCCGTAAGAACCGGATCACCTCGGAACGGAACAGAATGTTGTCCTTTACTTTATGATTTCTCAGATCCAGGTAGCGGTACTTTAACCGCACATCCTCGCGGATTTCCTTGGAGGTCGGAACCTCAAAGGGCAGATCCCGGTATACTTTTCCGAGAATCGTGATCTTATGAGCCTCAAGCTCAATCG
>CAKRWZ010000141.1 GCA_934418295.1 uncultured Mediterraneibacter sp.
CCAATATAGTTATGACCTTCGTTTACCAGATTTACTTTTTCCTCTTGTACATCAAATCCAATCGTCTTGAATCCTGCCTTTGCTTTTTCTACAGCCAACGGAAGTCCTACATAGCCGAGACCGACAACGCCAACCGTAATTTCCCTATTCTCAATTTTCTTTAACAAAGCTTCCTTCATGATTTCATCTCCTTAACTTCAGTTTCCAGTAACTCTATAAATTTTTTACTTAACGCTTCATAATTGAAATGATTTAATGCTGCAAGCTGCCCATTTTCGCCCAAACACTCTCTATCTTCTTCAGGTAATGCAAGTAACCTAAGAATCCCTACTTTCAGAGCTTCAGTATCTTCCGCTTCTACAGAAATTCCACAATTAAATTCTTTAATGTAATTGTTCGGGGCATTGACTGCATACAAAATCGGCTTTCCTCCCATCATCGCATCGAAGAGTTTATTCATGCAAATCCCAAATCGGAACATATTATTATTTACGGCTGCAACATATACCGCATCTATATATTCAAATAACGATGGAATGCTCTGTTTAGGAATCGGTGGCAAAAAATGAAAAACATTCTCCAGTCCCTCTGTTCGCTTTTCCAATTCTTTTTTGTAAATTCCATCTCCTATAAACACAACTGCCAGTTTTTCTTCCGGCAACTGCTTTACGGCATCAATCAAATAGTCCAGTGCATAAGATTTTGTATGGCTACCAAAGAAACATAAGATAAATCGGTTTTCCTGCTTACATTTTCTAAAAACACAAAGGTGTTCTTCCGGCAAAGATTCGGGATGCTTCCATTCCTCCAGCACAACACCGTTAGCAACATGAGAAAACTTTTTAGGGGACATCCCATGTTTCTGTAAATATTCATTTGCATTCGGCAATAGTGAAACAATTCGGTCTGAATTTCTACAAAATGAATCCTCCCCTCTCTGCATCACTCGTATAAATGGATGCTTGGGTGACATACCACCAATCTCAACAGGACTAATTGGCCACATATCATGGACTTCATGGATAACCTTAACTTTTTTTTTCGATTTCTTTCGTATTCTCTGCCCTATATAGGTGTCTAACGGATACGTGGAAGAATCTATTACCACATCCGGATCCAGTTCCTTTATAATGCGTCCTGTATGCAGCCACAGTTTTCCGATAAACTGTGCCATTGTAATAGCACGCTGTCCGCCATTGCCTTCATACTGTCGCGTTTTGATCCAATGATAATGAATGCCATCTATGATTTCTTCCTGAAAATCTCTTGATACATCTGGATTCACTCTTCGCAAATGAGAAAAGTCTGCGGCAATGATATCGACCCGGTGTCCCATAGCTGTCCATTCCTCTGCAAAATAATATGGACGAAATTCCATTCCCATTTCAGGACTGCCAGCATAATGATTAATAATCAAAATATTCATGTACTATATCCACCTTATTTTATAACGCTAACGAAAGTCTGAATCATCAACTTTATATCTCGAAAAACCCCAAATTGGTTCATGTATTCCAAATTATACTTCATCTTTTCAGGAAGAACTTTTTCCATATAAGCGTCGTCTACTGACATACCCTTTTCAGTATATTTATCTATAAGTTCATCCTCATCTTTAAAGCTAATGCTAGCCAATGATGTAACTCCCGCAGGCATCAGCAACGTAGCCATCATTTCATCTGTATAGCGATCCACATATTTTCGGACTTCCGGTCTAGTCCCAACAAAACTCATCTCGCCTTTTAGAATATTAAGCAGCTGTGGTATCTCATCCAGTCTGCACTTGCGGATTTTCGCACCGACCCTCGTGATCCTAGAATCATTTCCTGTCGTCAC
>CAKRWZ010000142.1 GCA_934418295.1 uncultured Mediterraneibacter sp.
AGGCAGGGCAGGCATTTGTCTATAACTGGGCGGGCATACTGGTTCGGTTTCTGGTGGTTGTCCCTGCAGGTTTGGGAATCGGAGTTATTTTTTACATGTTACCCACAGACAGTTCCAGAATCCCCTGGTGGATTTTCGGAATGATCCTGGGAACTGTGCTGACAAATGGGATTCTGGGAATTATTTATTATATGGATTTTCGGAAATTCTTTTCCCACAAAATACAGTTTGCAGTGTGTATGGCAATGGTTGCCTTGTGTGCCTGTGTGTACTATTTTGATCTGACTGGATATGACCGTTACCTGCCAGATTACGATGAACTCGAAAATGTTGTGTTGGGGCTTTCCAATATAGGCGAGGAGCAGTTTTACAATGTAACAGTAGGGGAAGACGGGAACATTTCTATTGTGACAAATCCTGCGGGAAATGGAATGTCCCAATATAATGATCTGGGAATGGATGAGAATATTTACAGATGTATAGAGAAAATCAAAGAACAGAGTTATGATATCTGTCAGGAGATTTCAAGAAAGGATACCCTGTGGAGTGCATATTTGTGGGATGAGACGGGAAAGACAGTGACAGTTCCGGTGTGCTATGAACTGAAATCAGGAAAAGAAGTTTATCGCTCCTATAGGGTAAGCCGGAAAAATCTGAAAGAGCTTTTTGAAGCTGGCTATGAAAATGGTACGATGAAAGAGGAACGGTATTCCCTTTTGCAGCTTCCGGAAAAATATGTGGATACGGTTAGCTGTACGTTTACAGATGGACAGTTCATTTCCCTTTTCCAGGATAACAGAGCAAAAAGAGAACAGCTGGTAGATGCATTCCGACAGGATGTACAGGAAGCGGCACCGGAAGTCTTTACAGGGGAACCCTGCGCAATTTTAGATATTGAGTATCCACAGGTGCCGACAGGAGAAAAAATTGAAAGCCTGGTTCCAGGGGAAGAAAACGGCTATTATAATCTGTCTGGATATTTTTACGTGTATCCTCAGTTTAAACGAACAATTGAAATTTTGAAGAAAACAGGATATCCTGTATCTATGGAAGACGTAAATGTGACATCTGTGGAAGTTTCTTATTATATGAATAAAGAAGAGACGGAATACTCTTCGCCGATGATCTATGATGATCCGATCCAGCTGGAAGAACTAAAAAAAGTATTGAAATATTATCAGCTGGCTTCCTGGGATGATACGACTACATTGGATTATGCGTATCTGAATGTAACGATTAACAAAGAGGAATCTTCTACAGCATGGGTAATACCGGAAGGTCAGACACCGGATTTTATGCAGGAGGATGCCCAGCGGGCTATGGCTTTTGAGGTGCTTGACGAATGATGGAAAAGCTTGTATAAAAGGACAAAGGAGCAGTAAAGAATATGGGAAAAGCAGTGAGACTGGACAAATTTCTGGCAGATTCAGGAGCCGGTACACGGACAGAAGTGAAAAAACTGATCCAGAAGGGAATGGTTCTGGTAAATGGCGGGAAAGCGAAAAAGCCGGAACTGAAGGTGGATCCGGAAAAAGATGTGGTGGAATTTTGTGGAGAGCGTCTGGGGGCGCGGCCGGAGTTTGTCTACTATCTTCTGCATAAACCCGCAGGGTATGTAAGTGCCACTGAGGATACCAGGGAAAAGACAGTTTTGGAGCTGGTGCCAAAGGATGGCAGACGGAATCTCTTCCCAGTGGGACGGCTGGACAAAGATACAGAGGGGTTGCTTCTGATTACAGATGACGGCCAGCTGGCCCACCAGCTGCTTTCTCCGAAGAAACATGTAGATAAAACTTATTTTGCTGTGACAGAGGGCAAAGT
>CAKRWZ010000143.1 GCA_934418295.1 uncultured Mediterraneibacter sp.
GAAGTGATCGGAAACGGATTTAAGGAAAGCATTTGAAGCATGTTTTCACGTTTCAAATGCTTTTCTTTTATGGCTGCGGTCAGGTATATGACGGGTCAGGGATTAAGAGGCCCATATTTCCTGCAGATACTGAAGGAGGATTTTGGCGACGATGGAGCCGGTGGTCCTAGAAAATGCCAGTCCGATGGTACGGCAGCAGGCGGGATTCAGAGGGCGTGAAACGACCTGATGGGAGAAGGCTTTCAGCACCAGTTCCTGAGAAATGGTTACACCCAGATGATTGCGGACGAAAGCCATAATCAGGGTGTCGTCCCGAAAGCTGTAGGTAATACGCGGTTTTACCGGGCATTGGGCGATGAGGTGCTGGATATCATTATTGCATCCGGGGGTCTCGATGATAAAGGGATATTGGAAAAGATCGGACAGGGTCACGCTCTGCTGCCGGGACAGCGGATGCCCTTCCGGGAAAACGGCGCAGAGCGGATCGTCCAAAAGGGGATAGAATTTCAAGTCATTTGCCACGATGGAAGAGAGAAACCCGCAATCGACTTGTCCGCGGATGATCCAGTCGCGGATTTCATCGTAATTTCCATCCAGGATTTCAATTTCCACTTTTGGATAATGTTCCCGAAAGTAGTGGATTACACGGGGGATCCACAGGGAGGTAACGCTGGAAAAGCTTCCGACCCGGAGCTTGCCCTCAATCTTGTGGTTGATGTTGAAGGCGGCTTGGCGAAGCTTGGCTTTCTGGTTGACCATTTCCTGAATATAAGGAATCAACCGGGTTCCGTTGTCGGTCAGGATGACGCCGCGGTTGACACGGACAAAAAGCTGGACGCCCAACTCCTCCTCCAACCCTGCGATCATCTGGCTGATGGCGGACTGAGTGTAATTTAATGCTTTCGCTGCCCGTGAAAAGCTTTCGGTCTCGCACACTTTTAAAAAGATTTCATAACGGTCTTTCTGGTCTTTCATATCATAAACACCACCCATTAATGATTTTAATACACTGTATTAAAATCATTCGATTTTCTAATATCATACCATATGGTAGGATAAATGTACAAGTGATTGAAAGAACAGGAGTTTGAGAGGGTTATGGAAAAAGAGAAAAAAGGAAGCCATTTTTCGGGACAGATCGGCTTTGTCCTGGCAGCGGCCGGAAGTGCGGTCGGTGTGGGAAACCTGTGGCGTTTTCCCTATCTTGCGGCAAAGGACGGCGGCGGATTGTTTCTGGTGGTCTATCTTGCACTGGTATTGACCTTTGGTTTTACACTGTTGACGTCGGATATCGCCATTGGGCGCAGGACGAAAAAAAGTGCGATCGGAGCTTACACAGAAATGCATCCCAAATGGAAGTTTTTGGGAATCTTGACGTTTTTGGTGCCGGTGCTGATCATGACTTATTATGCGGTGATCGGAGGCTGGATCACAAAATATGCGCTGATCTATCTGATGGGACAGGCCGAAGCGGCTGCACAGGATAATTATTTCACATCGTTTATCACATCTCCCATCTCGCCGGTGGTGTTTGCCTTGATCTTTATGGCGGTGACGGCATTGATCGTTTACAACGGTGTGGAGGGCGGTATCGAACGGGTGTCCAAATACATGATGCCGGTGCTGCTGGTATTGGTAGTGATCATTGCCGGTTATTCGCTGACGCTGAGCCATACCGATAAATCCGGACAGCTCCGGACGGGTATGGAAGGCTTTTTGTACTATATTACGCCTCACATGA
>CAKRWZ010000144.1 GCA_934418295.1 uncultured Mediterraneibacter sp.
GGATATCATTGATCAGCGAGAGCAGATGATTGCTGGAGGAAAGGATCTTGCCCAGATAATCCCGGACTCTTTTTTTATCGTCAATATTGCTTACAGCCAGTGTCGTAAAGCCGATAACCGCATTCATTGGTGTCCTGATATCGTGAGACATATTGGAAAGGAAGGTACTCTTTGCCCTGTTTGCAGCCTCCGCCGTGCGAACTGCCTCAGAAAGTGCCTGATTCATTTTTCTGTCAGAGGTACGGTCCGACATGACCAGGATATATTTCTTTTTTCCATTTACCTCGCAGCCCATTGCAATACTATGAAACCAGCGCAGCTCCCCTGTTTTCTGATGAACATATTCAAAATCCCCTTCTTTCTGTTCATGAACCTGGAGCCCCTCCAGATAATTCTTCTCCGGAGCTTCGGAATTCCCGGGATTTATTTTTCCCAGAACACAAATATCCTTACGGAGCTGCTCTACGGTAATACCCAGCAGCTTTTCCACATTCGGACTGACGTAATCTGCCTGCCAGGTCTTGGCATCCAGCATCAGGAAAACGTCATCCACATTCATTGAAAGCTTTTGAAACAGCTCATCCCGGTACAGGATCTCCGTATCCTTTTTTCTAAGGCTTATCCTGTTTTTCTGGATAATAAGGCTGATAAGAAATACGGCAATACAGAGCACGGCTGCACCCATAAGGAGCATGGTACTAAGCTGCAGACGGTTCATACCGGCATTGACGATATCCGCCCGGACAATTCCCAGAAATATCCAGTCCTGAATATCCGATTTTTCATAGACCAGATAATAGTTCCTTCCATCCAGATTTACCAGCATCGCATCCGCAGGTCCCTCTTTGAACTTCTCCGAAAGCTCATTGATCTCTTTTTCAGACATATCGGAATGCTCTCTCAGAACGCCAAAGAAATTATACACCTTCCCCCATGACTCAAAAGAATGATCGACCACAACACGGCCATCCGGATGAACAACATAACTCCTGGCATTTCCTTTGAACGCAGAAATATCCAGTACCTTTACAATATCAGCGTTTTCATAGGCAATAGCAATTGCATCATATTCAAAGCCCTGATAGCTTCCATGTGCCTCAGGAGTGGCAAAAACAATCCTCTGAGCTTTTCCGGGAACTGCTGTCTTCGTTATAACATCCATTCCCTGCCGGATCTCCTCTTCACTGTTTTCCTGTAATCCAAGGTATCCGGTTTCGCCTGTCAGCATCTTATAATTGCCGTCATCTGACAGAAAATAGAATTCCAAAAAGCCGGCATCCTTCTGCGCTTTTTCTATATACTCACGGATCTCGCTTTCACCGGAGATATTCTGCAGATTCTCACCCCACATATGGAGATACGTCAGATTCTTATTTGTCAGCTCCCTTAACATATTGTCTGACTGATGAAAGACCTCCGCCAGATGAGAAACACTTTCCTCATAAACCGTTTCCGACACAAATCCAGAATATTGAAAAACTATCCAGACGATTCCCAGAAAAGCAGCTGTAAAGCCGGCTGTCTTTAACCATTTTCTCATGGCAACAGATCTCTTTCTGTCTGTATCATGATTCTTAATATCCATTCTTCTCACCTCAGGATCATATAGTCTTCAGGCTCTGCAAGAATGGCATCACCATCTGAAACATATTCTGTCCAGGTATCCTTCACAGAGG
>CAKRWZ010000145.1 GCA_934418295.1 uncultured Mediterraneibacter sp.
CACCGGCGAATTTGCGGCGGCCTGCTCCAACGGCGGCGCGCTGGGCGTGATCGCCTGCGGCGGGCTGCAAAGCGGCAATCTTTCGCTTACCGATCTTAAAAGATTGTCTTATACCTGCCAGAACATTTCTTTTTTAGTATTTTTACAAAACCATCACATTTTCTAAGGAACTCATATCTCAGCTTAATCTTCCTTTTGTCTGTATAAATGGTAAGTATTTCTGAACCTATTTTTACAAACGACACCTCCTCATACTGAAATACATATCGCCTTCCCCATATTGACCGATATTGAAAGCCTTCTTCCTTGTATACGACACGTATGTTTGATGAATACAAAATAAAGCACATGGTACTATTAAAAAAATCAGGTACGCCGCATCCATTGCTACATTTAGACTATATCCGAATACAAGAGTTCCTACAGAAGTCAATCCACCCAAAAACTGTATAACCCCCGCCGGATATACATTCCCAGGTTGTTTTTCTTTCCTATTAAACCAGACATAATCTGAAAGCATTTTTACAACTCCGAAAATTCCAATTCCGATACTCAAATAATAAATATAGTATATCATCTTTTTTTCCTTATTCGTTTATTCTTTGCCATAGCCGCCAACGCATTCGCTGCCGCAGCATATCCGGCGCCTGCTATAAATCGTCCAATTGCCATATTCGTGGCATTTTTTATAGCCTGTATTGATGTTCTTATTACAGTTCTTCTGGATATTACTCCAACATCTCCAGTTCCACGCCCCATTCTTCCATCTTCTGAAGAAATTCTTCCTTGTCCACTTCAAACAATCCGTCATTATATGACCATTTCTTTCCGCACTCTTCATTCCGGAAACAAATCCACACAGTCGAAAACACATACCGCGTCAAAAACGATCTCGTCTCCCCCGGTTGATATTTTTTTGAATGTTTTACCTGTACTTTCGAAAAAACCGCCCCCTCATCATACGATGTATTCGGTGCCCAGAGATTACGATATTTTGAATATCGCTCTACTTTTTTTATCGGATACTCCTCCCAGCCATATTTTCGTTTTATCCACAAATATGAAATGATGCACCCCTCTCTTGTCAATTCAATTCTTCTTCCTATATAAATCAAATAAAATGCCACATAAAGATATATTAAATGTAATAAAAAAATCGCTAAAATTGATCCCCAGACCTCAGCCCTATTCGCAAGCTTAATAGATGCAATCATTTTCTTTATCACAAGTACTTCTAAATAAGCAGATATTCCAATCACGGGTAACATCACAATTGAATAAATCATATATGCTTTTATTTTTATTCTATTGTTTTCCTCCATCTGTTTTCCTCCGTTTTTCTTGCACACTAGAATCCTATTCTTTCAGCTCCCCATCACATAATATCCTACACTCTTACCGCCAGACATAATTAAGAATTGATTTGTGACACCACTGGTGACACAAATATTTTTCCTGTATGTTTTCATGGATGTTCGACGATTTCCGCATAATCCATAACAATTTCCCTGGCATAATAGACCGCCTGCCGCTCCTGTGCATTCATAGTCTTTTTATCTGCCTGTTCCCATTCGTTCCGATTTTTCAGCCATTGAAAATAATGCGATAATTCATGAACAATGGAATGAAGGACTGCCGCCAGTGCATGATCCCTGCCC
>CAKRWZ010000146.1 GCA_934418295.1 uncultured Mediterraneibacter sp.
TGCTTTGTCACACCGACAATTGCAGCTTTTGATGCAACATAAGCTTCTCCGAGTCTTCCAGTTTGGAAATATCGGCAGCAACTGCATAGACCTCTCCACCTGCTTCCCTGATCTCATCTGCTACTTTCTCCAATGCAGCCTCTCTTCTCGCTGTGATCACAACAGTTGCTCCTTCACTGGCAAACAATTTCGCTGTTGCCTCTCCTACTCTTGAGTTTCCTCCTGTGATTACGGCTACTTTACCTTCTAATCAATTCATTTTAAAACTCTCCTCTATTTATAGGTAAAATTATACAGCTCTTATGTATACTTTTTAATCATTCCAAATAAATTCCCCAAAGTCTACATTTCTTTTCACTTGTGCTTTTCTGAATTATTCTCTGCACAAAGAAATTCTCTCGATTGAACAAATCCACTTTGGCATAAAAATAACCCTTACAAACAGTGTCACACCACTCATAAGGGTTATCATCATTTCAGAAATTTAACACAATATTGACTTATGCGTTCATCTGTGCTGCAACTTCTGCTGCGAAGTCCTCTACTTTCTTTTCGATTCCTTCACCAGTCTCGAAACGTACAAATTTCTTAACTGTTACTTCTGCATTGTTCTCTTTTGCAACTTTTGCAACGTACTGTCCGACTGTAAGATCTCCGTCCTGTACGTATGTCTGATCCAGCAGGCAGATCTCTTTCAACTCTTTGTTGAGACGTCCGATGATCATCTTCTCGATGATGTTGTCCGGCTTTGGTTTCTTGCTTTCTGCATTTTCTTTCTTTGCAGCTGCAAGAAGGATCTCTTTCTCGTGATCCATATATTCCTGAGAAACTTCGTCTCTGGAAACGTACTTCGGAGACATTGCTGCGATCTGCATTGCAACATTCTTCAGTGCTGTTTTGATCTCATCGTTGATCACATTTGTATCAGCCTCTACCAGAACACCGATACGTCCGCCGCCGTGAATGTATGCTACAACGCATCCGTTCTCAGCTACAATCTTCTCGAATCTGCGGATATTCAGGTTCTCACCGATCACTGCGATTTTCTCTACCAGCGCGTCTTTTACAGTCTTGCTTGTGTCTGCTTTCCAGGCCTCAGCCAGGAATGCATCCATATCTTTTGCATCTGTATCAACTGCCTGATCTACAACTGCAGCAACGAATCCCTGGAACTCATCATTCTTTGCAACGAAGTCTGTCTCAGAGTTTACTTCTACGATAGCTGCAACTTTATCATCTTTTACTTCAGCTTTTACAATACCTTCGGCTGCGATTCTTCCGGCTTTCTTCTCTGCTTTTGCCTGACCGTTCTTTCTCAGGAATTCAATAGCAGCGTCCATATCGCCATTGGTCTCATTCAGGGCTTTTTTGCAATCCATCATGCCTGCACCCGTCATTTCTCTTAATTCTTTTACCATGCTAGCTGTAATTGCCATAATTTTATTCCTCCATCTTGATCGAATCTGTCTGTGTTTCTTACTCTGCAGCTTCCTCTTCTGCAGCTTCTTCTACATAATCCTCGCCGGTCATTCCCTGGTTTGCCTCGATAACAGCATCTGCCATCTTGGAAACGATCAACTTGATTGCTCTGATCGCATCATCAT
>CAKRWZ010000147.1 GCA_934418295.1 uncultured Mediterraneibacter sp.
GAATTAGAGTGTGCGGGTATTTTGAGAAAGTATGCGGCGATTATAGATCCGCACGTCAGAACGGTGATAGTGAAAGAAGTGTGTCTGGCATTTGCAAAACATCAGGCAAAAGAACTCAGAGAACTGCTGGACGTGATGATGGGAGAAGATGAAGGTAGCAAAGGAGAGCATGAAAGCGGAAGAAATAGCTAAAAAGATCACACAGCTGTCCGGGCAGTATTCCGGCTACGAGATTTTTGCAGATTGGGTCAAGGCATTGGCGATCGCTATCAGCAATGGCAGCGAGATGATGAGGAGTAAAATCTGGCAGCAGCGAGAAGCGCAGTATCTGGATATTGTGCGGAAGCATGGAGAAAAGACTATAGAGGGATTTTGCGAACTGAATGAAATGCTGGTGGAAGCGCTGGAAGAAAATATCGAGGACGTACTGGGCAAAGTGTTTATGTCCGGAGAGTGGGGAAGCAAACAGACAGGACAGTTTTTTACCCCGTTTCATGTATCAATGATGACGGCAGGACTTACGATCCCGGAGGATGTGAGTGAGGAAAATCCGATGATTGTCAATGAACCATCAACCGGGGCGGGAGGAATGATCATTGCAGTAGTAAAGACACTCAAAGACCGGGGACTCAATCCATAGAGGTGCATGGATGTGGTCGCACAGGATCTGGACTGGAAAGGCGTGTATATGACTTACGTGCAACTGAGCCTGCTTGGGATTAAAGCGACGGTGGTGCAGGGAGATACCCTGTGCGAGCCATACATAAATCCGAAAGAATATCCACCGGAAAGAGTGATGTACACGCCAGCAAGAAAGGGGATGCTGATGTGAGTGCTGTTCAAGACTGCAGGGAAGAAATGATCAATAAGCTGTGCTTGTATATTCAGACGGTATCAGATCAGGAAATGAGCGAAATCAAAAGCGTTCTGTATCTGTTGACGAATGAATACGAGATCACAAGCAGAAGCACAGAAATTGCCGAGCTTCAGACAGATCGGAATGAATATCTGATCAAAACATTTCTGATCGCCAAAAAGGTAAAGGGATGCACGGAAAGAACGCTGGAATATTACGGGAAAGAGATCAAAAAGATTCTGGAAAAAATCGGAAAAAATGTGGATGAGATTACGGCGGGAGATATCCGTTACTACATGGCGATCCGGCAGAATCGGGATAAGGTATCAAAAGTGACGATAGGAAGTGAGATTCGTGCATTTGGAAGTTTTTTCAACTGGCTTTATTCGGAAGAGTTAATCAGAAAAAATCCAATGACGCACATTGATCGGATAAAGATTGAAAAAACAAAAAAAGAAGCATTGACAGAAATGGAAATTGAGAAGCTACGGTTTTGTGCACGAGGGGGGAAGGAAAAGTTGATTATAGAAATGCTGCTTTCCACGGGGTGCAGGGTGTCGGAGATGGCAAACATTCTGATTACAGATATCGACGGAGAACGGGTACTGGTTCATGGAAAAGGAGAAAAGGACCGGTATGTATATCTAAACGCCAAGGCTATGCTGGCACTGGAATTCTATATGGCAAAAAGAACGGATAAGAATGCCTATTTGCTTCCGAGAATGAAACAAATAAGAGAAAT